>NZ_JBIYDB010000017.1:0-107333 GCF_044908325.1 Arthrobacter sp. GAS37
AACGGCGGCTCCGCGATCACCTCCTACGCCATCACCCCGCACGCCGGCGCCACGACCCTGGCCCCGGTCACCGTCACCGGGAACCCGCCCGCCACGACCGCGAACATCACCGGACTCAGCAACGGCACCGCCTACACGTTTACCGTCACCGCCACCAACGCCATCGGCACCTCACCGGCCTCCGCGGCCTCGGCACCGGTCACCCCCACCGCAGCCGCGACGGCACCCGCCGCCCCCACCGGGGTCACCGCGACGGCCGGGAACGCCTCCGCCGCCGTGTCCTGGACGGCCCCGGCCAACGGCGGCTCCGCGATCACCTCCTACGCCATCACCCCGCACGCCGGCGCCACGACCCTGGCCCCGGTCACGGTCACCGGGAACCCGCCCGCGACGACGGCGAACATCACCGGGTTGAGCAACGGCACCGCGTACACCTTCACCGTCACCGCCACCAACGCCATAGGCACCTCACCGGCCTCCACGGCATCGGCGCCGGTCACCCCCACGGGAACAACCACCTCGACCATCACCAACGGCGGCTTCGAATCCGGGCTCAGCTCCTGGATCACCGGCGGCGTCAAGGCACCCGTGGCCTCCACCATCGCCCACACCGGAACCGGCTCCGCGCTCCTGGGCCTGGCCTCAGGAGCCGAACCCCTCGGCGACAGCAGCCTGTCCCAGACCATCACCGTCCCCGCCACCGGAACCACCACCCTGTCCTTCTGGTACCAGCCCCACAGCCAGGAAGACCCCTGCACCGGAAATGCCTGCCCGTACGACTGGATGGAAGCACAAGTCCGCACCACCACCGGCACCACCCTGGGAAGCCTCTTCAAACTCTGCAACAACAACGGCACCTGGACCCAGCTCACCGCCGACCTCACCGCCTACAAAGGCCAGACCATCACCCTCTGGTTCAACGTCCACCTCGACGGCTCCACCCCCGCCGACGACACCTGGATGTACCTCGACGACGTCACCCTCACCAACGGGTAAATGCACCAGACGCCAAAATCCCTGCCCTCTACTGAGGTCGGGGATTTCGGGTAACCGCTCGGCGCCCTGCTGGTCCGGGCTGGATTACACGTTCAAGCCCGGTCCGCCCCGCTGAGTGTCGGACCCTTCACGTCAGCCAGGCCGTGACTTGGTCAGCCGGCATTGCCTTACTCCAGAGGTAGCCCTGGGCATGGTGGACGCCGAGGCGTCGAAGTTCGGCGAGTTGATTGGGAGTTTCGACTCCTTCCGCGATCACAATCAGGTCGAGGGTGCGTGCCATGCCTAAGATGAGTTCGATGATGGAGGCCCTCTGCGGGTCCGTGTCGAGTACCTCAATAAAGGACCGGTCGATCTTCAGGGTGCGGGCGGACATCCATTGAATGTAGCTCAATGAGGAATAGCCGGTGCCGAAGTCGTCGATGGAAAGCCCGACACCGAGGTCGTGCAGCCTGTGGAGGGTCTCCGATGGAAGCTCAGGTTGCTCCATCAACACGGTTTCGGTGATCTCCAGGTTCACCGCCGCTGGATCGATGCCCGCCGCCAGAGCCGCTGTGTGCACGATGTCCGGGAAGTCGGGGGTCACGAGCTGGCGGGCGGAAATGTTCACTGCGGCCCAGAGGTTCCCGGCTCCCGGCTCCCGGAACATTGGAGCGCCACCGCTGGACCTGGGCCAATGCCTCGTTGAGCACCCAGGTTCCGATTGGAACAATGAGGCCTGTCTCCTCGGCGATGGGGATGAACGTGTCCGGCATGATCAGTCCGTGTTCACGATGACGCCAGCGCAAGAGGGCCTCAAACCCGACCGTTTGTTCCGCATCCAGTTCAATGATGGGTTGGTATTCCAGGAAAAGTTCATCCCGTTCCAAGGCCACGCGCAGGTCGGATTGCAGGTCCAGGCGCCCGGCTGCCTGCCCGGTTGTGCGAGAGTCATAGACCACTGAGCCGTCTCCACCGGCGGCCTTAGCTTCATACATGGCCGTGTCCGCGCCGTGCAGCAACGATTCCGCAGTGTCTCCCGGGCCCGAGACGGCGATCCCGACACTGACGTTCAGGAAGATCCTTCGTCCGTCAATATTAAACGGCTGCCGGGTCGCCATCCTGATGCGTTCCGCAGCCGCTGCGGCGTCGCGGGTACCCAGGTTCTCGCAAACGATGACGAATTCGTCGCCGCCGAATCGGCCCACGGTATCGCCCGGTCGGACGGCAGTCCGGAGCCGTTCGCCGAGGAGGATCAAGAGAGCGTCCCCGGCCGTGTGCCCGATGCCATCATTGACGAGCTTGAACCGGTCGACATCCACGAACATCACCACTACCCGCCGGGATGCCCGCCCCAGGAAGCCCTTGAGCACATCGATGAGCAGATATCTGTTCGGCAGGCCAGTCAACGCGTCGTGGCGGGCCTGCCATTCAAGAACCTGTTCGGCGTCTTTACGGTCAGTGATGTCCATGACCGTGGCTAGGAAACGCAACGGCGCCCCGCTAGTGGCGTCATGGGTCATTCTGGCTTGGGACTGCATCCACCGAAGCTCACCGTCGGCCCTCATGATGCGAAACTCGTACTCAACACGCTTCGTGCCTGAGTCAAGCGCCCGCCGCGCGGCCTCGATCACCTCCAGGTCCTCAGGATGGACCAGCGCCAGGGACTGTTTCCGTGAGACCAGTTCGCCCGGGGCCAGTCCGTAGATCCGGGCATATTCATCTGAGTGCGACCACCGGTCCGAAACGATGTCGTGTTCAACGCTGCCCATGTGAACCATTTCTTGGGCGGCGATAAGGCGTTCAAGTTCGGCTGCGGCCACCTGCAGACGTTTCAGCTCAGCGATGTCCCGCGTTATTTCCGTGGACACGGCCACCGCCGCGACCGTCATGGCACCTATGCCTCGGACAGGACTGACCGTGGCATACACCGTGAACCCGCGTCCCGTTCGGTGCTGCATCCAGAACTCACCTGCCCAGCCTTGGCCCGCGGCGATCCCGTCCGTGATCTCCTGCATGGTCGCTGCCTGTCCCGGTACGTCCAGGCTGGCGATGATCCCAAGCTCGGTGACTTTCCGACCGAGGACCTCCGTGGACCGGAACCCGTAAAGCCGCTCGGAGGCTTGGTTCCAATAGATCACCCGCCAGATGTCATCGAGTCCGATAACCGACTGCTCGATTTCCTCCAGCAGCAGCGACTGCATCACCAGATCATCTTGCTTCATTACACGCATTGCCCCCATCGCTGCCAACATCCGGAGTCCCCTGGAAGTTCCAGAAGGTTGTGAGCGTCAACGTACAGCCGACTGCGGGGCTTCTCGTTCATTTGCCGAGACCTGGGCGATGGCGCGGCGGGCTCTACGAACAAAGCGGACCATCCGCCAGGAACCATAGAGGGCCGCTAGGACGACGAGCAGTCCGGTGATGATGAGTAGCCATGGGGCGTAGTTGATGGTGGTCTCCGCATGCCCGGTGCCGGCCTCGGAGGTGATGGTTGCTTCCGCGTTGCCGGCCTGGATGAGGGGTGCCTGAATTAGCTTGGCGTGCAGATCGAGATTTGCTCCGGGGAGCATGCTTTCGGGGGTGTCGAATGTGAGTTGGGTGTTCGCTCCGACCCAGCCGCTGATATCGAGCTTGGCGGACGGGTGCAGGATGGTGTTGCCCGTGTTCTTCAGGGGCAAGGTGAATGTGAGCGCGTCCCCGCTCTGCTGCCAACTCATATCGCCGTGCTGAAGGGACTTGACGGCGGTGCCGGCGACGTTGAGATAGATGCGCACGCCCTGGCGCTGGATGACGTCCAAACGGACGGCCGTATCTCCGTTGACTTTGGTCGTTTGGCCCTGGACCGGGGGGCTTTGGATGATCAGCCCACCGGCGTAGTCGCCCGGCGGGGTGCCAGCCGGCACGCTGATCCGGAAGGGGACTGTAAGGTCCGAGTTCGCCGGCACTGTGATGTGATCAGCGTTCAATTGCGCCCAGGCTCCGACGCCGGAGCGGGCGTCGGACTGGGCGGCCAGCGCGAAGGTCCCCTGCGGTGTGCTTTGGCCGTCTACCGGATAGTTGAGCAGCGTTACCGGTGTCTGGGTGTGGTTGCTCACGATTGCGGTGCCATCCGCGGCTGCTCCGGGGTAGAGGGAGAGGTGGAAGAAGTCCGATTCATTCGCAGGCCGGATTCCGAGGGTCCCGCTGTCTACCGCCGCTGCCTGTCCGGCGGAAGCGAGCAATGCCAAGGCAAGCACCGCCGTCATGAGGGCGGCACGCAGAGGTCCGTGAGGCCGGGCGCGCACGGGTGGGCTGGTCACAGAGCACACTGCCTGTCAGGCGATGGTGTAGGTGAGGGTCGAAGTGTACGGGTTCAGCGCGGTGGATCCGACCGCGGCGGAATAATTGGATCGGTAGGCGTTGGCCGGGACGCTGAGACTAAAGGTGGGGGTTAGGGTATAGATTCCCCTGCTCGGACTCGCCGCCGATACCAGGGCCTGGGCCGACCCGGTGAAAGTCAAGGCAGGTGCGGTTATTCCTGTAGCCGCATCAGCGCCGATGCCCGCTGTGACAGTGCCCGGGGTGATGCTCAGGTCGCCGACGGGAATGACGCGCGCGGTCGTTTCGATGGTTCCGGCTGCGCTGGTGGGGCGGTCGCAGTGACCGAAAGAGTCCAGGCCGCACCCGTGCCACGGGCGTCGGTGATGGTCCACAGCGTGGAGGTACCCGTGGCTGTCTGGGTGGCCCCGGTCAGTGTTACGCCGGCCAGGGTAGCACCCGCGGTGGTCGATGTCAGGGCACCGCCCGAGACGGTGGAGACCACTGTATCTGCCGACGCGGGGGAAAGTGCGGCGCTGAGCAGGATTCCGGCGGCGGCAAGGATGCCTGCCGCCTTGAGGATTTTGCGCATGGGATTTCTCCAGATGTTGGTGGGCACACCAAGAACTAGTGCCACAGATTGGCATGAAGTATTGTTTGAGACCGCAAAACCGTGACAGGCCAATGATCGAATTGATTGGCGTGGATCCGAGGGCGGGTTGAACAACCCGCGGCTTCCCGCATCCGGCCTGCCGATAGGCACTGGATTCTTGCGCGAGAGCAATAAGGAATCCGTTCTGCAGCCCCCGCCATGAACGAACGCCACCAACGATGTGGTGTGTATTCGTGACTGTACGCGTCAGGAGGTTGATAAGCCACACGACGCGTACCGCACAACCCACAACACCGGTGCTACTTGCCTGATCGTTCGACCTGATCGACTAGCCAACAAGCGGGCCCAGGTCACGCAATTCAGCGGGCCGCGTCTCCGTCGATTGTCGCCTCGTCGACGGCACCGCGCAGCTCTGCCGTATGGAGCTCGGGGAGTGGGCTGCGACATATTGCACGAGCTTCGTTGGCAGACACACCCAGCATTCGTAGGAGTGCCTCGGCCGCCCGATCCGTCGTCTCGGCGTCGTCGCGGTCCGGTTCGGCATGCAAGAGCTGTCCGAGGAAGGTTGCCGCGCCGACGGCGCACACCACTGCGACGTCGACGTCTGTCATGGTGAACCGACCGGACTCGATGCCGGCCTGGATGTCGCGCCGCACACGCGGTGCCAGCCCTGTCTGCGCGCCGAGGAGGTCGAGTGCGCTGTGCAGGATCACCTTGCTGAGCTGAGGTTCACGGCGGTGGAAACGACCGGTCAACCGGAAACTGGTCGCAAACGCGACGGCGGGGTCGTCGACGTCGGAGGTGAGTTCGTCGAGGACCGCGCCGAGGAGGTCCAAGACGTGCTCGACCGCTTCCTCGAACAGCTGGTCTTTCGACTCAAAGTGGTTGTAAAAGGAGCCGAGCCCGACGTCCGCAGCCTGGGTGATCTCCAGCACCGGGATGTTGGTCTGTCCTTGAGCAAGGAAGGACTGTGCTGCGCGGATCAACGCGGCACGAGTCTGCGCCTTCCGTCGATGCGACCGGCTGGGTTCAGGGGACGAGGCCGGGGCTGGGGTCATCGTTGCCTCCTTGAAGTCATTCGGTCACAGAAAGCCTAGCAGCGCGCCGTCAGAAATGAAGAAATCTTCAATTGCCCTTGACTGACGATATCGTCATAATCGATGATTTAGTCAGAAAGAGAGGCAATCCATGAACGACCACCACGACCACCACGGCACCCACAGCGACCTCCACAGTGAGCAGGGGGCGCTGCGAGGCGAGCACCCCGGACGGGCGGCGAACCCGATCATCAAGGTGCACGACATCGCCTGGCTCGAGTTCCAGAAGCCAGACCTGGCCGCTGCAGAGACCTTCGCGCAAGCCTTCGGATTCGCCACGAGCCTGCGCACCCGTGACGAGCTGCACCTCCGGGGCACCGACGCCGGAGCGCCGTGCGTGATCGTACGGCGCGGACCGAGATCGCAATACCTGGGTGCCGCGTTCACTGCGGCCGAGGCCTCGGACGTCCTTCGCCTGGCTGAGGCGACAGGCGCGACCTCGAAGAAGCTACCGGAGACGATCGGCGGCATGGGCGTCGATCTCGTGGATCCGAGCGGCGCTTCCATTCGCGTCGTCGCAGACACGCACAAACTCCCTTCCCTGCCGGCCCAGACGCCCCTCACCTTCAACGCCGGCCACGAGGTGGTGCGGGCCAACCAGACCCAACGGCCGCTGCGTCAGCCAGCGACCGTCCAGCGCCTCGGTCACGTCGTGCTGCAGAGCACAAAGTACCGTGAAACGCTCGACTGGTACCTGCACCACCTTGGCCTGATTGTCAGTGACTTCCTCTACTACCCGGGGCAGCGCGAGCGGGGGCCGACAATGAGCTTCATCCGCTGCGACCGGGGTTCGACACCGACCGACCATCACACGATCGCGATGACGCTGGGCCCGACGAATCGCTACGTGCACTCGGCATACCAGGTGGCCGACATCGATGCCCTGGCCGCGGGCGGTGAGCTTTTGCGCGACCTTGGGTACCACCGCTCGTGGGGAATCGGCCGTCACATCCAAGGCAGTCAAATCTTCGACTACTGGCGTGACCCCAACGGCTTCCTGGTCGAGCACTTCACCGACGGGGACATGTTTGACTGCACCCTCGAGGCCGGTTGGGCACAAATGACCGCCTCCGGTCTCGCCCAGTGGGGCCCTCCGGCCACCAAAGACTTCCTCGGTATGACCCCTGGCCGGGAGTCGCTGCGTGAGCTGGCCTCGATGGTCTCGGCGCTCCGCGACGACAACGAGTTCGATTTCATGCGCCTGCGCGGCCTGATGAAGGTAGCCACCTCATGACCATCTCCATCCTGCGAACCGCAGACGACTGGTGGGTCCACACGCCCTCCGGTGCCGCCCGTATCGCCACCCCGGCAACCACCACGGGCGAGCTGCTCGCCGATCGTGCGGCCATCCAAGCCGCGATCGGCGGCAGCGAGACCGTGCCGGTGGAAAACCTCGACCTCGTCTCGCCGATCACAGTGCCGTGCCGTGTGGTGGCCCAGATGACGAACTTTGCCTCGCACGCGAGGGACGCCGGCATGGATCCTAGAAAGATTCCATTGACATTCTTCCGCAAGTCCTCGGGCTCGATCAGCGGGCCTTATGACGACGTCGTCCGGCCCGGGCACGTGCGTTTCCTCGACTACGAGGCCGAGATTGGCCTCGTGATGGGCCGTGAGACCCCGGTCGGCGCTGAGATCAACGATGAGACGATCGCCCACTACGTCGCAGGGCTCGTGATCACCAACGACGTCTCGGCCCGCGACCTGCAACTCCCGAAGACCCAGTTCTACGAGTCCAAGTCCTACCCGAGCTTCACCCCCACCGGACCAACGCTCGTGCTCTTCGACGATGAGGACTGGAAGCGCTTTGGTGAGCTGCGGTTGCGGCTTTGGGTAAACGGCGAGATCCGCCAGGACATGACGGTGGCCGACATGATCTACCTCCCAGTCGAGGCGTTGCGGGCACTCACCCGCTTCCAACACCTCTCCCCGGGTGACCTGGTCCTGACGGGCACGCCTGTCGGCACCGCACTGACCGCACCACCCAAACCAGTAGAGCTGATCGCCAATCTGCTACCTCCGGCCGCCAAGTGGCGCCTGTTCTTCAAGGCCCAGGGCCACAATCCCAAGTACCTCAAGAGCGGTGACGTCATAGAGATCGCCATCAGCACCGACGACGGGAAGGTCGACCTGGGGCGCCAAGGCACGATGGTGAGGGAGGCCCGGTGAACGGCACGCCCCTTTGGCCGCGGTACTCAAGCCCGGACGACGTCGTCGAGATCGAGAAGACCCCCCTCTCCGAACGCGGTCTTCCGGCGTCGACGTACGAGCTGCTGTCTAGGGCCGCCCAGCTGTGGCCGGATCGCACGGCGGCGGCGATACTTCGGGACGCTGGGCGCTGGCAGGAACCGGTCAAGCTGACGTTCTCCGAGCTTCTCCGCGACGTAAACCGGATAGCGAACCTGCTGGCAGAAATCGGGGTTGGCCGCCAGGACACCGTTGCCTTACTCTCGCCCAACTGCCAAGAGCTCATCGCCGCGACCCTGGCCTCCCAGGCTGCTGGGATCGCTGTCCCGATCAATCCCGGCTTGTCCGAGGATCACGTTGCGGAGTTGCTCCAGCGCTCGGGTGCGCGCGTGCTGGTGGCCGCTGGGCCCGATCTTGATCCGGTGGTGACCGAGGCCGCGTTCAGTCTTGCGAAGAAGGGCCTGGTGGACCGTGTGCTCCTTTTGTCACCAACCGGGCAGGCACCAACCGGCCTGGGCGGGACCGGCCTGGGCGGGAACGTGGGATACGCAACCGTGGACTACCTGATGCGGCTGGCGGCGGACGCATCGCCCGAGCAGTTCCACGGCGATCGGCCCGGACCAGGCGATCTGGCGGCAATCTTCCACACCGGCGGCACCACCGGCACCCCGAAGCTGGCGGCACACACCCAGGCCAACGAGATCGCCGACGCTTGGATGCTCGCAGCCAACGAGCTCGACGACGAGGACGCCGTGTACTTCGCCGCCCTGCCGCTGTTCCACGTCAACGCTCTCGTGGTGACCGTCCTCGCTCCCCTTTTCAAGGGCCAATCGGTCGTGTGGTCCGGACCGCTGGGCTATCGCGAGCCTGCTCTCTACGAGGTCTTCTGGGAGATCGTCGAGCACCACCGGCTTACCGCGATGAGCGCCGTTCCTACCGTCTATGCCACGCTTGCCGCGGCTCCCGTGAATGCCGACATCAGCAGCCTTCGCCACGCCATGGTGGGAGCCAGTCCCCTGCCCGCGGCCGTGCGTGCCGGCTTCGAGGCAGCCACCGGCGTCGCCCTCATCGAAGGGTACGGTCTGACGGAAGCGACGTGCGTAAGCGTACGGAGCTTCCCAGACGCCGCCAAGGGCTCGCTCGGCTTTCGACTTCCCTACCAAGAGATCAAGGCAGTGCACGTCGACGACGCCGGACACTGGCATGATCTCGGACCAGGCACAAGAGGCCTGCTGGTGATCAAGGGCCCCACGGTCTTCCCCGGCTACGTCACCGGCAATGGCCCCGACGGCCCCTTGCTCGACGGCCTCGGCAAACTGCGGGACGGCTGGCTCGACACCGGCGATCTCGGACAGGTCGATGCGGACGGCTTCGTCCAGCTCACCGGTCGCGCCAAGGACCTGATCATCCGAGGCGGCCACAACATCGACCCCGCAATTATCGAGGACGTTCTCCTCACCCACCCGGAGGTGACCGGCGCAGCGGCGGTCGGCAGACCTGACCGGCATGCAGGGGAGGTACCGGTCGCCTACGTCACCTTGGCCGCGGGTGCGACAACCAGGACCGAGAACCTGATTCGATGGGCGGAGGACCGGGTCGGGGAACGGGCGTCCACGCCGAAGTCCGTCACCATCGTCGACCAGCTTCCGGTCACTGCGGTCGGAAAACCGTACAAACTCGCGCTCCGGGCGGACGCCACAAGGGTAGCGCTGAGCGAGGCCTTGCGGGAGATGGCCGCTGTGCACGCCGTGGAAGCCGATATCGAGGACGGCGCGATAGTCGTCACAGTGAGTGCTGACGAGGCATCGCATACGAAGGTCACGCGCGCTCTGGACGAGTACGGCGTCCGCTGGCGGGTCACGCACTGGCCGGCACCAAAGGCGGATCGATGATCACCGTCCTCGCGGTGGTCATGATGGCGCTACTCGTCAGCTATCTTGTTCTCGGTGCGGCGGCAAGAGGATGAGCGCCCACAACTATGGCGCGGTGCCTGTGGTCGTGATCGGCGCTGGTCCTTCCGGGTTGGCTGTCGCCACCCTACTCGGCATGTACGGCGTCGAGTGCCTCGTCCTAGACCGTTGGGAAGGCGTCTATCCGCTACCACGAGCGGTACATCTTGACGACGAGGTCTACCGCATCCTCAACCGCATAGGCGTGGCGACGCAATTCGCCGGGCTCAGCCGCCCTGCACGCGGGCTGCGTTTGCTCACACCCGGCCACCAGGTGATCGCGGAGTTCCAGCGATCGACCGATAGCGGCGCCCACGGCTACCCCCAAGCGAACATGTTCGACCAGCCGGACCTTGAGCAGCTCATGCGCGACAACCTCCGGATTATGCCTTCGGTGACCCTGCGCGGCAATGTCGAGGTGCTCAGTGTGACCCAAGGCAACGCGGCAGTCCGGGTGGACTTCACGGATCGTGTCACGGGAACGCGCGAGTCGATTCGTGCCAGCCACGTCCTCGGCTGCGACGGCGCCAACAGCGTCGTGAGGGAAGCTATCGGCGCGGAGATGGAGGATCTGGGCTTCGAACAGCGATGGCTGGTTATCGACATCGACACCGCGGCGCCACTGAATCAGTGGGAAGGTGTCCACCAGCTGTGCGACTCCTACCGCGCCGGTACCTACATGCGCGTCGGAGAGGTCCGCTACCGCTGGGAGTTCCGACTGCTGCCCGGCGAGACTGTCGCCGACTTCGCGACGATGGATACTCTCCATCCGCTGATCCGGCCGTGGACGGGCGACGTCCCGGCGGACGATCTGCACGTGCTCCGCGTGGCCGACTACACCTTCCACGCCCAGATCGCCAACAAGTGGCGCGACCGTCGCGTCTTCCTCCTCGGCGACGCCGCTCACCTAAGTCCTCCCTTCATAGGTCAAGGCATGGGGGCAGGACTCCGAGATGCGATGAACCTGGCTTGGAAGCTCGCCGGCGTTCTTGCCGGTGACCTGCCCGCGACCGCGCTGGCCAGTTACCAGACCGAGCGCAAGCGGCACGCGCGAAGAACCATCACCCTCGCAAAACTGGTCGGCCTCACCATGACCGCGGGTGGTCGCGTCGGTACCGCGCTGCGGAGGTTCCTCGGACCGGGCCTGCACCTCGTGGCAGGACTCGCAGCCCGGTCCTGGACGGCGCTACCCCCTGGCTCTCGCACTCGACTATCCGCAGTCGCCCACACCTCCGCCGTCGGACGTCTCTGCCCCAACGCCCCGACGTCGGTTAGCCCGGACGCCAACCGATTCGACGACGTCGCTGGAGACGGATTCGCGCTGTTAGCTCTCGCGATCACGCCCGAGGAGTGCGAACGCATCCTTCACAAGGGCGCGGCACCTGTCGTCCCCGACCCCGGATCTGAGCTCCACCAGTGGCTGGTCCGTCATCGAGTCGCTGCTGCGGTTGTCCGCCCGGATCGCACCGTGATGTTCACTTGCGACTCCGTCTCCGGGAGCCTCACCCGCCTGCCGTCGTTCCTCCCGGCAACCGCGCACGCTGAACGAACAAAGCGATGAACCAAAAATCCCCGCCCTCATACTGAGGGCGGGGATTTTTGAGTAAAGCTCCTCCGACTGGACTTGAACCAGTAACCCTTCGATTAACAGTCGAATGCTCTGCCAATTGAGCTACGGAGGAATGAAGCGTGTACAAGCCTAACAAAGGGCTGCCGGGAAACGAAATCGGTGCCGTTGAAGGCCCTCAGCTATCCATGCGGAGAGCGCGGCGCTGCATTTCCAGCTGCATGAGTTCCCGGTTGAGCCGCTGGAACTCCTCCGGCTGGGCCGAGGCGTCCAGGCGCTGCAATTGGCCCATCTTGTCCGCCTTGACCCTGGTGATCTGTAGTTCGAACAGGCGGGCCAAAATGTCGCGGCAATACCGCTGAAGCGCTTCGGGAGTGCTGGCGGGCAGCGGAACCACAGCAAGCTCGGAGACCAAACCCTGAAGTGGTTCCGGAACTTCCTGGCGGATCCCTTCCACCCAGGCCACAGGGTCTCCCGCGTGGGCCAGCCCGGCTGCCCGAACAGCCGTGTGTACCGCAGAGTAGGCCGGAGTGACGAAGTGGCAGGCCTCAAACCGTTCCCATGCTCCACCGCTAAGCGCGGATTCGCCTCCTAGGACAGCGGGGTTCTGGATGACCACCTCGAGGGCCTGCCGCTCCATGGCGGCAATGGGATCCCGGGGATCCGGGCGCATGAAGGCGATGGGAGCGTCCGACGGCGGTGCTGCCGCCGGCTGGCCGGCCTGGCCCGGGGTTGTGCCCTGCCCGGCCCCCGGGGCTCCTGCGGTGCTCGCCGCACCTGCAGTTCCCGCAGTGCCCGGCGCGCCGGAAGCAGCGCGCTTGGCAGCCAACCCCACTGCCCGGCTGACCTCCTCAATGGGCATGCCGAGCCAGCCTGCCAGCTCGCGGACATATGCCGGACGGATGCCGGAATCGCGGATCTGTGCCACCACAGGGGCCGACTCCCGCAGGGCGGCGACCCGGCCTTCCACGGTGTCCAGGTTGTGGCGTTTGAGGGAGGCCCGGATGGCGAATTCGAAGAGGGGCCGGCGGGTGCCGATCAAGTCCCGGACGGCCGCATCCCCCTTGAGCTGGCGCAAATCGCAGGGGTCTGCTCCGCTCGGTTCCACGGCCACGTAAGTCTGCGCGACGAAACGCTGGTCCTCCTCAAAGGCGCGCAATGCCGCCTTCTGCCCGGCGGCGTCGCCATCGAAGGTGAAGATGACCTCTCCCCCGGTGCCGTCGTCGGACAGCAAGCGGCGGGCGATCTTGATGTGGTCCGTACCGAAAGCCGTACCGCACGTGGCCACAGCAGTACCGACTCCGGCAAGGTGGCAGGCCATGACGTCCGTGTACCCCTCCACCACCACCAGTTGCCGGTCCTTGGCGATGTTCCGTTTGGCGAGGTCGATGCCGTAGAGGACCTGGGACTTCTTGTAGAGCACGGTCTCCGGAGTGTTCAGGTATTTCGGGCCTTGGTCGTCCTCGTAGAGCTTTCGGGCTCCGAAGCCGATGGTGTCGCCGGCGATGTCCCGGATGGGCCAGATGAGCCTGCCGCGGAAGCGGTCGTAAATGCCCCTGTTGCCTTCCGAAAACATCCCCGTCAGCTTCAACTCGGCGTCCGTGAACCCGCGTCCGCGCAGGTGTTTCAGGAGTGAGTCCCAACCCTGCGGCGCGTAGCCGACGCCGAACTGTTCGGCTGCGTTCCGGTCGAAACCGCGGCCATGGAGGAAGTTTCGGCCCTCGGCGGCACCTGCCGTGAGCAGCTGGGCACGGAAGAACTCGTCGGCTATCTTGTGGGCATCGAGCAGCCGTTGGCGTTTACCGACCTCTTCGCGGTTGGGACCGGTGCCGCCGTCTTCATAGCGCAGCTCGTAGCCGATCCGGGCTGCAAGCTTTTCCACGGCTTCGTGGAAGGAGGTGTGGTCCATCTTCTGGACGAAGGAGATAGCATCGCCGTCTTCACCGCAGCCGAAGCAATGGTACCGGCCTACTTGGGGACGGACGGTGAACGACGGCGAGCGCTCGTCGTGGAAGGGGCAGAGGCCTTTGAAGGTGCCCAGGCCGGCGCCCTTGAGGGTGACGTAGCCGTCCACCACTTCCTTGATATCGGTGCGCTGGCGTACTTCGTCGATATCTTCACGTTTGATCAGGCCAGCCACGTCACCATCCTAGTCGCTCAGGCGGGCAGCCCCTGAGCGGGCCGACAACTCGACGGGGCCTACCAGAGCGACGGCAGGCTACCCACCAGGCGTTCGTACATCGCCAGCGCCGAAGCGTCCGTCAGGGACGCCACCTGATCGATGACGACGCGAAGCCGGGCTCCGTCGTCGGGGGCGTCCCGCCAGTCTGCAGCGAACATCGGTTCCAGGTGCCGGTCTCCGCTCGCGTTGAGTACGCCCACCAAAGCGTGCAGGACTTCGCGCTGGCGCTCATACACGGGCTGCCGATGGTCGGTGGAGATCACGAACGTCGTGGCTAGGCCCTTCATGGCGGCGATCTCCGTGGTGGTGTCCTCCGGGACCATGAGTTCAGCGCCGTAACGGGTGAGGTGGTCCGGACCGAAGCGGGCGCGCGTGGTCTCCAAGGCACTTTGGCAGAACCGGCCAATCAGCTGGCTGGTCATGTCCTTCAGCGCAGCCATCGATTTGCGGCTGCCGTCGGCCTCGCGGACCCACACACTCGTGGCTTCGAGGCGGGCCAGGGCGGCATCGATTTCGGCGGGATCGTTGTGGGGCAGGTACCACTGCTTGGTGTACCCCACCACGCGGGCCCGGTGATCAGGATTGTCCAGCCATTTCAGCTGGAAGTGGCCTGCAACGATGGCGTCCTCAACGTCGTGGACCGAGTACGAGATATCGTCGGCCAGGTCCATCACCTGGGCCTCTATGCAGGAGCGGTTGCCCGGCGCGCCGTCACGAAGCCAGGAAAACACGGGCAGATCGTCTTCATAGGCACCGAATTTGCTGCTCCGCTGTCCGTGGATGACCGGGGCGTCGACGGCGGACCACGGGTATTTGGACGCGGCGTCGAGGCTCGCGCGGGTCAGGTTCAGGCCCGCGGGCCGGCCGTCGGCGGCAAGGACCTTGGGTTCAAGGCGGGTCAGCAGGCGCAAGGTCTGGGCGTTGCCTTCGAAGCCACCGATTCCGTGGGCTACCTCGTTGAGCGCGGATTCCCCGTTGTGGCCGAAAGGCGGGTGGCCAAGATCGTGGCTCAGGCACGCCGTGTCCACAACATCCGGATCGCAACCGAGCGCGCGGCCCAACTCGCGGCCCACCTGGGCCACTTCAAGGCTGTGGGTCAGGCGGGTGCGGACGAAGTCATCGGTGTCCGGCGCGACTACTTGGGTCTTGGCGCCGAGCCGTCGGAGGGCCGACGAATGCAGCACCCTTGCCCGGTCCCTCTCGAAGTCCGAGCGGTAGGTGTTCTTCCGGGGTTCCTGGACCCAGCGTGCCGAGTCGGCCTCCACATAGCCTGGAATGCCCGTTGCGTTTTCGGCCGGGCGTGCTGCAGACATCGCTTCAGTTCCCATGGGTATCTGCCTCCTCCGCTTGCCGTGCACCGGCGTCTCTTCAGCCAGTGCCTATGCAGCCAGTTTTCCACGACTCTGGCCGTGCGCGTGCACGCGGCGACCCGGGCCGGGCTTTAGCCGCCTGAGACGTCGAGTTCCGCTGCGGCGATATCGCGCGTCTGATCGGCGTCCATCTGCCTGCTGAGCAGCCAGTCCTTGGGCAAGGCCGGCCTCTTGGGGGAACCTGCGCGTCCTCGCGGGCCCTCCGAGTCGACGCCCGGGTACGGCAGGTCCATGTCGAGTTGGTCCAGCAGTTCGCGCAGGACCTCGAGCGTTGGCACGGTGGCCAGTTTGGCGCGCAGTTCCCCGCCCACGACGTAGCCCTTGAAGTACCAGGCCATATGCTTGCGGATCTCGCGCAGCGCCTTGTACTCGTCGTTCCCGAAGGTTTCGATCATGAGCTCGGCGTGCCGGTAGACGCCGTCGGCTACCTCGCGCAAGCCCGGACGGTGGCGCTCGTCGCTTCCTTCAAACGCTGCCTGGAGGTCACCGAAAAGCCACGGGCGGCCTTGGCAGCCACGGCCCACCACGACGCCGTCGATCCCGGTTTCGCGCACCATGCGGACTGCGTCTTCGGCGGACCAGATATCGCCGTTGCCCAGGACCGGGATGTCCGGGAGGGCCTCGCGCAGCCGTGCGATGGCGGACCAGTCGGCCTGGCCGGAGTAGAACTGCGCGGCCGTGCGGCCGTGGAGCGCGACGGCGGCAACGCCGGAATCCCGGGCGATGCGGCCGGCGTCGAGGTACGTGAGGTGGTCCTCGTCAATGCCCTTGCGCATCTTGATGGTCAGCGGGATATCGCCCTTGGAGGCTTCCTTGACGGCGGTCTGGACGATGGAGGTGAAGAGGTCGATCTTCCAAGGAAGGGCGGATCCGCCGCCGCGCCGGGTGACCTTGGGCACGGGACAGCCGAAGTTGAGGTCGATGTGGTCCGCCCGGTCTTCCTCGACGAGCATGCGTACGGCCTGGCCCACGGTGACAGGGTCCACGCCGTACAACTGCACGGAACGGACCTTTTCGTCGTCGTCGTGGGAGATGATGCGCAACGATTCCGGAGTGCGCTCAACCAGGGCACGGGAGGTCACCATTTCCGCGACGTACAGACCGCCGCCGTATTCACGGCACAGCCGACGGAAGGCCGAGTTGGTGATGCCGGCCATCGGCGCAAGGATCACGGGGGTGTCTACGGTGATCCGGCCGAGCTGCAGCGGGGGCAGTTCGAGCTTGGGCGAAGGGGGCGTTGCTACTACAGTCACCCGTCCATTGTCTCAAAGCGGGGCAAATCGACTGGACCCCTCAAAGACGAGGCGGGGCTCAGAGCAGCCAGCCGTTGTCTTCGGCGATCCGCACAGCCTCGGCACGGGTCCGGCCGCCGGTCTTGGCCATCGCGGCGGACAGGTAGTTCCGCACGGTCCCTTCGGAAAGCATCGCGGACTTCGCGATATCGGCCACCGTTCCGCCGTCGGACGCTGCCTTGAGCACCTCCCCCTCGCGTTCGGTCAACGGACTGTCTCCAGCGGTCAAAGATTCCGCGGCGAGCACGGGGTCCACCACCCTGAGCCCCTGGTGGACGCGGCGCACCGCTTCCGCCAATTGCCGCGCCGGCGTGTCCTTGACGACGAATCCGGAGGCACCGGCCTGCATGGCGCGCTTGAGGTAGCCCGGCCGTCCGAAGGTGGTCACCATCAGGACCCGGCACGACGGCGCGGCCCGCCGCACGGCCGCTGCCGCGCTGATCCCGTCCAGGCCGGGCATCTCGACGTCGAGCATTGCCACATCGGCGGAGTGCTCGACGACGGCGGCCGCCACCCCTGTCCCGTCGCCCAGTTCGGCGACCACCTCGATGTCCGGCTCCAGTCCCAGCAGAGCCGCGAGTGCCCCGCGCACGAGCGCCTGGTCGTCTGCGATCACCAATCGGATGCTCATACCTCAACCGCCAATCTGAACCCTCCCAGGTCACTCGGGCCAATGCTGACCGTTCCCCCGGCGGCACCCACGCGTTCGCGGATCCCGGCCAGTCCGTTCCCGGAGCGGCCCCCTGTGGCCGGGCCGACGCCGTCGTCCTCCACCAGAACGCTCGAC
This sequence comes from Arthrobacter sp. GAS37, assembly GCF_044908325.1. Lineage (NCBI taxonomy): Bacteria > Bacillati > Actinomycetota > Actinomycetes > Micrococcales > Micrococcaceae > Arthrobacter > Arthrobacter sp. GAS37. The sequence goes on from NZ_JBIYDB010000017.1 coordinate 17,317, forward strand.
GCCGTCAACCGGACGCGGCAGCGCGCGGCACCGGAGTGGCGCACCACGTTGGTGATGCCTTCGCGCAGCACCCAGCCGAAGAGCTCCCGGAGCCGCGCCGGAACCTGCTCCACGGTTCCCGGCAATTCGGCGTCGATCCCGGCCGATTCCAAGGCCGTCCGGGCAACTGCGAGCTCCGCAAGGACGTTGACGCCCCGGTAACCGGCCACCGTGGCCCGGACGTCGGCGAGCGCACCGCGGGCCAAGTCCTGTACCGCAGAGATCTCGGCGGCTGCCCGGTCCCGGGCAGGGTAGTCGCCGGGGACGGTGTCCAGCATCCGGCCGGCCAACTCGGCTTTCACGGCGATCACCGTCAGGGAGTGCCCCAGGATGTCATGCATGTCCCGGGCCACGCGGCTGCGCTCTGCGGCGACGGCTGCGTCGGCCAGTTCAGTCTGTGCTTCGCGGAGCCGTGCGGTCTGCCGGATCAGCCGCGCGAAGGCGGACATCATGAGGCCGAGGGACAAGATGATCCCGGCCTGGAGCAAGGCCTGCTCCCCGTTGCCCGTCACCAGCTGGGTGGAGAAGGAGGCGAGGGACAAAGTGACGATCAGGAAGAAATCGGTGCGCGGCGGAAGGGACGTCATGGCGATGGCGCAAGCGAGGAACGTCCAGGTCCACAAGGCTTCCCTTCCGATGATGAGGATCATCAGCCCGTTCAGCGCCAGCAGGATGCAGACGGACACGATGCCTGCCCGGACGCCCAGGCGCCAACTGATCTGGGGCAGGAAGACGTAGGCGGCGAAGAACACGATCAGTGACGCCGACGCCGCCACTTTCCAGGCCAAGGGCTCGTCCACGGACCACACGATGTTCCACGTCGGCCAGGCCCAGAGCAGGATGGACAGTCCCGCACCGATGAACCAGCCTCGTGGCCCAGGACCGCGGAACATCGGACCGCGGAACATGGTGCCGCTGAACACGTTTCCGGTGAACACATCCCTGAAGGAGGTTCCGCGTTCGTTGCTGGTCATGGTGCTTACCCTAGCGGCCGGTTCAGACACGTTTCGTGTCGCGGCGGAATGCCATGGCCGCCCCGGCCACGAAGATCACGAGCCAGATCAGCACGTTGAGGATCCACGCCCAGTCGAACTCACCGGTGATGGGGCTCCGGGCCCATTGCCCGATCCCATACGCGGGCGTGAACTTGGCGATGTTCCCGAAGGTCTCCCCCATGATCTCGATGGGCATGAACAGTCCACCGAGCATGGCAAGGATGGCCAGGGCCGGGCCGAGGATCTGCATGACGTTCTGGCTCGGCATGAGGTATCCGACGAACAAGCCGAGGGCCGCGAAGACCAGGGAGCCCAGCCAGGCCACCAACCCCGCTGTCAACCAGGTCTGGGCATCCATGGTGACACCTGCCAGGGCACCGATGACGAACTGGGCCACGACGGCAATGAGGGACAGCGTCAGCGCAGCCATGGCTTTCACCGCGATGTATGCCCCGGGCAGGAGAGGCGTGAGGCGAAGCTGGCGGCTCCAGCCTTGGGCACGTTCCACCGCCACTTGGCTTCCGGCTCCCGTAGCGGCGGTCATCGCGGCGTAGACCGTGAGGCTGATGAGGATGTATTGGCCGTAGCTGTGCCCGTTGGGCAGGAGCTTGTCCTTGTTGGACAAGCCGAAAATGAAGAAGAAGATGGCCGGCATGAACACCGTGAACATGATGGTCCGGCGGTTCCGGAGCATGCGCTTGATCTCGATCCAGAGGAAGGTGCGGTTGACCCCGCCGGTGGACGGTTTCCGTTCCTGGACGACTGTTGCCGTGCTCATACGAGGTCTCCTTCAAGAGTGATGCTCGTGGATTCAGGAGCGGCGTCGTCTCCGGTGAGGGCGACGAACGCCTCCTCAAGGTTGTTGGCCGCCACTTCGACGTCGTGGGCACCCGTGTTGTTGAGCAAGTACCGCACGACGGCGTCCGAGTCGCCCGTGCGGACGGTGAGGCGGCCGCCGTCGTACTCCATGCTTTCGACGGGCGGCATCCCGGCGAGCAGCCCGCGCTCTGTTGCCGGAAGCGAAGCCTTGACGGTGCGGCCGGAGGCCAGGTTCTTGATCTGGGCGGCAGTGCCGTCCGCAACGATGCTGCCTTGCCGGACCAGGACAATCCTGTCCGCGTAGGCGTCGGCTTCTTCGAGGTAATGGGTGGCGAAGATGACGGTCCGTCCGCGCTGGGCGTCGGTCCTGATGGCGGTCCAGAAGTCGCGCCGTCCCGCGACATCCATGCCGGTGGTGGGCTCGTCCAGGATGAGCAACCCGGGATCGGAGACCAGTGCCATGGCGAAGCGCAGCCGTTGCTGCTGGCCGCCTGAGCACTTTTCCACCTTGCGATCGGCGATCTCCAGGATGCCCGCCCGCGCCAGGACTTCGTCCACAGGCCGGGAGGAGTCGAACATGGCAGCGTTGAGCTGCACGGTCTCGCGCACGGTGATGTCCCGCAGCAAGCCGCCGGTCTGCATGACCGCTGCCACCTGGCCGCGGGCGATGGCTCCCCGCGGAGTGTGGCCGAAGATGGAAACGCTTCCCTGGTCCGGTGCGCTCAATCCGAGGATCATGTCGATGGTGGTGGTCTTGCCCGCCCCGTTGGGACCGAGGAACGCCACCACCTCCCCCGGCTGCACGGTGAGGTCCAGGCCGCGGACGGCGTGGACCTTCCCGAAGCTCTTGTGCAGTCCGGCGGCGTGGACGGCCGGCACACTCGCTGTTGTCATGACTCTCCTTGGCTTTGGTTTGCTCCACTACCCATCAAAGCCGAGATCCACGTCCGGTGCCCGGGCGTGTGTCACCAATGAGGGATGACAAATGTCATCGAGATGCTAGCGGCGCTCGGCTTCCCTGCGTGCCCGCCTGGTCATGACGACGGCGGCAAGCTCGCCGGTGTCGAACGATTCGAAGGCGTCGACAGACCCGGCGGTTTCAAGCTCCCGGACGTCGCCGTCGTCTGGTGGTGCAGAATCCGCGGCGACCGCGGCCGCCAGCCGCCTCGGACCGGTCGCTTTGACCACCAGCACGGCGATCAGGGTGGTCACGGGGATGGCCAGCACCAGGCCGATGGAGCCCACCAGGGTGCGGATGACTTCCTCGGACAATTCGGCACTGGTGAGGGCATCGACCAGCGGGCGGTCGTACAGCATGACAATGATCAGGATGGGCAGCGCGGCACCGGCGTAGGCGAAGGCGATGGTGTAGACCGTGGAAGCGATGTGGTCCCGGCCGATCCTCATGGCCGAGGTGAACAGCTTGCGCGCGCCGGTCTCCGGCGCCAGCTCGTAGAGCTCCCACACGGCCGCGGACTGGGTGATCGTCACATCGTTGAGGACTCCGAGCCCGGAGATGATCAGCCCGCAGAGGATGATCCCGGAGAGGGAGATCTTGTCCGACATGTTCACCAGCGTGGCGCCCTCGCTGCTTCCGATCCCGGTCAGATTAGCCGCATCCGTGGCCCAGGCCGCCAGGAGCGCCGTAATGCCGAGGCCGAAGATCGTGCCCAGCAACGCTGTGGAGGTCTTGGCCGAGAATCCGTGGGCGAAATAGAGCACCCCCATCATGATCGCCGTGGAGCCGACCAAAGCCACCAGCAGCGGCGGCTTGCCTTCCACCAATCCCGGAAGCATGAAGCTGACCATCACCACGTAGGCTCCGGCCAGTCCAAGGAGCGCCCTGAAGCCGCGCCAACGCGCGACCGCAATGACCACCACGGCATACAGGATCGCCAGAAGCGCCATGGGGACGGTCCGCACGAAATCCAGGAAAACGTACGACGGCGAGCCGTTGCCTGCCGCTGCGCCCTGCACCCCGGAGAGGTTCAGGTAGCGGATGCTGTCCCCCACTTTGACGCCGTGGGACTTCGCGACATCCGGGTTGATGACCACTTTCACGGGGCTGCCGCCGTTATCCGGCTGCGTGGACGCGAAGGTGCATTGGGACCCCTGCGGCTGTGTGCCGCTGCTTTGATTCGTACCGTTCGTACCCGGAGCCTGGGTCCCTTGCGTGCAGCTTTCCTGGGTGACGGCTTGGATCTTGCCGGTATCGAACGTCACCCCGGGAGCGGCTGTGTAGGGGCTTGCGAAGGTTATGCCTTCCTTGCTCCCTGACGGCCACATGACAAGCATGGCAACGATCGTCAGCACTGCAATCGGAGCCAACACGGCCACGAGGAGCCAGTTGGCCCGCTTGCGTGCCGCGAGCGCCTGCGGGCTTGGCTCGAAATGCTCTGTGTGTCCGTGTGAATGGCCGTGACCCATTAGCTGCAAAACCTCATGCCCACAAGCCTACGTGGGGCAGCGCTGCGTCCCGCCCAACTGACTGGCAGTTGTTGTCGTTATGAGGGCTCAAAACGACAACAACTGCGAGCCAGTTGGGCGTGGTTCGCACTCGGGTTCAGGCGGGTTTGATGTTTTGGTTCACGTGGAAGAGGTTTCCTGGATCGTACTTGCCCTTGATGGCCTGCAGCCGCTCGTAGTTGACCCCGTAGTTCTCACTGATCCTGCCCTGATCATCACCGTCCATGAAGCCGATATAGCCACCCGGCGAGGAGTGGGGGCGCAATGCCGCGGCGTAACTGCGGACCCAGTCGATGTTCGCCTCGTTGTCTGCGGGGTCGTTCCACATGCAGGCGATCACCGGAGAGAACTTGACGCCGCGGTTGACGAAGGCGGTGTCCGTCTGACCCACGCGCTGCACCGCACCGTCGATCGGGTAGACATGGACAGACGTCTGCACGCTGGGCACTTTGCTTCCGTACTCAAGATGGGCAGCAATGGCGCCGTCGTTGAGCTCGGAGAGGAAATTCGCTTTCCAGTAGGCCTGCATCCCTTTCGGAAGCAGCGGATCAAATGCCGAGTTGAGTGCCGGGTACGGCATGGGCCCAACAAGCGAACCCGCCACGGGGGCAACATCCAGGAACGGCTGCCAGCGGGCGGCTCCTTCGGCAGGATCACCGGTCCACATGCCAATGACCACGCAGACTGGTTTGCCGTGCCACTCCTCCGGCAGGAACGGTACGGGCGGCCCTTGGTGGAAGCCCACGAACGCCCCGAATTCCTCAGGGGCGGTGACCATGTAGTCGCGGTAGAACTTCGCAACGGTCTCAGCATGCTCCATGCCGTAGATGATGATCGCAGCGTGGACCATGTCCACCGGGTGCAGCTTGTATTCCAGCGACGTCACCACGCCGAAATTGCCTCCGCCTCCCCGCAAGGCCCAGAAGAGATCCTCGTTCCGGGTTTCGCTGGCAGTCAGGAACTTGCCGTCCGCAGTCACCACGTCAGCGGAGATCAAGTTGTCACAGGACAGGCCGTGTTTGCGGGCGAGATAGCCGATGCCGCCACCGAGGGTCAGGCCTGCGATGCCGGTGGACCCTACGATCCCGCCGGTTGTGGCCAACCCGAAGGCATGGGTCGCGTGGTTGAAATCTGCCCAGGTTGTTCCCGCCTCGGCACGGGCTGTACCGGCCTCGGGGTCAACACGGACTCCGGTGCGGTTGACGAAATCGATGACAAGGGCATCGTCCCAGGTCCCGAAGCCGGGAGCGCTGTGGCCGCCGCCGCGGATGGCCAAGGGCAGGGAATTGTCCTGGGCAAAGTTCACGCTGGCAATGACGTCCGCTACCTGGGCCACACGCACGACCCCGGCAGGGCGTTTGTCGATCATCCCGTTATAGACAGCACGGGCGGAATCATAGTCAGGATCACTTGGAGTGACGAGTTGCCCACGGAGCTGTTCGCGCAGTCCGTCGAGGGCTGTTCCATTCATGGGTGTTACCGCCGATTCTCTTCATGAGACCGGATTAGTTCCACCCGCCGCTACCCCACCAGACCAGCGGCCGGGGCTTACGTCGTCATGCCTACACCCATGCCACGGCCTCGTCAAGAGTTCACCCAAGTGGCTCGCATTAGTTGCCGTTATGAGGGCTCAAAACGACAACTAATGCGAGTCAGTTGGGCGGAGAGGAACGGTTATTCGCTGACCACCAAGGTGTCCGCACCGCGGAGCTTCGCCTTGCCCAGCTCCAGCAACGGATCGACGACGGCGCGCACGGCCGTCATGGAATCGTCCACTTCGAGGACCACGGGGTGCTGGTAGGCAATGAGCGCCAGCAGGTCACGGATTGCGGCGCGCGCCTCGTCATCCTGTAAAAGCGGATCGTGGCCAAGGAACACTTCCGATGGCTCGTCCGAGCTGCCTTGGGCATAGCTGATGGCGAAGGCCTGCAGCTTGCCCTTCCGGGTGGCCGGAACGCCCGAGCCAAAGGCACTCGCCCTAGGCGCTCGCAGCACGACCGCCCCGTGTGCCCCCGTCAGCTCGTCGAGGAACAGCCGCTGCACAGTGGGGACGCCGAGCTCGCCGGGGTTGTCCCAGTGGTGCACTGCTGTGTAGTACCGACCGACGACGTCGCTCAGTTCCACGGATCCCGTGGCGAGGTCTTCCACCTGCTCGGAAGCCGCTGCTTCGGAGCCGTCTCCAAACACCGGCAGCCTGAGCGGCTCGGGATCCACCACCACAAGCTGCGAACGCTGGATGGGTGCAAGTCCCGCCCACTCGGCGAACGCGGCACCGGCCGTGCCGGGCTCCACTTTGCTGCGCAGCCTGGTGACCCCCGACGGCGACTGCTCGGCTTCGCGCCGCAGCATGGTCAGGAGCGTCGCCCCTATCCCGCTCCGGCGGTGGTCCTTGGCAACCTCGATGTAGGCCCAGAGCCGTTCCGGGTGCAGTGAGGCCTCGTGGACCACACCTGCCGCCACCGGGATCCCGATGCCGTCAACGACGTCTTCCGCCACGACGCACCTGCGCCAAGGCTGGCCTTGACCGCTGTTGCTCGACGGCGCCAGGGCGGCGCGGAATTGCTGGGCCGGCAGGGTCTCGGGCCCACCCCACATTTCCAGGAGCGCAAGGTCGTCGCCCTCACGCCATTCGCGGTATTCGATGGACACCCTTAGGCGCCGATCAGTCGTGCGGCCAGGTAGCCCTCCACCTTGTCCAGGGACACACGTTCCTGGCTCATGGTGTCGCGCTCACGGATGGTGACGGCCTGGTCATCGAGCGTGTCGAAGTCGACGGTGATGCAGAACGGGGTACCGATCTCGTCCTGGCGACGGTAGCGGCGGCCGATGGCGCCGGCGTCGTCGAAGTCGATGTTCCAGTTCTTGCGCAGCTGGGCACCCAGGTCTTTCGCCTTCGGGGACAGGTCCTCGTTGCGGCTCAGGGGCAGCACGGCTGCCTTGACCGGCGCCAGGCGCGGGTCAAGCTTCAGGACGGTGCGGACGTCGACGCCGCCCTTGGCGTTGGGTGCCTCGTCCTCTGTATAGGCGTCCACGAGGAAGGCCATGAAGGACCGCGTCAGGCCGGCGGCCGGTTCAATGACGTACGGCGTGTAGCGCTCATTGGTGGCCTGGTTGAAGTAGCTGAGGTCCTGGCCGGATGCCTTCGAGTGGGTCGAGAGGTCGAAGTCGGTGCGGTTGGCGATGCCCTCGAGCTCGCCCCACTCGGAGCCCTGGAAACCGAAGCGGTACTCGATGTCCGTGGTGCCCTTGGAGTAGTGGCTGAGCTTGTCCAACGGGTGCTCGAAGAAACGCAGGTTCTCCGGCCGGATGCCCAGACCGGTGTACCAGGACATGCGTTCCTTCATCCAGTACTGGTGCCATTCCTCGTCCGTGCCCGGCTCGACGAAGAATTCCATTTCCATCTGTTCGAACTCGCGGGTGCGGAAGATGAAGTTGCCCGGCGTGATTTCGTTGCGGAAGGACTTGCCGATCTGGCCGATACCGAACGGCGGCTTCTTGCGGGACGTGGTGAGCACGTTGCTGAAGTTGACGAAGATGCCCTGCGCGGTTTCCGGTCGCAGGTAGTGCAGGCCTTCTTCACTGGCCACGGGGCCAAGGAAGGTCTTGAGCAGGCCGGAGAACTCCTGCGGTTCGGTCCATTGGCCGCGGGTGCCGCAGTTGGCGCAGGCGATGTCCTTGAGCCCGTTTTCGGCGGGACGGCCCTTCTTTTCCTCGTACTCTTCCTCGAGGTGGTCGGCGCGGTAGCGCTTGTGGCAGGAAAGGCACTCGACCAGCGGGTCGGAGAACACCTCGACGTGCCCGGAGGCTTCCCATACCTGGCGGGGCAGGATCACGGAGGAATCCAGGCCCACTACATCTTCGCGGCCGCGGACTACGCTCTGCCACCATTGGCGCTTGATGTTTTCCTTGAGCTCGGCACCGAGGGGGCCGTAGTCCCACGCGGACCGGGAGCCACCATAGATTTCACCGGCCTGGAACACGAAGCCCCTCCGCTTGGAGAGGGAAATGACCTGGTCGAGGACGGATTTTGCTGCCATGGGTACTCCAATGTTCTACAGGGCCGCTGGGTGCGGTCCGTGGTTGTGCGCGAAGGTAATGCTGTGCAGGAAGCTGCGTGTCCTAGCCTACCGGCCTTTGGCCGCGGTCCTGCCTCCGGACTGGCTTGATTGGCCCCTGGCGGGACGGCGGGAAGAGAGCGCGCCCTTCGGCCAAGGCAGCGTGGCCACGATGATGGCGAACAGCGTTAGCAAGGTGCCAAGGATCGTGGGCAGGGCAACCACGGTTCCCGGAGCAGGCAGGACCAGGTCAAGCCCGAGCGATCCGAGCAACTGTCCGGCGATCATGCCCAGCCCGGTCACCAGGACACCGAGGCTGCGGACCAACAAGGCAGCCAGGCCGATAAAGACGCAGCCCATTGGCCCGCCCAAGTAATACCACCATTCAGCAGGCAGGGCGTGGCCGGGACCAAGCAGCAACACTTTGATGAGCCAGGCAATCCAGAGAATGACCGTTCCGGCCACGAAATTCACCAGCGTCGCGGCGATAGGGCTGCCGTAGTGCACAGTCGCCGTGCCGTTCATTGCCTGCTGGAAGCTCATCAGGCAGCCCGCCACGACGGGCAGCAGGATCGGGAGCAGCAAGGACCCGACGTCGGCCGCTGCCCCGAGGCGCGGCGAAACGGCCCAGACGACGGCGGCGATCGTCAGGACGCTGCCGAGGATGCGGACCCCGGTGATCGAGCGTTTGCCGCCCGGTCCGATGCCGAGCCGGTCCACGAGTAGTCCGCTCAGGGTCTGGCCAGTCACCGCAGCGACCGTGAACAAGGCCACGCCAAGCAGGCCAACTGTGAACGATTGGGCAAACACGAACAGGGCGCCGATGCCGCCGGCAAGAACGTAGAACCGTGGAAAGCTCCGCTCCTTGAGGGCCGGCAGGATCCTTCGCAGGGCGGCGCGGCCCTTCGGCAGCGCCAGTCCGATCGCGGCGATCAGAACCAGCCCGGTGGTGAAACTCACGACGGCGGCCGCGATGCCGTCGTCGAGCGTTGCTCCCAGGGCGCCGTTGATTCGGCCCTGAAGGGGAATCACGAGTCCGGTTGCCACGGCAAGGAGCAGACCGGTGAGCAAGGGACGGGACGATCGCGGCATTTTCACCACCTTACTTCAGGCATCATTGCTTGTATGAGCAACCCGGAAATCGAAGAAATCCCCATCCGCGACGACATGATCCGACTCGGTCAGCTCCTGAAGCTCGCCAACCTGGTGGAGGACGGCGTGGAAGCCACGGAACTCATCAAGAACGGCCTGGTCAAAGTCAACGGCGAGATCGACGATCGACGCGGCCGCCAGCTCCATGTAGGCGACACCGTGACCGTCAACGGAAAGACGGTGCGGATCACCGCCGCTTCCTAGCTCTCTTAGGCAACGCGGGGTCACTTATGGCCCATCACGTGCCTCAGAATGGGCCGTAAGTGACCCCGCGTTGCTTTCAGACGGACGTGAGGACCTTGTGCTCCAGGAATTCGCCCACGTGGCCGATTTCCTGCTGGTTGATGCCGTGCCACATGCCTGTGTAGAGCACCTTGGTGAGGTCCGTGTGCTTTCGCACCCACCCCATGGTGAATTCGATCTTGTCCGGGGTGATGACGGGGTCCTGCTGGTCCCGTCCCCAGAAGAGCGGCACGGAACCGTCCAGTTCGGCGTCACGGAACGCGGGGTCGGCATCGGCGTCGACGGCGAAGCCTGAAAGCCCGACGACGGCGGCGAAGTCCGCCGGGCGCTGCCGGAGCAGCGAGGTGGCCATGGCCATGCCCATGGAAAATCCGAGGAGCGTCACCGAACTGTGGTTGGACTTGAACGAGTCCAACCAGGAAAACACGTACTCCGCGGCATCCTTGACGGCGTCGAGCGAGTAGTCGATGGACGCCGTGAGCGGGAACCACGTGAAGCCCGGGCCCGTGGCGATCGGTGCGCGGAGCGAGGCGACGACGAAGTCCTGGGGCAACAGTCCGGCAAGGCTGAAGAGGTCTTGCTCGTTGGATCCGTAACCGTGCAACAGGACCAGCAACGGCTTTCCAGCCCGTTCTTCCTCTTCGTGGGACCACAAAACGACCGGGGCAGGAAAGGCGGAAGCTTGACTCATGGGACTATTGTTGCAGTTACCCATGAGTAACAAGCTACGGGCGCGTAGCGTTGCAGCAAGAGGCAGGATATGAACGTGAGTGACACTGATTCCACGGTGGGGCCGAAGCCGGACGAGCGGAATCATCCGTGGACCCGCTACGTGGCATTGGGTGATTCCTTTGCCGAAGGCATCGGCGACCCCGAGCCCGACAACCCCGGGGGACATCGCGGCTGGGCCGACCGCGTAGCCGAGGAACTGAGCCGGGGGCACCGGGATTTCGCTTACGCCAACCTTGCCATCCGCGGGCGGCTGCTACAGCAGATCCTCGACGAACAACTTGGCCCGTGCATGGACCTCAAGCCGGACCTTGTGAGCATCTCCGCAGGTGGCAACGACCTCATCCGTCCCGGCGGCGATCCCGACTCCTTGGCCGAGAAACTCGATGCCGCCGTTCAGACCCTGAGTTCCGACGGCGCCACCGTGGTTCTTTTCAACGGTCCGGACACTGTGTCATCAGTACTCGGCCGGATCCGCGGCAAGGTGGCCATCTACAACGAAAACCTCCGCACTGTGGCCACCCGGCACGATGCGGTGGTCGCTGATATGTGGTCCCTGCGGCAACTCTCCAACTCCCAGATGTGGGACGAAGACCGCCTGCATTTCTCGCCGCTCGGCCATCACACCGTCGCAGCAATGGTCCTCGATTCCCTCAATGTGCCGCACAACCTCGAACCGCTGTTCCCCAAACCGCTCCCCCAGCGCAGTTGGCGCGAAGCCCGCTCGGGCGACCTCGTATGGGCACGGGAGTATTTTGTCCCGTGGGTCATCCGCCGGATCCGGCACCAGTCCTCAGGCGATGGAATCCTGCCGAAACGCCCGACGCCGGGGCCCGTCTTCGGTCCTGCCGAGACGATCCTTCCCCGGATCTGACCGGGAACCACGGGGTGGGTTACAGGGAGCGGGGCTAAGCTGGTGAAAGACCTAGGAGGCCTCCACCGTGAACAACTTGATCTTCTGGATCATCGTCTGCTCTTGGCTGATTCCCATGGGGATCCGCATGTACAACCGATCGCGCCAGCGCAGGCTCCGGGACTTCCCTCCGCAGAATTACCCCGGGCAGTCCTATCCTTCACAGAACTATCCCGTCGGATACCCGGAGCAACCCCCGGTAATCATCCCGGCTGAGCCGCAACCTCCGGTGGCGAGGCCCGCACCGCAGGCCGCTCCGCCGTCGTCGGCCGCTCCCCAGCCGAACAGTGCGCCCCAAGGCTACCGGGCACGGAAACTTGCCGAACTGGACCAGGAGTACAGCGACGGGAAAATCGCCATGGAGGACTACATGAAGCTCCGCCAGGAGATCATGAACGGCTGATTCAGCCGAAGAAGGCCTCTCGCAGCTGGGGACCGAGCTGTCCGATCTCGGTGAGGAACCCGTCGTGCCCGATCGGCGCCTCGATTACGTGAACCGGGACCTCTCCGGGCAAGGCCTTGGCCAGCTCGTGGGATTGTTCCGGGAAGTAGAGGCGGTCCGAGTCCACTGAGGCAATGAAGAATTTTGCAGTTGCCACGGACAGCGCCTCCTCCAAGGAGCCCCGGCCGCGGGTGATGTCGTGGCTCATGAGGGCCTCGGTGATGGCGATGTAGCTGTTGGCGTCGAAGCGCTGGACCAGTTTGCTTCCCTGGTGGTCGAGGTAGCTCTCCACCTGGTAGCGGCCCCGGTCCCCCAACGCGGCAGCCTGAAGGGGTGTCTCGCCGCCTTGGGCGTTCCGGCCGAAGCGGAAGTCCAGTTCATCCGCCGAACGATAGGTGATGTGGGCGATCCGCCGGGCCAGGGCCAACCCCGCCTCGGGCGCGGCCTGGCCATAGTAGTCCCCGCTGTTGAAGTCGGCGTCCTGCCGGATGGCGAGCGTCTGGGCCTGCGCAAAGGCGATCTGCTCGGCAGTGCTGTACGCCCCGATCGAAATCACGGCGCATCGTTTGACGCGGTCCGGATAGCTGACGGCCCATTCAAGTGCGCGTGCACCACCCATGGACCCGCCGACGACGGTGTGCCAGCTGCGGATCCCCAAAGCGTCGGCCAGCCGGGCTTCGGCGACGGTGCTGTCCCGCAGGGTCACGAGCGGGAAGCGGGAGCCCCACGGTCTGCCGTCAGGAGCGCTCGACGACGGCCCGGTGCTGCCGTAGCAGCCTCCCACGATGTTGACGGAGACCACGAAGTAGCGGTCCGTGTCGATGGTGGCGCCGGGACCAACGAGTTGCTCCCACCAGCCTTCTTCATCGCTCTCGCCACGGGCCACATGGGTGCTGCCGGTCAGGGCGTGTTCCACCAGGACAGCGTTGGAGGCGTCTGCGTTGAGCCGCCCCCACGTCTCGTACGCGAGGACGACCTCCGGCAGGAAACCCCCGGCCTCCAGCTCGAGTCCGCCCACGGAAACATACTTGAGGGTTCCGTCCGGGGTACCGGAAAGGGGTATGGCTGTTGCAGCAATTGTCATTCGTTGACACCTCACATCGCGCTTGCCCGCCGCCAATACAGCGAAGGGCCAGGTCTTCACCCGGGGCACCCCGCCGCGAATGGAGGGTTGCCGGCCAGCAAGCCGGGGCTGTCACTGGCACTCATGACCTATAGGAAGAGTCTAGGAAAACCGGACCCCTTCTGACGAAGATTATGACATCTTTGTGACACTCGGCCGCGTTTTGTTCACGAAGCAGGGGCTGCGGACGTCTGAAATTGAAGAGACGGGTGATGCCTGTGTGACTGGAGATAGAATTGGGCGCAGCAGTCTGCGTTTTCATTGCATCCGCATTGTGCGCCCGTTCTTGCGCCCGCGGCCCTGCGTCACAGGAAGATTGAAGCTCGTGAAAAAGCCATTCGGCGTCGTTCCGATAGCCCTGTTCATGCTGGTATCAGGTTTCACTGTGGGAGTGCCGCTGCCGGCGCATGCCGACACAACTCCGGCAGCTGGCGAAGACCGATACGTGGTCCACTACGCCGACGGCGCGGACGTTGCCGGCAAGACCGCGGAGCTGCGCTCGCAAGGAGTCGCGGTGGACAAGACGTTCACGCATGCCGTGAAGGCCGCAGTCGTCACGGCGACGCCCGCCAAGGCCGCTGCGTTGGCGAAGTCGAGCCACGTGGCGTCGGTCGAGCGGGACACCCCGGTGCGGATTTCGGACACTCAGCAGCCTGCCCCCTCTTGGGGCCTTGACCGGATCGACCAGCGCGCACTTCCTTTGGATGGAAGCTACACACCGCCGTCGAGCGGTGGGGGTGTGTCCGTCTACGTCGTGGACACCGGGATCTATTCCGCCAACACGGATTTCAGCGGCCGCATCCTCCCCGGATTTGCCGGCGTCACCCCCGACGACGGCCATGGCACCGAGGACTGCAACGGCCACGGAACCCACGTTTCCGGGACTATCGCCGGGACCAAGTACGGCGTCGCCAAGTCTGCAAACATCGTCCCTGTCCGGGTGCTCGGATGCAATGGCTCGGGCTACTCATCCGATGTCATTGCCGGGCTGGACTGGATTGTCGCGAATCACCAAGCCGGAACCCCCGCCGTGGCCAACCTCAGCCTGAGCGCGGACGCGATAGACACAACCGTCGACGCGGCAGTTCAGGGCGTCATCGATCACGGCGTCAGCGTGACCCTGGCAGCGGGCAACCAAGGCCAAAAGGGCTTGCCGGCCGCCGATGCATGCAATAGTTCTCCCGGACGCGTGCCGGCGGCTCTGACAGTGGCCGCCTCCGATATGTCAGATCACCAAGCATCGTTCTCCAACTACGGCCCTTGTGTGGATCTCTACGCGCCGGGCGTCAGTATCGTTTCTGATTGGATTACCTCGCCCACCGCAACGGCCACCTTGAGCGGAACCTCCATGGCCTCTCCGCATGTGGCAGGAGCTGCCGCGATGCTCCTCTCCATGCATCCATCGTGGAGCCCTGCGCAGGTCTCGGCAACGCTGACGGTCGGCTCAACGGCCGGAATAGTTCAGTCGACTGGGAACTGCATGCCAAACCGGCTGCTTTACGTCAGCGCTTCGCTCTTTTCTCCATCACAGGACCCTTTGGGCGGTTTTGCGGCTACGACCCCTTGCAGGCAGCTTGACACGCGAGACGGGACCGGTGGTGTCAACGGGCCGGTCGCCCCCGGACAGACCATAAGCGTCAAGGTTGCCGGACGCGGCGGCCTCCCAGCTACCGGAGTTTCCGCTGTCGCAATGAACATCACAGTGGCCAACCCGACGTCGAATGGCTTCATCACCGCCTACGCAGGCGGAACCAATCGGCCGGCGACCTCGAACCTGAATTTTGCTCCCGGGCAGATCGTCCCGAATTTCGCGATCACGCCGGTCGGGTCCGACGGAACGATTTCCTTCACGAATAGCTCCAACGGCACGGTCCAACTCATCGCCGACATCACCGGCTACTACCTCACCGCTGGCGCATCACCCGCTCCCGGGACGTTCTCCGCCCAGGCTCCGTTCCGGCAACTGGATACCCGGAACGGTGTCGGCGGCGTCACCGGACCGGTCGCGCCGGGGCAAACCATCAGGGTCCGCGTCACCGGGCAGGGTGGCATTCCCTCTTCCGGGGTTTCCGCGGTCGCGATGAACATCACGGTGGCCAATCCGTCGTCGTTCGGCTTCATCACTGCGTACGCGGGCGGGACTCCGCGACCGAACGCCTCGAACGTGAATTACGCGACGGGACAGATCGTCCCGAACTTCGCCATCACGCCCGTCGCTCCCGACGGGACGATTTCATTCACGAACACCTCCGGCGGAACCGTCCAGATCATTGCCGATACCTCGGGCTATTACCTTGCAGGCATACCGTCAACTGCCGGCGCGTTTTCCGCCCAGATCCCGTTCCGGCAATTGGACACCCGTGACGGAACCGGCGGATTCCACGGACCGGTCGCCCCCGGGCAGACCATCAGCGTCAAGGTCACCGGCCGTGGCGGCGTCCAAGCATCCGGCGTCTCCGCGGTCGCGATGAACATCACCGTGGCCAATCCGTCGTCGTTCGGCTTCATCACCGCCTACGCCGGAGGAAGCACGCAACCTGGTACCTCGAACGTGAACTTCGCGACGGGACAGATCATCCCGAACTTCGCCATTACGCCCGTTGCTCCCGATGGCACCATTACCTTCACCAACAACTCCAACGGCACAGTGGAGCTCCTCGCCGACACTTCCGGGTACTTCCTCGCTGGTTAAGCGAGAGACGGGGCGCCCCCAGGAGTGGGCGCCCCGTCATTGAACGAACCGGCAATGCGTCTAGGCGCCCTTGGCCGCCCGGAATCCTGACTCGAGGTCCGCGAGGATGTCGTCGATGTGCTCGATCCCGACGGACAGCCGCACCAGGCCCGGGGTCACTCCGGCCACGGCCTGCTGTTCCGGGGTCAGCTGGCTGTGTGTCGTGGACGCGGGGTGGATAACCAAGGAACGGACGTCGCCGATGTTTGCCACGTGCGAATGCAGCTCCAAGGCGTCTACGAAGCGTTTGCCGGCGTCGATCCCGCCGCGGATGGTGAAGGACACCACGGCGCCAGTGCCCCGGGGTCCGTACTTCCGCCCGCGTTCGAACCACGGACTGGAAGGCAGCCCCGCGTACGCGACCGATTCAACGTCGTCGCGCCCTTCGAGCCATTGCGCCACTTTAGTGGCGTTGCCCACGTGGCGTTCCACCCGCAGGCTGAGGGTTTCGATTCCTTGGGAGATCAGGAAAGCGTTGAACGGGGATACTGCCGAGCCGAGGTCGCGCAGAAGCTGGACCCGGGCCTTGAGGATGTAGGAGAGGTTCGCGCCGAGGGCACCGTCCTTGCCGAGGTCGCGGGCATAGACCAGGCCGTTGTAGCTGGGGTCCGGAGTGTTGAAGTTGGGGAACCGCTCGGGGTCCTTGCCGAAATCGAAGTTGCCGGAGTCCACGATGACACCGGCTATGGCAGATCCGTGCCCGCCCAGGTACTTGGTGGCCGAATGCACCACGATGTCCGCGCCCCACTCGATGGGCCGGATCAGGTAGGGCGTGGCGAGGGTGTTGTCGACGACGAGCGGGACTCCGGCCTCGTGCGCGATGCGGGAGACGCCCTCGATGTCCAAAACGTCCTGGCGGGGGTTCGAGACGACTTCGGCGAAGAACAGCTTGGTATTTGGCTGCACGGCGTCGCGCCAGTGGTCGAGGTTGTCCGGGTCCTCGACGAAGGTGACCGAGATTCCGAATTTCTTCAGCGTGTGGGCGAGCAGGTTGTAGGTGCCGCCGTAGAGGCTCGGACTGGCGACCACGTGGTCACCCGCCTCGGCGACGTTGAGGATGGCGAACGTTTCCGCGGCTTGGCCGGAGCTCAGCAGGAGCGCCGCCAGGCCACCCTCCAGGCTCGCTATGCGCTGTTCCACCGCATCCTGCGTGGGGTTGCCGATCCGGGTGTAGATGGGCGCCAACTCAGCCAGCGCAAAGCGGTTGGCCGCGCTTTCCGCGCTTGGAAAGACGAACGAGGTGGTCTGGTAGATGGGGAGTGCCCGGGCGCCGGTGGCGGCGTCCGGCTCCTGGCCGGCGTGGATCTGGCGCGTTTCGAATGACCATCCTTGGGACATGCGGACTCCTGGTTGTCTGGGCTCTCTGCCGTGCTTCAGCCTGCCGAGCTGTGGTATTCAGCCTGCCGGCGTTCGGTTGCCGCCAGTCTAAGGACGGTATTGCGGGCTCCGGAAGCTTTGTGACGAACACAGTAGTTTTCGGTCTTGGCGCGTCCTGAAGTGACTCTGAGCTGCGTTTTCGATACATCCCACCTTGGTTAGGCTTGACTTAGCTGAGAGCTCCATCACAAAGTGCCAAGATGAAGCCATGCGCATGGATCACGTCTCTTACGCTTGTGAACGAGATGGCCTCTTGGCCACCACCGAGCGGATTTCCGCAGCATTGGGAGTGGACGCAGTCCGGGGCGGAGTGCACCCGCGCTTCGGTACCCGGAACATGATCATCCCCCTTGCTGACCACAAATACCTGGAAGTTGTCGAGGTCCTTGACCACCCGGCATCCGACAAGGCACCTTTTGGACAAGCCGTCCGTGCACGCTCCGCCGCAGGAGGTGGGTGGATGGGATGGTGCGTCGCTGTTGACGACCTGAGCCCGTTCGAACAGCGGCTCGGACGCGCCGCTGTCCCCGGCAACCGCAAGTTTCCGGACGGCCGCGAACTCGTCTGGTCGCAGATAGGCATCCTGGGACTCATCGCCGATCCCCAGGTTCCCTACTTGCTCCGTTGGGAGGGCGACCCTGCACTTCACCCGTCCCTCGTTTACCCAAGCGACGTCAAGATGTCCAGCCTCACCATTGCCGGCTCCGCGGAGCGCGTCACCGAATGGCTCGGGGAGCCCGTGGAGAAGCCGCTTGAGGACGTTGCAGTCCAATGGATGGCTCCGCACGGAACGCCGGGAATCATGTCGGTAACGTTCGAAACCGCCAACGGAGCCGTCACCATCTGACGGACCATCCCGTCACCATTTGACGGACCATCGGGCCAGGAGGGCCCGGGAAAAACTTCGGCCGCCATATGCGGGTGCCAATGACGTCACCCCGCAATGGCGGCCGAAACCTTTTAAGGGCGTTGTTCCTAACCCGGGTGATAGGACAAAACGGGTGTAAATCCCGGGCGCGTCATGTCCGTCCCGGGATCGTCTTCGCTGGATGTCGGATTCTGCTCAATCATTCGAATGGACAAATTCCGGGCCCGCGGAATCACGGGACCGGCAACTTTGGCGAAGAGAATGATCCAGCAGAATCCGACGGTGTCCATGGCGAACCCGGGTGTCCCCAGCGAATACGGGTCTCGCCTAGCGAAACGGCGTTGTTTCTACCCCAGCCCGATGGCCTTGCCGAAGACGCTGAAGCCGACGAACGCCACGATGTCCAGGAGGGCGTGGGCCACCACGAGCGGCATGACCCGTTTGGTCTTCGTGTAGATCCAGCCAAACACCAGGCCCATCACGGCGTTGCCGATGAAGGGCCCGAAGCCTTGGTACAGGTGGTAACTGCCCCGAAGGAGCGCGCTGAGCACGATCGCCAGCGGGGTGCTCCAGCCGAACTTCCCGAACCGGTCCAGGAGGTAGCCCACCACGATGACTTCTTCGACGACGGCGTGCCGCACCGCGGAGAGGACCAGCACCGGCACGGTCCACCAGTAAGAGTCCAGGCCGCTGGGGATGATCGCCGTCGTGATTCCCAGGGCGCGGCCGGCCGCGTAGAGCCCCAGCGACGGGATTCCGATCAGCGCGGCGAGGCCCAGTCCTTGCAAG
Organism: Arthrobacter sp. GAS37; assembly: GCF_044908325.1. Lineage (NCBI taxonomy): Bacteria > Bacillati > Actinomycetota > Actinomycetes > Micrococcales > Micrococcaceae > Arthrobacter > Arthrobacter sp. GAS37. The sequence continues at coordinate 36,058 of NZ_JBIYDB010000017.1, forward strand.
GCGTCGCGGCCCGGGCAGGCGAAGTTGAAGCCCAGCCGCGTGAAACCTGAGGGGCTCTCGGCCGTTTGGCGGTGTAAAGACAGGAAGTAGAACACCAACACCACAGGGACCAGCGCGAACGCGATATCCAACAGCTGGTAGGTGAGATCGAAGTACTCGCGCGTGCTTTGCGAGCGGTTGAGGGTGGACGTCGCATGGGCCAAGGGCCCCTGGGTCATCTTGTCCAACAACTGCACCACGGAGTACACGGCCGATTGGCCCAGGGACAGGCCAAGGACAATCAGTACTTCGGCGCGCAACCGGCGCGTTGAGGCTAGGAGCATGCTCCTATCTTGCCTTTATTTGCCTGATGTTTTCCTCGGAGCCGGGTCCCCCGGTGTCTGCTTGCATAGGCCGGGCGGCTCCTGACCCTATGCTTGGTGGGATGAGCGCGCCAGCACGAATCTTCATGATCCGGCACGGCCAGTCCGCCGCCAATGCCGACACTTCCATCTACAACCGTGTGCCCGATTACCGCATCCCGCTGACGGAGCTTGGCATCGAGCAGGCACGGGCCGCGGGTGAGGCACTGCGCAGGAAGCTCGACGGCGAACCTGTGTGCGTTTATGTCTCGCCGTACCTTCGGGCATACCAGACCCTTGAGGCACTGAATCTGGGCAGCCTCACGGAAAGGGTCGTCGAGGAGCCCCGGCTGCGTGAACAGGACTGGGCCAACTTCCAGATTGCCGGTGACATCGGGGACCAGAAGGAGCTTCGCAACCTCTACGGGCACTTCTTCTACCGGTTCCGGGAGGGCGAATCAGGCTCCGATGTCTACGACCGGATTTCGTCCTTCATGGAAACCCTGTACCGGCACTGGGAAAAACCCGACTACGCGCCCAACACCCTGTTGGTAACCCACGGGCTCACCATGCGGCTCTTCTGCATGCGATGGTTCCACTGGTCGGTGGAGTACTTCGAGTCCCTCAACAACCCGGGCAATGCGGAGCTACGGACGCTTATCCGAAACGACCAGGACAAGTACGATCTCGATACGCCGTTCAGCCAGTGGGTGCAGCGCAGCACGGACGAAACGGTGCTGAACGCTCCCCCGATGGTCATCTGACGGGCACAACGCCGCTAGGCGTCCTTGGCCACGATCACTTCGGTGCCGCTGGCTTCAAATGCTGCTTTGTCCTCCGCCGTGATGCCCGAATCCGTGATGAGCCGCCGGAAATCGTACCCGGCCATTGCCGCGAAGGCGCGCTTGCCGATCTTCGTGGAGTCCGCCAGGACATAGGAGTCGGTGGCGCGCCGGGCCATGACGGTATTCACCATCGCTTCTCCCTCGTCGGTGATCGTGGGGCCGATCTTGGGATCGACTCCGTTGACGCCGATGAAGGCGATGTCCAAGGCAACCTTCTGCATGATGACATCCGTGTAAGGCCCGACCAGTTCATAGGAACGCGGGTTCAGGATGCCGCCGGTGACCATGATCTTGATGTTGGGGCGCACGGCAAGCTGGGCCGCGATGTTGATGGCGTTGGTGACCACCGTCAGCATGGGCCGGTTGGAGGGCGCGTTCAAGTCTTCGCGTGTGGACAGCACTTGGGCCAGGGCCGTGTTGGTGGTGCCGCCGCTGAGTCCGATCACTGCCCCGGGCATGATGAGCTCCGAAGCTGCCAAGGCAATTTGCTGCTTGGCCTCGGCGTGGTCATCCCTGTTGTATCGCCCCGGAAGTTCGTAGGCCACCGATCCCGTCGTTGCACCCCCGCGCGTACGGCTGAGCAGCCGCTGCTTGGCGAGGCTGTCCAGATCACGGCGCGCAGTGGCCGGCGAGACGGCCAGTCGGGTCACGATATCCTCGACCTCAACATGCCCTGACTCGGCGAGGAGATCAAGGATGGCTGTCAGTCGATCGTTGCGGGTCATCACGAACCTTCCGGAAATTGGGACTAGTTCACTTTCGCGAACAGCGTCAGCAGACGTGCGGTTTCCAACACCAGGGCGTCCCGTCCGGCCTTGATGTACTTGCGGGAGTCCACCACCGAGGGGTTGGCATCCAGGTACTCACGGACGGCGCGGGTGAAGAACCCGTTCAAGTGTGTGGATACGTTGATCTTAGTCATACCGGCCCGGATTGCCGCCACCAGCGTTTCATCCGCCACGCCGGAGGACCCGTGAAGGACGAGCGGCAGCCGGACGGCCTCCTTGAGCCGGGTGATGAGGGCCAAGTCCAGGGCTGCACTGCGTTCGGTCATCGCGTGCGAGGAACCGACGGCGACGGCGAGGGCGTCGACGCCGGTGGCGTCCACGAAGGAGCGGGCCTCGGCCGGATCCGTCCGGACTCCCGGAGCATGGGCACCGTCCTTGCCTCCCACTTTCCCGAGCTCGGCCTCGACGTAGACCCCGTGGTCCTGGGCGTATTTGGCGATCCGACGCGTGACTTCAACGTTCGAGTCATAGGGCAAGTGCGCGCCGTCGTACATGACGGACCCGAACCCGAGGTCGACGGCCTGCAGGGCCAGCTCTTCGGATTCGGCGTGGTCCAGGTGCAGTGCCACGGGCACCGAAGAGTCCCGGGCGATGGACATGGCACCCCGGGCAATCGGGACGAGTCCGCCGTGGAAACGGACGCAGTTCTCCGAGATTTGCAGGATCAACGGGACACCCGCTGTCTCCGCCCCGGCCACCAGGCCTTCCGCTGTTTCGAGGTGGATGACGTTGAAGGCGCCCTGTCCGATTCCGTTGGCCGCGGCGGTATCCATGAGTTCCCGTGTACTGACGAGCGTCACAGGGTCTCCTTCCAGCTGAGAATGAGTTGGTCTTCGAGGTCCGCGTAGAGCGGCGAGATCTCGCCGGCGGCCGGCATGAGCACCGCGGCGGCGGACCAGGCTGTTGCCCGGCGGAGGATCGTTGGGATGTCGGTGATGCCGGCGGCGAGCGCGACGGCGGCCGCCGCCACACCGGCGTCGCCGGCTCCCGTGGGGTTGCCTTTGAGTGGTTCCGGGAGCCGGGCGCTCCAGTAGCCTCCGGGGGCGGCATGGTGGAACGCAAGCATGCCTTCAGCGCCGGCACTGACCAGGACCGTCTTGGCGCCGAGGGCGATCAATCGCCGTGCCGCGACGTCCAGGCTGCCTTCCCCCGTTGCTTCGAGGAGTTCGTGGTTGTTGGGCTTGAGGAGGTCCGCCCCGGCCCGTGCGGCGGCGATGATCCCGGGACCGGAGGTATCGACGACGGCGGGAATCCCGGCGTCGTGAGCGAGACGCACCAGCGCCGGGTAGAAGTCGGCGGGTGCGCCGGGCGGCAGGCTGCCGGAACCGACAAGCACTCCCGCGCTTTGCCCGTCGAGGGCGTCGACGACGGCGGCGGCCAGTGCCTGCCATTCGGACGGTTGGAGCGGGCTCCCCTCTTCATTGAAGATGGACGTTTCGCCGCCCACCGTGTCCACGAGGGCGATGCTGCGCCGTGTTTCCACGGCGACCGGAATCAGGCGATGCGGCACGCCGCTGCTGCGCAGTTCGGCAGCGAATTCCGCACCGGCCGTGCCGCCCGAGGGGGCGAGGGCCAGCACGGGGTGGCCCAGCTGGTGTGCCACGCGCGCAACGTTGAGGCCTTTTCCACCTGCGCGGCTGAGGGGTGCGGCGACGCGATGGCTTGCTCCGGGGGTGATGCCTGCGACGTGGTAGCTGAGGTCGATGGCCGGATTGGGCGAGACGGTGATGACCCGTTTCATGGGCTGTTTCATCGCCTCGTCCCCGTGCCGGAGGCGGCCTTCGCGGCCGGGAGCAGGGCCCGGGCCCTCATGGCGGCGCCGAGCAGGCCTGCATCCTGGCCCAGTTGGGCGCGCATGATGATGGGCCGGCGCTGGAAATCGAGCAGTCCGTCGAGGCGCGAACGGAGTGGCTGCAGGAGTCCTTCTCCCGCTTCGGCAAGGCCGCCGCCCACCACCACGGCTTCGGTGCCGATGATGCTGACGCATTGGCTGAGGCTGAAGGCGAGCGCATCCACGGCGTCGGCCCAGATCCGTGCCGCAAGTGCATCGCCTGCTTTGGCCCGTTCGAGGACTTCACGGGCACCGGTGCGCGGAGTTCCGGCTTTGTCGCTGTAACGCCGGGCGATCGCTCCGGCGGAGCCGACTGCCTCGAGGATCGTGTGGCCCGGGCCGTCGGGGTCCGGAACGAGGGCGTGGCCCAGTTCCCCGGCGAAGCCGCCCGCGCGCACCGGGTACCCGTCGGAGATGACGGCGGCGGCGATCCCGGTGCCAACCACCATCACCACGACGTTTCGAAAATCGCGGGCCGCTCCGAAACGGAATTCGGCTTCAGCGGCCGTGCTGACATCGTGGCCGAAGGAGACCGGCAGCCCGAGGCGCTGCGCGGCCTTTTCACCAAAGGGAAAGTTCCGCCACCCCAGGTTCGCCGAATAGATCCCCACTCCGGTGTCGGAGTCCACGATTCCCGGAACGACAATGCACGCGGCCTTCGCCGGGTGGCCGGGGAATTCGGCGGCAAACTCAGCAGCCAGCGCGGCGATGGCGTCCAGGATCGACTCGCCCGGCCGCAAGGGATCATGCGGCGTAGCAGTGCGGCGCAGGCCCAGGACATTCCCGGCTGCGTCGACAAGGCCTGCCTTCAGATCCGTGCCGCCGACATCGAAGGCCAAGACTGCGGATTCAGCGGCTCCGAGAACCATGGGATTGCCTAGGCCGTGGCGTTCAGGACAACAGAGCGCGTGAGGTTGCGCGGAAGATCGGGGTTTAGGCCGCGCACGCGCGCCCGCTCCAGGGTGACCTTATGGACCCGAGCCAGCTCGGCGAGCGGATGCTTGCCGGTGTTGACGTAGAGGGCGCCTGTGCGGCTCATGTCGGCGTCCAGCCCCTCGGGTTGCGGGCCGAAGATCCACGTCACCCGGCCAGGCGCGGCAATGGAGATGGGCCCGTGCCGGTATTCCATCGCCGGATAGGATTCGGTCCAGCCCTGCACTGCTTCGCGCATCTTGAGGCCGGCTTCGTGGGCCAGGCCAACGGTCCAGCCGGTACCGAGGAAGGTGAACTGTTCGGCGTCGAGCAGCTCCTGGGAAACAGGCTCGGTGACGGCAGTGCGGGCGTCCTCGATTGCCGGGCCGAGCTCGATGCCCAGGCTCGTCAGGAGGTACACGAGGGCCGTCGTCGCGAAGCGGGTCTGGACCACCGATTTCTCGTCGGCGTAGGGAAGGCCGATCACGGCGTCGGCCAGGGTGGTGATGGGCGAATTCACGTCCCCGATCACCGCAATCGTCCTGGGTTTTCCGCTGACGGCCTTTCCGCGCACGGCTTCCAGGAGCTCAAGTACCTCCGTGGTGGTGCCGGAGCGGGTGATGGCGATGACGGCGTCGTATTGGCGGCCGGCGCTGTTGTGATTGAGGAAGGCTTCGGATGCTGCGAACGCGTCGGTGACGCCGTTGCCCGCGGCTTCGCGGGCAGCGGCATAGCTCTGCGCCATGAACCATGAGGTACCGCAACCGACGACGGCGATCCGCTCGCCGTCAGCGGGAAGCAGGTGCCCAGCCTTGGCTCGCTCAAGTTCGCATTGCTCGATGGCCCGCTTCCAGACCTCGGGCTGCGAAACAAGCTCTTGTTCCATGAAGGCCCCGAGGGTGTTGTTACTCATCGCACTTACCATTCCTGTCCGCGCTTCTTTGACGCGCTCTTCAACACTCAATGCTTTGACGTTTTATGATCCATATAAACACTAAACGATCATATTCAATCGCACAAGGATCGTGACGGGCCTCGGCGCGCCGAAAGCAAAGGCAGGGCCCCTCCATCCGGAGAGGCCCTGCCTTGTTGACTCGAGAGCGCCGCTAGACCTCGCGCACGCCTGCCCGCCACACCGCGAAAGTCAGCGGGATACCGGGCCGGTACGCCAGGTGCGTCGCCGACGGCGCCTTGAGCATGTGCAGGTCTGCGCGGTGCCCGACGGCGATCGATCCCACCGCCCGTTCGCCGTCGACGTCGTTGCCCGACTCCCTGCCGAGCGCGAGCGCACCGCCATACGTGGCCGCCCGGACGGCTTCGTGGACGCTCAGGTGCATCTGCAGAACCGCCGTGGTGACGCAGAAGGCGATGGAGCTCGTGTAGGAGGTGCCGGGGTTGCAGTTCGCGGCCAAGGCAATCTGCACCCCCGCGTCGATCAGTGCGCGGCCCGGGGCGAGCGGCTGGCGGGTGGAGAGATCGCACGCCGGCAGGCACGTGGCCACCGTGCCGCGCGTGCCCGTTCCGGTCGAGGCGTCCCAGCCGCTCCAGGTTCCGGCGAGCGCCTTGATGTCGGCCGCTGAAAGATAATTGACGTGGTCAACGCTGGCCGCACCGAACTCCACGGCCAACTGCACGCCAGGTCCTTCGCCCAATTGGTTGCCGTGGACACGCAGGCCCAGGCCCGCATCGCGGCAGGCGGTCAGGACGCGGCGCGACTGTTCTTCGGTGAAAGCGCCGCGCTCGCAGAAAACGTCGGCCCAGCTGACGTACGGGCGGACGGCGTCGAGCATTGGGCCGCAGACGAGGTCCGTGTATTCCTCGGCGTCAGCTCCGGCCGGGACCAAGTGCGCGCCGAGGTAGGTGACTTCGTCCACGGTCGCGGCGGCGATGCGTGCACTGCGGGCCTCGTTCTCAAGGTCCAGTCCGTAGCCGGTCTTGCTCTCGAGGTAGGTGGTGCCTTGGGAGACGGCTTCGGCCACGCGCCCGGCGGCGAGTCGGGTCAGTTCCTCGTCGCTCGCGGCGCGGGTGGCGCCTGTGGTGACGGCGATGCCGCCGGCGCTGTAGCTCTGGCCGGCCATCCTGGCCTCGAATTCGGCGGTGCGGTCTCCGGCGAAAATCAGGTGCGAGTGCGAGTCCACCCACCCCGGGAGCACGGCGCGGCCCTCCGCGTCCACGTGCTCATCAGCCGAGGGAGCCTCCGATGCCGGACCGATCCAGGAAATCCGCTCACCTTCGATCACCACGGCGGCGTCCTTGAGGACACGATGCTCCGCGTCCTGGGTCATCAGTTCGCCGATGTTGCTGATCAGTGTGCTCGTCTGCCCGCTCATGAACCTATTGTTCAACGGCGGATGGACCAACGGGTGGCCGCGAGCGACCCCGGTGTCCGGGATACCGGACTGATGCCCGATGCAGGGCCAACGATCCCCGAACCCAGGATCTCGGCGGCAGCGAGTTCAGCAATGGCGGAGGAGGTCTGGAAACCGTAACCGCCTTGGCCCGCAAGCCAGTAGAAGCCGGGAGCCTCGGCGTCGAAACCCACCACCGGAACACCGTCGGCAGCTTCGGTGCGCAACCCGGTCCATGCTTTGGCCACGGAGCGGATGCCCAGCGACGTGATCGAATTCAGCCGGGCCACGAGCTCTTCCACGTCGCCGGGACGCGGCTGTGCGTCTTCGGGGCCACTCGGCACCGTCTCCGACGGCGAAATGAGCACTTGCTCCCCCTCGCGCCGGAAGTAGTAGGAGTCATCCGCTGCCGCCACCATGGGGGTGCCCGGCGCAAGCGGGCGTTCGACGTCGACGATTGCAGCAGTACGCCGGAACGGCTGCAAGCCCAGCTTTTCCACCCCGCTCAGGACCGCGAGTTCGTCCGCCCAGGCACCTGCCGCGTTGACGACGACGGCGGACTGGAAACCTTCCAGCCCGGCGCCCAATTGCCAGCCGGAACCGAGGCGTTGGGCCAAATGGACCCGGGCGCCGGTGATGATGTCCACTCCCCCGGCCTCGGCCCGTTGCCGGTGGTCTTCCAAGAGCACGGGCGCATTGCAGGCGAACGACCCTGTATCCAGGCCGGCGGCCGTGAACGATCCGGGATTCAGTGCCGGGCACAACTCAAGGGCTTCGGCGTGCGTGATGGGGTGCATGTGCCCGCTGGCTTCTGCCTTGACGGTGGCTTCGTCGCCCACCAACATAAACGAGCGCGGTTCCAGTACCGGTACCGGCAACGCGGCGTCGCGGGCTACCATCAGTTCCAGCGTGCGGACGGTGAGTTCCTGCACGACGGCTGGGCCGAAACTTGGGATCAACTGCCGGGCCGAGCGGGAGGACGTGTGGTAGGCCAGCGTCTGTTCGGCTTCCACGAGGGCCACCGAACACTGGCCGGCCAGCGCTGAGGCCAGCGACAACCCGGCGATGCCTCCGCCGACAATTACCACATCATAATTTGCAGCCATCCCCCCATCCTGTCAGCGCACAGGCGCAGATGCGAGAGGGCTATTCCACCGCGGACCGCTTGATGCCGCTGTAGGGGGTCCACCACGTGAGCGGCTCCGTGACGGTGAAGCGCCGCCCGGAGATCGAATCCGCAGGAACCCGCACGAAGTGGTCCTTCTTGCCGGCTTCCCACGGAAACAGGGGCAACGAGAACGAGTTGACCACGTCGTCGAGCTGTTTGACGGGCGTCGCTTTGCCGTGGAGCACAACACTCCATGCGACTCCCGTGTTCGCATCGACGCCGTCCACTTCCATGGCCACCGGGAATTCGCCCAACGCCGCGACCAGCTTTGTGCCCGCTCCGGTCCTGAAGACAACCGTCCCCTGGTCCACGGTGTAATTGATCGGAAAAATGTCAGGGTGGTCTCCGAGCCACACGGCCAGCCTGCCGACGGACACGCCCCTCAGGAGATTCCAGCATTGCTGCGAATCCAACACCTCGGTTACACGTTGTGCTGCATCTTTGTCCATGCTGCAGATACTAGGCCTCCGATCCCCTGCGGGACAGGGCTTAGGCGAAGGGGTTCAGCGCAGGTATTGGAGCTCCTTGAAATGGCTGATGTAGTCATCCAGGAGTGCTTCTGCCACCCTGACCGAGTCCACGAGCGGGTTCATGGCCATCGCCTTGTAGGCGGAGCGCCGGGAACCCGTGAGAGCAGCGTCGATCGTGGCACGTTCCACCGCTTTGGCGTTGATGACGAGTCCGCGCGCGTAGTCCGGAAGAGCCTTTGCCGGGAGCAAGCGGACTCCGCCGGCATCCACGAGGCAGGGCGCCTCGATGACGGCGTCGGCGTCGAGCTCAGACAGGGTGCGCCCATTGGGGACATTCAGGATCAGGCGGGCCGTTTCCCCCTGGCTGATAGCGCGCATGATCGCCAAAGCTACGGCCTCGTAGCCGCCGGACACCAGGTCATCAGGGTCGCGTTCGAACGTACCGGCTGCCTCCCGGTTGCTTTGCATGTACGTCTCTTCGCGATCGAGCTTGGTCTTTTCCCAGAGCCTGAGGGCCGGTTTCGACGACGGGACCCCCGGGGCGGGCTCCGCACCGCCGTCGCTCGCTTCCGCCAGCCCGCTGTAGAAGGACGACTGCTGCCGCGCCAAGTAGGCGCCGCGGGTGGTTTCGGCGCGCCGGTCAGCGTCGAGCGCTTCCCGCCTGAAGTAGTAGTAATGCAGATACTCGTTGGGAACCGCGCCCAGGGCTTTGATCCAGGAAGCGCCGAACAGCCGGCCTTCTTCGAAGGACTCGATGGCGCCGTCGTCGGCCAGGAGCCGCGGCAGGACATCCTCACCGTCGACTACCAGCCCGCGCAGCCAGCCCAGGTGGTTGAGGCCGATGTAGTCGATTTCCACGGAACCGTCCCGAAAGGCTGCCGCTCCGCGGTGGACTCCGGTTGCGAGCAGGCATCTCCTGGCCAGCCCCACCGGCGAATCGCAGATCCCCACCACCTTGCTGCCAAGGACCCGCGTCATGACTTCGGTGATGACCCCGGCCGGATTGGTGAAGTTGATGAACCAGGCTTCCGGAGCATGCTTCTTCACCGACTCGGCGATGTCCAGGACTACGGGAATGGTCCGCAGGGCATAGGAAATCCCGCCGGCGCCGACGGTCTCCTGCCCGATGACGCCGTGCTCCAGGGCAATCCGTTCATCGGCGGCGCGTCCCTCCAGGCCACCCACCCGGATGGCGGAGAAGATGAAGTCAGTACCGGGCAGGGCTTCGGACAGCTCCGTGAACATCCTCACTGAGGGTGCGCAGGGCACCCCCTCGGCCAGGTCGGCAAGGACCCTGGCCACCACGCCCAGGCGCGCGGGGTCGGCATCGAACAGCCTCAGTTCGGTGACACGGCCGGGCCCATGGTCCGACAGCAATGCTGAATAGACCAGGGGAACCCGGAATCCCCCGCCGCCCAGGATGGTGAGGATCATGGGAACTCAGAGCCCCGCGGCTGCGCGGCTCTTCACGAAGGCCTCAACACACGCCTCGACGTCCTCGGAGCTGTGTGCCGCCGAGAGCTGCACGCGGATCCGGGCTGCTCCCTTGGGTACCACCGGGTAGCTGAACGCCGTGACGAACACTCCGTGGTGGAGCATCTCGTCGGCAACCTTCGCGGCCACCACGGCGTCGCCGAACATCACCGGAATGATGGCGTGCTCGCCGTCGAGCAGTTCGAAGCCTTCCTCGCTCATGCGGCGGCGGAACAAGGCAGCGTTCTCGAAGAGCCTGGAGCGGAGCTCGCCCGAGCCCCGGACCAGCTCAATGGCCTTGATGGTGGCTGCAACGATCGCCGGAGCCAGGGAGTTGGAGAACAGGTACGGGCGGGCCTTCTGGCGCAGCATGGCGATGATTTCGCTGCGGCCGGAGACGTAGCCGCCGGAGGCGCCGCCAAGGGCCTTGCCGAACGTGCCGGTGTAGATGTCGATCCTGTCGGAAACACCGGCGTGTTCCGGGGTTCCGGCACCGGTGGCTCCCATGAAGCCGACGGCGTGGGAATCGTCCACCATGACCAGCGCCTCGTGCTTTTCCGCGAGATCGCAGATGGCCTCAAGCGGAGCAAGGTAGCCGTCCATGGAGAAGACGCCGTCCGTCACGACGATCTTGCGCCGGGCCGGGGCCTCGCCGGTTGAGGCCTCGATGAGCTTGGCTTCGAGGTCAGCCATGTCCTGGTTGGCGTAGCGGAAGCGCTTGGCCTTGCTGAGCCGGATGCCGTCGATGATGGAGGCGTGGTTCAGGGAATCGGAGATGATGGCGTCCTCGGCCCCGAACAGGGACTCGAAAACGCCTCCGTTGGCGTCGAAGCAGCTGGAGAACAGGATGGTGTCCTCGGTTCCGAGGAACCGTGAGACGCGGGCCTCGAGCTCAAGGTGCAGGTCCTGGGTGCCGCAGATGAAACGGACGGATGCCATGCCGAAGCCGCGGTCGTCCATGGCGGACTTGGCGGCCGCGATGATGTCCGGGTGGTCTGCGAGGCCCAGGTAGTTGTTCGCGCAGAAGTTCAGGACGGTATTCGCCGGCTGGCCGAGCTGGCCTGCGGAGATGTGGCTGGCCTGCGGCGAGTCAATGTGGCGTTCGGTCTTGAAGAGGCCCGCGGTGCGGATCTCTTCAAGTTCGCCCTGCAGCTGGTCTTTGATGCTTGAGTACATGGTGGCTCCTGGTACTGGGGTCTTGGGGAGGACTTTACGGTGTCTTAGATTTCGGTCCAGTCGAGGACGACCTTGCCGCCTGTGCCGGCGCGGGCGATTTCGAAACCCTTTTCCCAGTCGGTGGCGGACAGCTTGTCCGTGACGACGGCGGAAATGTGGCTGTGCAGTTCGGGGTTGGAGGACAGCATGGCGCTCATGGCGTACCAGGTTTCGTACATCTCGCGGCCGTAGATGCCCTTGAGGGTCAGCATGTGGGTGACCACTTTGCCCCAGTCGATGTCAATGGATTGGCTGGGCAAGCCAAGCATGGCGATGCGTCCGCCGTGGTTCATGTTGTTGATCATCTCAGGCAGGGCCGTGGGATGTCCGGACATTTCCAGGCCGATGTCGAATCCTTCGCGCATGCCGAGCTCGAGCTGGGCATCCTTGACGCGCATCTTCGACACATCGACGGCGAGGTCCACGCCCATCTTCCGGGCGAGTTCGAGGCGGGGAGCGGAGACGTCCGTGATGGCGATCTTGCGGGCACCGGCGTGGCGCGCGACGGCGATTGCCATGAGTCCGATGGGTCCGGCACCTGTGATGAGCACGTCCTCGCCGACCAGGGGGAAGCTCAGGGCGGTGTGGACGGCGTTGCCGAAGGGATCGAAGATGGCGCCGAGCTCCGGAGTAATGGAGGGATCCTGGTGGACCCAGACGTTGGTCTCCGGGATGACAACGTATTCGGCGAAGGCGCCATCGCGCTGCACGCCCACGGACACCGTGTGGATGCACATCTGGCGGCGGCCTGCACGGCAATTGCGGCAAATGCCGCAGACCACGTGGCCTTCCCCGGAGACACGGTCACCGACCTTGACGTCGCGGACGTCCTCGCCCACGGAGACCACTTCGCCGTAGAACTCGTGTCCCGCGATCAACGGAGCCTCGATGATGCCCTGCGCCCAAGCGTCCCAGGATTGGATGTGCAGGTCCGTTCCGCAGATACCGGTGGTCATGACGCGGATCTTGACGTCGCTGGGACCTGCCTCCGGCTCGGGCCGTTCGACGAGTTCAAAACCAGCGTGGGGACCGGACTTGTAGAGAGCCTTCATGGGTCTTCCTAACTCAAGGGATTGGGCCGTTTGTGTGCCGTTTCACTTCATTGAAACCCCACGGACGGTTTAGCACAACTAGGTTTTTCTCAATCAACGATTTAGCATTTGCTTAATGGAAGTACATCAGCTCCAAATGCTCAGGGAACTAGGAGATCTCGGTAGTGTCAAGGCCGTGGCCGAGACGCTCATGGTCACTCCGTCGGCCGTCTCCCAGCAGCTCGCACTCCTGCAGAAGTCTGTGGAGGTGCCCTTGACCCGCAAGGAAGGCCGCGCCCTGGTGCTCACCGATGCGGGCCGGGTCCTCGCCGACGCCGGAGCCGCCGTCGTGAATGCGCTCGCCGACGCCCGGGCCGCCATCGGCGCGTACCACGATTCCCCGGGTTCCACCGTGACCGTGAGCGCTTTCCACAGTGCGGGCCAGGCTTTGTTCGCTCCGCTCGCGGCTTTGCTGACCAGAGCGCGCAACGCGGGTCCGGAAAACAGTGTTCCCCGCGTGAAGCTCGCCGACGAAGACGTCGCACAGGAGGATTTTCCTGGACTGGCCGCGCGCTATGACCTAGTGCTGGCGCACCGGATGGAGCACAGCCCCGGCTGGCCCACCGACAAAGTAGCCGTGATCCCGCTCGCCGACGAACCGCTCGACGTCGCGTTGCCTGCCGGGCATCCGCTCGCGGCGCGACGCGAACTCAGGCCGGCCGACGTCGTCGGGCAGCAGTGGGTGACCAGCCGCGCCGGCTACTCCCCCGCGGACGTGCTGGCCGCCGTCGTCGCCGTCAGCGGGCGTCCGGCGGATGTCCTGCACCGCATCAACGACTACTCAACCGTGGCCTCGCTCGTGGCGGCCGGTGGCGCGATTGGTTTGCTCCCGCGGTTCACCGCCCAGCGGGTACTGGACGCCGGCGTCGTGCTGCGTCCGCTCGCGGGGGTGAATTCCGTGCGCAAGATCGACATCCTGGCGAGGCCGGAGACCCTGAAACGGAAATCGGTCATGACGGTCTGCGAAGCACTGCAGACCGTCATGACCGAACTTGCCGGCGGTATCCAGCCCAACTGACTCGCATTTGTTGACGTTATGGGCGCCCAATACGACAACAAATGCGAGTTACTTGGGAGCTGGGACGCTAAAGTTCCCGGACCCGGGCCGGCTGGCCTGCGTTGAAGTACTCCAGGAGCTCTTCGGGCAACGCCGGAACTTCGCGGGTGCAACCGTCGCCGCGGAGGGACTCGGTGGCAAGCACTCCCGCAGCCACGGCCTCGCGGGCCGCGATCGGCGACGTCGCCGTGGTTCCCCCGTCCTTGGCGAACCGCAGGAACTCAGCTATGAGCAAGGGGTCCGCACCGCCGTGGCCGCCTTCTCCGTCACGGACCAAGACCTTCTGGTCGGGCTCGGCGAAGCCGGAGGTTGTCCGCGTCGTCCATACGTAGATCTGGTCGCCGGCCCCGTCACCGAAGTTCTCGATCCTGCCTTTGGTGCCGATCACCGTGTAGTTCCGCCAATAGTCCGGGGTGAAATGGCACTGCTGGTACGAGGCGAGTACGCCGTTGTCCAGGACCATGTTCATCATTGAAATGTCCTCGACGTCGATCGTCTCGGCGAGGTCCGTCTGCTCGGTGGGGGGCCAATTGTCGACGGAGAACCAATCACCCATCCGGCGCGCCGTGTTGTCGCGGCGGGAAGCGACGTCCCCGTAGACGGCCAGCTCGCCGATCGCCTGCACCTTGGTGCTGTATCCCCCGGCGAGCCAGTGGATGACGTCGATATCGTGCGCGCCCTTTTGCAGCAGCAGCCCTGTGGTGTTGGCACGCTGGGCATGCCAATCCTTGAAATAGTAGTCCCCGCCGTTCCCCACGAAGTGCCGGCACCAGACTGCCTTGACGTCACCGATGGTCCCGGCCTGGATGATGTCGCGCATCTGCACCACCACCGGCATGTGGCGCATGTTGTGGCCCACATAGAGTCGCGTTCCGGTGTCGAAGGCCGTCTGGAGGATAAGGTCGGCTGCCTCCAGCGTGACGTCAAGCGGTTTCTCGCAGAACGTGGGAATGCCCGCCTTGAGCGTCCGGACGGCGACGGCGGAGTGCTGGTTGTCCGGAGTCAGGACCAGGACCGCGTCCAGGCCGGAGGTCAACAGGACGTCCAAGTCGTCGGTGATTACCGCCGTCGGGATCTTTTCGGCCGCATCCGCCCTGCCGCGCTCGCCCAGATCGCACACGACGGTGACTTCCGAACCGTGGCCGGGCTTGTGCGCGTGGCGCCACAGCGACGACCGCAAGCCGAATCCGACGATGCCTACTTTGAGGTCCATGAGTACTTTCCTAACTAGAGAAGTTGTTGCGCCGGCGTGTTTGACCCACGCGCTGCGCGATTCCTTGGTTGACCAGCTCGCGGACCCTACGGTAATGAAGGGGGTCGTAGCTGAAGCTGTCCATGGCGAGGCTCCCGCCCGAGCCGTTCGTATCGATGAGCGCGAGCACCTCCTCGCGACCGGCCAGCTTGGCCAGGAGCGAGAGTGCCCTGTGGTCCCACATGGCCTGAGCGAACACCTTGTAGCGGATCGACTCCCACGGCACCCCATCCGGTCCCGGGTAGACCATGAAGGCGTCGCCGCCCGGGAAAGCTCCTCCGGCACAGGTGTCCTTGAACGGGTCGACGGGCGCCAGCGAGTGGGCTGTGTTGTAGAAGTTGAATCCCCAATGCAGGAAGCCCGCACATGCCAGGGCAAAGAGCTGGTGGCCCAACACCCGGTTTCGCACTGAAGGCATGGAAATGAACCGGTTGGCAACGCCGGTGTCCTGTGCGACGCAGTAGTAGACCCACAGGTCTTTCACCCCGGCCGCCAGGAACGGTGCCACAGCATCGCTTGCCACCACCGGATTCGGCACTGCTCCGCTGCTGTAGAACTCAAAGTCGCTCAGGGCGTCAACCACTGTCAGCCCGTCCAGGAGATCCGCGACGACGTCCTTTGCCTGTTGGTACCCCGCCAGGGCTTCGGCGCCCTCTGGTTCATCGGAAATGTGGAAAATGACCCGGTCAAGCGACCAGTGCTCGGCCAGGAATGAGCGCAGGGCCGGCAGCAGTTCGGCCATCAGCTCCCGGTAAGACGGCGACGTCGACGGCACGTCCCAGCCAAAGCGCCGCTCCGGGCCTTGCGTGGTCTCGACATAGATCGCCGGCGTCGCCTTGGCACCCCATTGCGTGAACAAGTGGGCAATTTCCAAGTACTGGATGCCGTGTTTGGCACAAAGGCCCACCCAGCGCAGCAGCTTGCTGAAATCAAAGTGATAGCCGGAATCTTCGCGGATCCCGATCAGCTGGGTGGGCAGCCGTGTTCCCCCGATGGCTGTGTCGAGCGGAGGGGTCCACGTGGGCGTCAGCAGGGAGTTGGCTCCCATCCTTGCCGCAGACCCCATGAAGGCATCGATGATCGACCAATGCTCTTCGCTGAAGACGCCGACGCCGTAATGGCTCGCCAAGCCGTCGCAGTGGAGCCAGTGGGCGTTGACGATCTCCAGCTCCGGCGCTTGAGCAGGCAGCACCGTGACATCGATGGTGGTGCTGAAGAGCGTATTGCCTTCCATATGCCGCACCGAGATCCCGAGTTCGTGATCGCCAGCGTTCTCGGCGGATGGCACCATGAGATCGATCCATGCAGCCGTCCACTGCCCACAGAGGGGCTTGATCAGCCCATCCGGGGCAGGCCTCAAAAGGTCGGGATACAAACCGGGAGTGTCCCGGTCATAGCCGCTATCATGCTGCGGGAATGCCGCCAAGGAACAGGGCACCAGCTCAACCTGCGAAATGGAGGCAAACCCTGCCGCCGGACTATCGATTACAACTTCCAACGCCCCCGAGAGCCGAAAATCGTGTTTCATCGGCGGCCTGAGGGCCACCTGGACCGACGCGGTCTCGCCAGGGAAAACGGACATCGGGATGGTCCTGTCGAAAGGCCGTGGCGAAGCGTCCGGGTAGACCTTTTCCAAGGAGTCCACCAGCACGAACGACCAGCCGTCCGGCTGGACCGGGTTCTGTTCCGTCAAGGCTGCGATCCTTTCCTACGTGGGTTGCTGCGTGGGTCTCTACTTGAGCTCTACTTGAGTCCGGAGCGGCCGATGCCCGCCATGACACGCTTCTGCATGAGCAGGAACATGATCAGGATCGGCGCCATGGCCATCAGCGATGCCGCCATGAGGATCGGGTAATTGTTGGCGTGCTCACCCTGGAGATTCGAAAGCCCGACACTTAACGGCGCGGCGTTCGCCGTCGACGTCACCACCAAAGGCCACAGGAGATCGTTCCAGGACCACAGCACGGTAATGATGACCAGTGCCCACAGACCGTTTGCCGCGAGGGGCAGCATGACCCGGAAGAAGATCTGGAACGGATTGGCACCGTCGAGCCGTGCCGCGTCTTCGAGTTCGTCCGGAAGCCCCATGAAGAACTGGCGCATCAGGAAAAGGCCGAAGGCGCTGAAGATGCCCGGAGCCACGATACCGGCGATGCTGTTCAGCCAACCCAGGTTTTGGATGATCTGGTACTGCGGGATCAGGAACAATTGCGACGGCACCATGATGATCGACAAGACAATGGCCAGGATGAGCCCTTTGAACCGGAAATGCATCCGCGCGAAGGCGTAGCCGGCCATGGAGCATAGGAGCACCTGGCCGATAACCCTGATGACAGTGATTGCTACCGTCACCCAGAGCTGTGAACCGAAATTCATGGAGGTGAAAACGTCCGCGAAGTTATGCCATTGGACCACGCCGGGCCACAGGGAGGGCGGCGTGCTTTGGACTTCGGCGTTCGTCGAAAGCGACATGACGATCTGGTACAGGAGCGGTGAGATCATGGCCAACCCGCCTATGCCCAGTACACAGTGTGCCAGGACGTTCGAGCCCTGCTTGCCGCCTTTGGCGCTGTGGCTCTTGGTGCCGCGGTTCTTGCCGTCGCGGCCCGCGGGTTCCGAGGGTTTGCCTCCGGCTTGGGAGGGCCTGGTTGCAGCCGCCCCGCCCCGTCGCGATTCGACACCGCTTTTTGTGGAGAGCAGCGATTCAGACATAGTTGACCCACCTCTTCTGGACACGGAATTGGAAAGCGGTCAGAAGAGCGATGATGACCAGGATCAGGATGCCGATGGCTGCGGCATAGCCCTTGTCGTTCTGCAGGAAGGCCTGGTTGTAGAAGATGTACACGAGGCTTTGCGTCTGCGGCATCGCCAGGTTGGCTTTGCCCATCATCACGTACAGGAGATCGAACAGCTGGAAGCCGCTGATCACGGTGACGATCGTGACGAAGAAGATGCTGGGCGTCAACAACGGAACGGTAATGCTGAAAAATTGGCGGACCCGGCTGGCCCCGTCCATTTCCGCGGCTTCGAAGAGCTCCCGCGGGATCTCGCGCAGTCCCGCGCTGATGATGATGAGGTTGAACCCCAGCGACATCCAAAGCCCCACGGTAGCCACGGCGAGCAGTGCGAACCCCGGCGTGGATGTCCAGTAGGGGCCCTGGATCCCGAACAAGCCCAGGAACCAGTTGATGGGTCCGAAGTCACCGTTGTAGATCAACCTCCACACGATCCCGACGGCGGCCGGCATGGTGATGTAGGGAATGAAGTACAGCGTCCGGTACAGGGTTGCGAAGCGCAGTCCGGGACGCTCGATCAACGACGCAAGAATGACCGCGATGGGAATCCCCAGCAGCACGACGACCGTATAGATCAGCGTATTGACGATTGACTGCGGAATAGTGGAATCCGCGAACATCCGCACATAGTTGTCCAGGCCGATGAACTTGGTTCCGCCGAAGACTCCCCACTTGGTGAAGCTGTAGTAGAACGTCTGGACGATCGGCCAAAGATAGAACACACCGATGCCCGCGACAGTAGGCACCACGAACAACCATGGCCACCAGCCATCCGACTTCGATTTTCCTTTACGGCGATCCCCTGTTGCTTGGGCGGCGCGGCCGCTTTTGGAGGCCGGCGTCAGGGTCTGGGCTTTCATGATTCTTTGGCCAGCGCGGCATTCATCTGGCTGGCAAGGTCCTTGGCGACGTCGGCAACCGGCTTGGTCCCGGCGAACGCCTGCGGCAGCAAGGTGTTCTCGAGTTCGTTCCAGGCGGCCGTGTTTACCGACGCCGGGTAGGGCGAAGCATCCTTGGCCAGCTCAAGGAAGACGCTGAGGTCAACAGAGGGAACAGACTTGACCCAGGCATCCTGCGTGCCGTTGAAGGCCGGAATGACGGTTCCGGTTTCAGCCTGGATCTTGGCGGCATCCTGGGTTCCCAGGAAGGCCACGAAGGCCTGCGCAGCGGCCGGGTTCTTCGCATTGGCGGGAATCACATTGGCTAGTCCGTGGATCACGCTCTGGTTGCTCTTCGGCCCCTTCGGGAGGCTGACAATGCCAAGATCGTCCCCAAGGGCCTTTTGGGCCGGTCCGACGGTCCAGGAGCCGTCCATGGTCATAGCCAATTTCCTGGACGTGAACATGTCACTCGAGGCTGTGTCCGTCAATTGCTGCATCGAGGGAGATACGCCGGATTCGATCAGGTCGCGCCAGAACTGGAGGCCGGCGATTGAGCCAGCCGAGTCGTATCCGGACTTCTTGCCGTCAGTCGAGATGACGGTACCGCCGGCTTCGATCATCGTGTTGTAGTAGCTGGTCTGGCCGCCCGTGAGGTCACCGGCATACCCGTAGACGCCCTTGCCCTGATAGAACTTGGACAGCTTGGTACCGGCGGATTTCACGTCGTCCCACGTCCAGTTGGACGTCGGCTCGGACACTCCGGCTTCCTTGAAGAGGGCCTTGTTGTAGAAGAGCGCGCTGGTATCGAAGTCCTTGGGGACCCCATAGAACGCCCCGTTGACGGTGTACAGATCGACCAACGCCTTGGGGTAATTGGCCGTATCCACTGCCTTGCCGGACACCAGGCCGTCCAGGGGCATCAGCTGGTTGTTTTGCGCGTAAAGCTTGATGTGCGGACCGTTCATCCAGAAAACGTCCGGCAGGGTGTTGCTGCTTGCCTGGGTTTGGATCTTCGTCCAGTAGGCCGAACCCTTCGACGGCGTGACGTCGATGGTGACCTTGATGTTCGGGTATTGCTTGTTGAATTCGGTCACGATTTTCTGCATCGCGGGCTTTTGTGCCGCGTCCCAGATGGCGTAGCTCAGCTCGGCGCTCAGGTCCTGGGCGGGAGCGGCGTAGGCGGCCTTGGCTGCGCTACCCCCGGCGGCACTGTTCCCGCCGCAGGCGGCGAGCGAAACGACGGCGGCGCCGGCCGCCGCAAAGGAAAGGAATGACCTGCGGGTCACGTTGTGGTTCATAAGAATTCTCCGATGTCTTGGTCAGAAGACCGACGGTCCTTCGGGGGCGGGCCCGCATTCGGCGAACAGCCAACCCAACTGGTGTTGTGCAGTTGATCACATCATGTTAATCGTTTAAAGGCAAGATTCAGAATGATCTTTCTTTAACTTTTACGGGCAGAAAACGTCATCAAAGTGCACGAAGGGCGAGTCGCCTGATCATCGCCCACGCGCCTCGGCATACCGAGGGTGCCGGGTTCACACCGAGGGTGCCGGGTTCACACCGAGGGCGCTGAGTCCCTCACGATAAGCTTCCAGGGGAATTCCAGAATGCCGGCGGGCGCGTCGGGATTCTCTGCCCGGTCGAGCAGGAATGCGGCCAAGCCATCGAAAAATCCCTCGGGACCAACAGTGGTCAACGACGGCGTCATGCGCTCGCCTTCAGTGGTGTTGCCGATACCGAGCACCTCAACGTCCTCGGGAATGCGAAGTTGCAGCCGTTGGGCCGCATGGATGGCGGCTATCGCCGCGAAATCGGTGGTCGCATAGATCGCGGTTGGACGGTCCGCCCGCTGCAGGAGCCGCAGCGCCGCATCGAAGGCGCTGAGCCCGTCGCGGTCATACGTTTCCACGTAGTCGTCCCGGTAATCCAAGCCGGCCTTGGCCAGGCCACGAGTGTAGGCGCCCAAGCGAATGTCCAAGGTGCTTGTCGAATGTGTTGAGGCGATCAGGCAACCTACCCGGTGGTGCCGCGCGGTGAGGTGATCCACTGCCTGTTCGCAAGACGAACCGGCCAAGGGCCGCACGACGTCGAATCCCTCGGGTTCCATGGTGTCGCTGAAAACCACCAAGCGCTGCAATCTCGCCGCCTGCGCCAGCAGTTCGGCGTCCCCGGGCTCTTCGGCGCCGTCGATGAACGTCACGTCCGCGTTTTGCCGTTTCAGTGCCACCCGCCAGTCGGTATCGGCCAGAATCATAGGCGTAATGCCACGTTGGGCAGCAGCCGTACCAACAGCGCGGCTGACATCCAGTGCCCACGGATCCGAGATCATGGTCAGCGACAACATGAGCAGGTTCGTTCGTCCTGTGCGGATCGCCCTTGCCGATTGGTTGGGGCGATATCCGAGGGCCAGGGCAGCCTCTTGAACCCGCAGTACGGTAGCGGGGGCCACCCCGGACCCGCTCCTGCTTCCGTCTTTGCCGCTCCTGCCTGAAAGCACGTAGGACACAGTCGCCGTCGAAACACCGGCTGCCGCCGCCACGGACTTGATCGTGGGGCGCATTCGTCTCCTTCTTGGCTAAGCCGCCGACCCTCGGGCGCGGTTCGGCGGTAGTAGCATCATAGCCAGACGACCGGGCGCCGGGTCAGGAAGAGACGCTCCCGTAGCCCAGCCGCCGTCCGCCACCATTGCGCGCTGCGGGCAAGGTACCCCCGATAATCCTTGTGGCCGTGACCGTGGTGCCGCTCTTCGTACCGGAGACTGCGACGGTGTCGCCCGCTTTCAGCTCGGTGGCCTTGATGGTCTGAAGCGATGGCTTCCGGCCTTGCGTGCCTGTTCCGGCGGCAGGGAACCTGACGATGGTGGTAGAAGATGTGATCGCATAGCTCTGCGTGAAGCCGTCATCGCTCTTCACGGAAATGCTCGAATCGCTGACGGACTGCACGGCGCCACGCTGCGTCACCAGGGTCGTGTAGGTGCCGTCGTTGTTCTTGACCGTGAACTCGCCGTGGATCCCCGGGCCCGCGAAGCCGCGTGGAAGTACGGGGAACGGCCGGGCCTTACCGGGCGACGGGGTAGCGGGCGAAGTAGCCCCGGGCGACGGGGTGGCAGGCGATGCCGTACTTGTCGGCGTCGCGCTCACCACGTACGCGGGGATGATCTGGCCGGCAGCCCAGACCGCGGCCACACCACCGCCGCTCAAGACGACGGCGATACCGCCGGCGATGAGGGCCTTGCGAAGCCCCGGAGTCATGGTGGACATGGCCGAATCCTTTCTCCGCTCCTCCCCGGGCCGGTAAGGGCGGGCAGCAAAGAACTGATGACTCCATCATGACCCTTGAAGCTGTGTGACGGCTGTGGATCCAGACACAACTAGGTCGCAGTTGTTGTCGTTTTGACGGCTCATAACGACATTAACTGCGACCTAGTTGGGTGAGGATGTGGGCCTTAGCCTTCGACGCCGAGCCTCTCCAGGATCAGCTCCTTGACGCGGCCAGCGTCGGCCTGCCCACGGGTGGCCTTCATGACTCCGCCGACGATCGCACCGATGGCCTGCAGCTTGCCGCTGCGGATCTTCTCCGCGACGTCGGGCTGGGCCGCCAGTGCGGCGTCGATCGCTTCCAGCAGGGGGCCGTCGTCGGACACGACGGCGAGGCCGCGCTTCTCGACGATCTCGGCCGGGGTGCCCTCGCCGGCGAGGACGCCGTCGAGCACCTGGGAAGCCATCTTGTTGTTGATCTTGCCGCCCTCGACGAGCTTGTTGAGCTCCACGATGGTTTCCGGCGTGACGCCGAGTTCGGAGGGATCGACGTCGGCTGTCTTGGCGCGTCCGACGATCTCGCCCATCCACCACTTGCGGGCCACGGAGGCGCTGGCACCGGCGGCGATGGTCTCCTCGATGGAGTCCATGACGCCGGCGTTCACGACGTCGCGGAACTCGAGGTCCGAATAGCCCCAGTCGGCCTGGAGCCGCTTGCGGCGGGCCGCGGGCGGCTCGGGCAGCGTGGCGCGCAGTTCCTCGACCCATTCGCGGGACGCGAGGACCGGAACGAGGTCCGGCTCCGGGAAGTAGCGGTAGTCGTCGGCGTCGGACTTTGCCCGGCCCGACGTCGTCGTGCGCGTGTCTTCGTGCCAGTG
Organism: Arthrobacter sp. GAS37; assembly: GCF_044908325.1. Classification (NCBI taxonomy): domain Bacteria; kingdom Bacillati; phylum Actinomycetota; class Actinomycetes; order Micrococcales; family Micrococcaceae; genus Arthrobacter; species Arthrobacter sp. GAS37. The sequence goes on from NZ_JBIYDB010000017.1 coordinate 58,660, forward strand.
GCGCGTTTCCTGGATGACCGGCTCACCGGAGTCCAAAACGGCAGCGTGGCGCTGGATTTCGTAACGGACGGCGTGCTCGACGGCGCGCAGCGAGTTCACGTTCTTCGTCTCGGAACGGATGCCGAAACGTTCGCGGCCGTGCGGACGCAGCGAGACGTTGGCATCGCAACGGACGTTGCCGCGTTCCATCTTGGCGTCGGAAACGCCGAGGTTCTTGACGATTTCGCGCACTGCGGCAACGTAGGCCTTGGCGAGCTCGGGTGCCCGGCTGCCCGCGCCCTCGATCGGCTTGGTGACGATTTCCACGAGCGGAACACCGGAACGGTTGTAGTCCACCAGCGAGTAGTCGGCACCCTGGATGCGGCCCGTCGCACCACCCATGTGGGTCAGCTTGCCAGCGTCCTCTTCCATGTGTGCGCGCTCGATCTCGACGCGGAATACCGTGCCGTCCGAGAGTTCGATGTCCAGGTATCCGTCGTACGCGATGGGCTCGTCGTACTGGGACGTCTGGAAGTTCTTCGGGGTGTCCGGGTAGAAGTAGTTCTTCCGGGCGAAGCGGCAGTACTCGGCGATCTTGCAGTTCAGGGCAAGGCCGATCTTGATGGAGGACTCCACTGCCGTCTTGTTAACCACAGGCAGGACGCCGGGCATGCCCAGGTCCACCTCGTTGACGTTGGTGTTCGGCTCGTCGCCGAAGACGTTCGGGGCGGAAGAGAACATCTTGGTCTTGGTGTTGAGTTCCACGTGGACCTCGAAGCCAAGGACGGGATCGTACTTCTCCATGGCCTCTTCGAAGCTTAGGATGGCGTCGGTAGACATCAGTTGGAACCTCCGGCGGTGGTGGAGCTGGAACCGAGAACGGGCGCACGGTCCAGCAAGGGGCCGCCCCACTTCTCTTCGAGCAAGGATTCAAGGACGGCACCCACCCGGTACAGGCGGGCGTCCTCGCGGGCAGGCGCCAGCAGCTGGATGCCTACGGGCAGGCCGTCTTCGTCGGCCAGGCCGCCAGGCAGGGACAAGCCGGGGATACCGGCCATGTTCGCCGGGATGGTGGCGACGTCGTTGAGGTACATGGCCAGCGGATCGTCGAGCTTCTCCCCCAACTTGAAGGCTGTGGTGGGAGCCGTCGGCGAAATCAGGACGTCGGCCTGCGCGAAGGCGGCGTCGAAGTCACGCTGGATGAGCGTGCGGACCTTCTGCGCCGAACCGTAGTAGGCGTCGTAGTAGCCGGCGCTCAGGGCGTAGGTGCCCAGGATGATGCGGCGCTTGACCTCGTCGCCGAAACCGGCGGCGCGGGTAGCGGCCATGACGCGTTCGATCGTCATGGGGCCGTCCTCGGGCAGGACACGCAAGCCGTAGCGCACGCCGTCGAACTTGGCGAGGTTGCTGGAGACTTCGGACGGCATGATCAGGTAGTAGGCGCCCAGGGCGTACTTGAAGTTGGGGCAGGAAACCTCGACGATTTCCGCGCCGGCCTCCTTGAGCAGCTCAAGGGACTCGTTGAAACGGTTCTCGACGCCGGCCTGGTAGCCCTCGCCGTGGAGTTCCTTGATGATGCCGATCTTCATGCCCGTGACGTTGCCCGTCTTGGCTGCGGCAACGAGGGTGTCGAAGGGGTCCGTCAGCGAGGTGGAGTCGAAGGGGTCGTGGCCGCCGATGACTTCCTGCAGCAAGGCCGAGTCCAGCACGGTCCTCGAAACCGGGCCGATCTGGTCCAGCGAAGACGCCATGGCGATGGCGCCGTAACGGGAAACGGCACCGTACGTGGGCTTCATGCCGACCGTGCCGGTGACGGCGCCGGGCTGGCGGATGGATCCGCCGGTATCAGTGCCGAGGGCCAGCGGAGCTTCGAAAGCTGCGACGGCGGCCGCGGAGCCACCGCCCGAGCCGCCGGGAATGCGGTCCAGGTCCCACGGGTTGCGGGTGGGGCCGTAAGCCGAGTGTTCCGTGGAGGACCCCATGGCGAATTCGTCCAGGTTGGTCTTGCCAAGGATGGGCATCTTCGCTGCGCGCAGCTTCTTGATGACGGTGGCATCATAGGGGCTGTGCCAGCCCTCGAGGATCTTGGAACCGGCTGTGGTGGGCTGGCCAATGGTGACGATGAGGTCCTTGACGGCGATGGGTACGCCGGCGAGCTCGTGCAGCGCTTCGGCTTCAGCACCGCCGGCGGCGCGGACCGCGTCCACCTCGGCGGCGACGGCGAGCGCCTCTTCGGTGTTGACGTGCAAAAAAGCATGGATGCCATCAGCCCCGCCGTCTACAAGCGCAATTCGGTCCAGGTACGCCTGAGTGACCTCAACGGACGTGACCTCGCGCGCGGCCAGCTTGGCGGCGAGTTGTGCTGCGGACAGGCGGATGAGTTCGGAGTTGTTCAATTCAGTCATTCGCTTAGTCCTCATCCAGGATTGCCGGAACCTTGAAGCGGCCTTCGAAGGAATCCGGGGCCCCGGACAACGCCTGCTCGGCCGTAAACGTGTGGCCCACGACGTCTTCGCGGAACACGTTCGTCAACGGAATCGGGTGGGACGTAGCCGGGACATCGTCCCCGGCAGCTTCGCTGACGGACTTCACCGAATCCACGATGACGGCAAGTTCGCCGGCCATCCTGTCCAGCTCTTCGGCACTCATTTCAATGTGAGCCAGACGCGCAAGATGCGCGACGTCGTCACGGTTGATCGCAGCCATGGATCTCCCCTGCAAAGTTCAAATGGTTTTCCGGACTAGTCTACGTTGGTTGGACAACGAACAACGCGGGGTCACTTACGGCCCGTCCGGAGGTCCGGAATGGGCTGTAAGTGACCCCGCGTTGCCTGGCGCGGGTGGTCGGTTTGTTACCCGATGCCGATGGCTCCTGTCAGCATGCCTACTGCGAGCATGACGACTGAGATGACTGCCGTGCGCCACAGGACCTTCTTGTGGTGGTCTCCCAGTTCCACCTTGGCAAGGGAGACAAGAAGAAGGATCGCCGGGACCAGGGGGCTCTGGAGGTGGAAGGGCTGGCCGGTGATGGAGGCCCGGGCCATTTCTGCGCCGCTGATGCCGTAGTGAGCGGCAGTTTCGCTCAGGACCGGCAGGACGCCGAAGTAGAAGGCGTCGTTGCTCATGAAGAACGTCATCGGGATGCTGAGCAGGCCGGTGATGACTGCCATGAACGGACCCATCTCGGCGGGGATGATGTGGACCAGCCACGCCGACATTTCCTTGACCATGCCGGTGCCGTTGAGGACACCCGTCAGGACAGCCGCCGCCATGACCATGCTGACCACGGCCACGATGGACGGTGCGTGGGCCACCAGCTGCGCGCCCTGTTCCTTGACCTTGGGGAAGTTCACCAGCAGCGCGATGGCGGAACCCACCATGAAGACATACGGCAACGGCACAAGGTTGGCCACGAGCATGACCATGACAGCGACGGTCAGGCCGAGATTGAACCAGAAGAGCTTCGGGCGCAGGGTCTTGCGGTTTGGATCGAGTGCGGTGGCGGTCAAGCCGGTGTCGGCGAGGTCCACGAGGGTTTCGGTGCTTTCCAGGAGTCCGACGCCGGCGCCTCCACCGGTGCCAGGCCTAGCGGCGGTGCGGCCCGGGCCGAAACCGCGGCCCGAGGATCCGGCGCCAGTACCGCCGCGGTGCGTACCGCCGTCGAACACGTCACCGGCGTCGGCGACATCGCCCCAGATCTCGGGGGCCGTGGCGCGGAGGCGGTTGCGTTCCTGCAGGCCCAAGAGCCAGGAGAACACGAAGACGACGACGAGGCCCGCAATGAGGGACGGCACCATCGGAACAAACACGTCATTGACATCGATCTTGAGGGCGGTGGCCGCGCGGGCCGTTGGACCGCCCCACGGCAGGATGTTCATGGTGCCGTTGGCCAGGCCGGCCACGCAGGTCAGGACCACGGGGCTCATCTTCAACCGGAGGTAGACGGGCAGCATCGCCGCGGTGGTCAGGATGAAGGTCGTGGAGCCGTCGCCGTCGAGCGACACTGCGGCAGCGAGGATGGCGGTGCCCAGGACTACCTTGGCGGGGTCGTTGCCCAGCTTGCGGAGGATGAACTTCACCAGCGGATCGAACAAGCGACGTCGATCATGAGTCCGAAATACACGATCGCGAACATCAGGAGGGCGGCCGTGGACGTCATGGACTTCATCGAGTCCATCACCATGCTTCCGATGCCAAGACCGGAACCGGCAAACAGGCCGAAAATGGTAGGAACGATGATCAGCGCCAGAACGGGCGTCAACTTCTTTGTCATGATCAGGACCATGAACACCGCAATCATTGCGAATCCAAGCAATACCAGCACAGCCGGCTCCTTACTACAGTGAACGGCATCACGTCGATCTGATGCGCGATACAGAACGTATAGTGGCGGCGCTCACAGCGGGGTGTTTGTGGGATTTGATGGACATACTGCTGGTTGAGAGCATTTTGCTCATTGTGCTCAATGTTTCAATGGAGATGTAGACCTTGAAGTAAAGCGCCGCTGCTTGCCCCGCTCCAGCCGGCCGTTCCCCATCGGAAGGAGGCAGGATGCCTAGGCTTGCCCTGCGGTTCTCGACGCAGACACTGCTACTGCAGCTCGGCGTCGTCCTCCTGGTAGTGCTGCTGAGCGGCACCGTCCACGCGTGGCTCGTCTCTGGGCGGATCGGCACGCAGGCGGAAAACCAGGCGCTGACTTTGGCGCGAACGGTGGCCTCGGATCCGGTGATCCGTTCCCAGGTCGAAGCCATCAGCAAAGAGTCCGGAACCCCGCCCGCCACGGTTCTCGCGGCCGGGCCCATCCAAGCCGCTGCCGAGGCAGCCAGGAGCCGGACTGGTGCTTTGTTCGTGGTGGTCACCGACGAGACCGGCCTGCGGCTGGCGCACCCGGACCGAGCGCGGCTCGGCGAACGGGTCAGCACTGACCCCTCGGATGCCCTGTCCGGGAAGGAAGTCACCACCCGGAACACCGGAACCTTGGGACCGTCCGCGGGTGCCAAGGTTTCGGTGTACGCGCCGGGTTCCGCAGTGACTGTGGTGGGCGAGATCAGCGTCGGCTACTCCATGGAGTCTCTCGGCCAAAGCCTCGCCGAGGACATCGTCCCCATTGCGTTCACCGCCGCGGGCTCCCTGGTTGCCGGCGTCCTGGCGTCCTTCCTCCTCCGTCGTCGTTTGCAGCGCCTGACCCTGGGCCTCGAACCCGAAGAAATCAGCACCCTGGTACATGACCAGGTTGCCGTGCTTCAGGGCGTGGACGACGGCGTGATCGGCATTTCCGCCGATGGCCGCATCACGGTCTTCAATGCCGCGGCCCGACGACTGCTGGGCATGCCGGAAGCATCTGGACCCCCCGGCTCCCCCGCCACGGCGGGCACCGATGGACATGTCCTGACCGGCAACGATTGGGAAACGGCCGCGGTCCCTGCGCAGCTCAAGGCCCTCACTCAACCCTCAGCCCACGACGCCGAAGCCGTGGAAATCGTTGCGGGCGGCCGGGTCTTGGTTGCCAACGCCCGCAAGGCGCTGCACCGCAAGGAGGATCTCGGCTGGGTGGTCATGCTCAGGGATCGCACCGAGCTGCAGCAGCTGACACGCCAGCTCGACGCCGTCGGCACCATGTCCGCCGCGCTCCGGGCCCAACGCCACGAATTCGCGAACCAGCTCCATACGATCGCCGGCTTTATGAGCATCGGCCAACACGGCCAAGCCAAGGACTATCTCGCCAGGATCTCCGCCACCGGGCCGCTGAAGTTTCCCGTGCAGCAAGCCGAGCTCCTCCAGGATCCTTATCTGCAGGCGTTCGTCGGCGCGAAGAGCGTGGAAGCGGACGAGCGAGGGGTGGCGTTGCGGATCGGCCCGGAGACCCTGGTGCGGGAGCACGTCACCGAGCCGCAGGACGTCACCACGGTGCTAGGCAACCTGATCGACAACGCCGTCAACGCCGCCGTCGCCGGCTCTTCGATGCAACGCTGGGTGGAACTTGAACTGCTCGACGAACCGGGGCCCGACGGCGGCACACTGCACATCGTCGTCGCGGACTCCGGCGACGGCCTCGGCGGCGTCGAGCCCGAGAGGGTTTTCGTGGAAGGATTCACGACGGCGGAGGCCGCCGACGGCGGTACCGCCAGGGCAGGTGGGCAGGGACTCGGGCTCGCGTTGGTCCGGCAACTCGCCCGCCGTCGCGGTGGCGACGTGCGCGTCCTGGAAAGCGGCTCCCCCGGCGGCCCCGGCGCCGTCTTCACGGCCACGATGCCGAAGGTCACCGGCACGCCGGACGATGCCCCGCGAGCGGAACCCTACGCAGCAGCCGAACCACCCGCAGCCGAACGCAAGGAAGGACACCAGTGAGCGAAGACTTCAGGGTGTTGATTGTGGATGACGATTTCCACGTCGCCAAGCTCCATGCCGCCTACGTTGACTCCGTGGCCGGTTTCCTTGCCTTGGCCCCGATGGGATCCACGGCGCAGGCGCTGCAATCCGTCCATAGCCTTCGGCCGGATCTCGTGTTGCTGGACGTTTATCTGCCCGACGGTTCCGGCCTGGATCTGCTGGGGCAACTCGATGTGGATGCCATGATGCTGACCGCGGCCTCCGACGCCGCGTCCATCAGGACAGCCCTGCGCCGAGGGGCCTTGGCGTATCTGTTGAAACCGTTCACTGCTGAATCCCTGTCGCAGCAACTGCGTTCATATGCCAGATACCGGCGGATCCTCGGCCAGCAGCACGCTGTGGACCAGGACATGATCGAACGGGCCAAGCGGGCGCTCGTCGCCGGCGACGTGGCGCCGTCGGGAAAGCCGCGTTCGGCGACCGAAGCGTCCGTGCTGGAATACTTGGCAACGGGGGAACAATACTCGGCCACGGAAGTAGCTGAACGGGTGGGCGTCTCGCGCGCCACGGCGCAACGGTACCTGTCCTCGCTGGCCGATGATGGCGCCGTCGAGATCCAACTACGCTACGGCAGCACCGGCCGCCCGGAACATCGCTACGGCGTCCCCGCGCGGCTCTCCCCCAAGTAGTCCCCACCCAACTGACTCGCAGTAGATGCCGTTATGAGGCGTCAAAACGGCATCTACTGCGAGTCAGTTGGGCTTCTTAGGCGCTTTTCTGGGCTACCAGTTCGATTTCGACCAGCATTTCCGGGTCGAGGAACGGCAGGACATGGACCAGGGATAGGGTGGGACGGATCTCGCCGAAGACTTCGCCGTGCGCGCGGCCGGCGTCTTCCCACTTGCTGATGTCGGTCAGGTAGAGCTTGGACTGCACGACGTCCTCGTAGGCGAACCCGGCGTCGGCCAGGACCGCACCCAGCTTTTCGAGGATGTATTTGGTCTGCGAGTAGAAGTCGTCGCCGACTATGCCATCAGGCCCGGACGCCGCCGTGGCCGAAATGAAGAGTGTGTTGTCCACCTGGACCGCACGGGAATATCCAAGGGTCTGTTCCCAGACCGAGCCCGTGCCGAATGTCTTGCGCATGCCGCGCCTTTCTCAGTTTCCGCACCCGGCCCGATGACCGGGGTTTACGAGGAAACTTTATGGCTGGCGGACATCCTGCCGGTAAACGAACAGCTTTATGTCGGTCCCGGGAACAAACCAATCACGCTCCGGCTCGCGCTCGAATCCGGTCTTGGCGTAGAGGGCATTGGCGCTTTCCCACGTGGCGCCCGTCGTGAGGGAAACGGCGTTGATGCCATCCATGGAGCGGGCTTGGTCGACTACCGCCTGAACGAGGGCGCGTCCCGCGCCCGAGCGCTGCACGTCCGGGTCAACTACCAAGGTGCGCATTTCGAGTTCGTCCGGAAGGCCAATGTCCGAAAAGTCGCCTCCGGCCTTGGCTGACGTGACGGAGCCGATGACCTGCCCATCCCGCTCGGCGACGAAAACGTCGGCATACCGGGCACGGCCGGCCACATCGCGCAGCTTCTCCAGGTACGGGTGGTCCGGGCTGCCGTAGTAGCCAGCGGTCACGTAAGACGCCATCGTGATACGGGCTACGGCGTCGTAGTCTTCGGGCAGGGCGGGACGGACGGTAATCTGCGAATGCACTGATCCATGGTAGTCGCGTCCGCAGGGGCCGGGGTGCCAAACCGGCGTTTCCGTGACCGAACTATCACCCTTGACCCGACGCTCGCTCATATTTACGTGAGCGAGCGTCGGAGGAAAACCCCACATAAGTGAGCGCGCGTCGGGGGCGCCTCAAACATTGCTTCGCGTGGCGCCAGATTGAGTCCGGTTTCGGGCTGTGAAGCCCCGTTTCCTGCTGTTGCGGGAAGATTTCACGGTGCTGGCGCGGGGCGGGTGTCGCGTGGTTGATTGGCGGCCAGGACACAACGAAAGGACCCCGCATGAGCCCCCAGCAACGCACACTCCACCTCAACGCATTCCTCATGAGCACCGGCCATCACGAGGCTTCGTGGCGCCTGCCCGAAAGCAACCCGCGCGCCAGCACGGACATCCGGCACTACCAAAACCTCGCACAAATCGCCGAGCGCGGCACGTTCGACTCCATCTTCTTCGCCGATTCGCCCGTGATCTTCGGCGACGTCGGACGCCGTCCTGCGGGCAAGCTGGAACCGACGGTGCTGCTCACCGCGATTGCGGCTGCGACCGAAAAGATCGGTCTCATCGCCACGGCGTCTACCACGTACAACGATCCCTTCAACCTGGCCCGGCGCTTCGCTTCGGTGGACTTCGTCAGTGGCGGTAGGGCGGGCTGGAACGTGGTGACCACAGCCGGACCGGAAGCAGCACGCAACTTCGGCATAGACGATCAGCCCGCCCATGCCACCCGCTATGAACGGGCGGCCGAGTTCCTGGAGGTGGCCGCCAAGCTCTGGGACAGTTGGGAGGACGACGCCGTGCTTGCGGACAAGGAAGCCGGCGTCTGGGCGGACTCCGCCAAAGTCCGGCCCATCAACCACGTGGGCAAGCATTTCCGGGTTCAGGGGCCGCTCAATGTGCCGCGCTCACCCCAGGGCCATCCCCTGATTGTCCAGGCGGGCTCTTCCGAGAACGGCAAGGGCCTGGCGGCGAGGTATGCCGAGGCCGTGTTCACCGCCCAGCAAACCTTGGAAGACGCACAGGCGTTCTACGCTGATCTCAAGGCCCGGACGGTCGCACTTGGCCGGCCGGCTGAGAGCATCATTATCCTGCCGGGAATTGTCCCGGTGATCGGGTCCACGCAAGCCGAAGCGCTCCGCCTGGAACGTGAACTGGATGAGCTGATCCGCCCCGAATACGCGAGGGCCGAGCTGGCCAAGACGCTCCGCGTGAAGCCTGAAGACCTGCACCTGGACCGGCAGCTCCCCGCGGACCTCCCGGACGAGGACTCCATCGAAGGAGCGAAGAGCCGCTATACCCTCATTGTGGAGCTGGCCCGCCGCGAAAAACTCACGGTGCGCCAGCTGATCGGCAGGCTGGGAGGCGGCCGCGGCCACCTGACCTTCGCGGGAACCCCGGAGCAAGTGGCCGACGCGATCCAGCTGTGGTTCGAATACGGCGCGGCCGACGGCTTCAACATCATGCCGGCAGTGTTGCCCTCAGGCCTTGAGACCTTTGTTGACCAGGTGGTGCCGGTGCTGCGCCAGCGGGGCCTGTTCCGCAGCGAATACACGGGCAGCACGCTGCGGGAACACTACGGATTGGAACGCCCCGCCAACCGTTACGCGGAGGTGGGGTCGCTCGCCGGAGCCTGACATCAGGATGTTCGGTGCACGAGTCACCGGCGGGGCCAGTTCCAGGGCGGTCCTTCCAATGCACCGAGGTCCTTGATCCTTGTCTCCCCCAGGTCCTTGTACAGCTCATGCTGATGAACGCGTCCGCTCTCCCGCAAGGCAGCGATCAGGGGCGCAGAGTGGGAGACCACAATCAGCTGGCTGCGCTCACCGGCTTGAACGATGAGCTGGGCCAGCGCCGGCATCAGATCCACATGCAGACTGGTTTCCGGCTCGTTGAGCACCATGAGCTCCGGCGGCCTCGGCGTCAGAAGTGCCGCAACCAACATGAGGTAGCGGAGTGTGCCATCGGACAGTTCGGCGGCCGCCATGGCCCGAAGCATGCCGGGCTGTTGGAGTTCGACGCTGAAGCGACCATCGACGACGGCGATCCGCAGCCTACTGCCTGGGAAAGCGCTGCCGATCGCGTCGTCGAGCAACCCGTCCTGGCCGGTTTCGCGGAGTGTCTGCAAGGCTGCCGCAAGATCACTTCCAGAATGGTGGAGGACGGGAGTCCTGGTGCCGATTTGCGACCGACGGGCTGGAGCTTCATGGTCGGTACGGAAGTGGTCATAGAAGCGCCAAGACCGCACGATGTCCCGGACCCTGAGTACCTCCGGGGCCCTGTCCTGGTCAGAGACTTCTGTGAGCATGCTTTCGTAAGCGTGCAGGCGACGGGACAGTTCCACCCATTCGCCTTTCTCGCCTCTCAGCCGGGCAACGGCCCCTTTGCGGTCCACTAGCACCGACCCGGGCCTGGCTACAGGGCCGGAAAACACCTGCTCTCGTTTGATCTCCGGATCCCTGTTGAACGCAGACGGGACGGACCTGCCGTCGTCAAAAGCGACACCGGAAACGGGCAGTCCCAAGTCGATCAGATAGCCGAAGTCATCTCCGGAGAAACCCAGTTTCAGGTTGACGGATTCCTTCCGGACTGTTCCCTGCACCGGCGCTGCACCCCGCCGCATCGCATCGCTGATGGTTTCGGGTCCGGCCCATAGCGTTGAGCTGAGTCCTCCATCGCGGGCCAAGGAACCCACCACGTTCGCGGAATCGCTCCCGGCACACTCCGACAAGAGCCGCAAAGCACGGTAAAGCGAGGATTTGCCGCTGCCATTGGAGCCGGTGACCAAGTCCAGGCCATGCAGCTCCATGGTCAGGTCCCGGATGGAGCGGTAGTTCGAAATCGCCAGCGTCCGTATCATCGAAGACTCCGCGATCCTAGAGCGGGAACTTGCCCGAGAGCTCAAGGGTTCCCGCGCAGGTCCACGCTTCCAAACGGTCCGCGTCAGTGGGGCCGCCGTCCAGCGGGCTGGTCAGCCGTGGGCGGCGGACCCAGCATCCGGCTTCCTCGGCGATCAAGGCGCCCGCCGCGTAGTCATGTTCGTTGAGCCCGCGCTCTCCGAAGGCATCGTGGGTTCCATCGGCCACGAGACAGAGGTCCAACGCGGCGGAGCCGAGCCGGCGGAGGTCGGCAAAGCCTTCCATGAGGTTCCCGAGCCCCGCGAACTGCTCGGCCCTCGTGGCGGGATCGTAGCTGAACCCGGAGGCAACGATCAGCCCGGTGCGGCCAAGGAGCGGTCCACTCAGCTGGGTGCGCTGCCCGTTTTCCTCAAGCCACGCTCCCTGGCCGCGTGCCGCCGAATAGATCCGTCCCAGCGCCGGGGCGTTGACGACGCCGGCCAGCCAGACGCCGTCGGCATCCGCAACGGCCACGGACGTGGCGTAGTAGACGATATTCCGGATGAAGTTCGTCGTGCCGTCCAAGGGGTCGATGGACCATCGGTAGCCACTGGGCTGCTCGGGCCGGGTGGTTCCGTGCTCTTCGCCCGTGATGGTGTCGTGCGGGCGGGCCGCGGTAATGGCGCCCCGCACAGCGTTTTCCGCCGCGACGTCGAAGGCCGTCACCCAGTCGCCGGCGTCGCCTTTGTTCACGACGCCGAGGTTCCCCGCCGAGTTGGGGCCGGCAGGCCTGGCGGCGAGCACCTCCGCTCCTGCCGCAGCAGCTGCTCGGGCGACAGCGAGAAGCTCCAAAACATCGGCCGTCATTCGGCGGCGTCCGTTTCCGCCGAAGCAACCGCCACGGCGACGGCTGCGTCTTCATCATCCGGAGCCGTGCCCGCGGCGGGTTCCAGGACGCCGTCGAGCAATGCCTTGAAGCCATCCTCGTCCAACACCCGGATGCCGAGCTGCTCAGCCTTATCCAGCTTGGAGCCTGCGTTCTCCCCGGCCACGACGTAACTGGTGTTCTTGGAAACCGAGCCGGCTGCCTTGCCGCCCCTGATGATGATGGCTTCCTTGGCTTCGTCCCGGCTCAGCGTGGGGAGGGAGCCCGTCACCACGATGGTGAGGCCTTCCAGGTTCCGCTGGATGCCGGCGTCGCGTTCGTCAACCATGCGCACCCCGGCAGCTGCCCAGCTGTCCACGATTTCCTGGTGCCAGTCGACGGCGAACCATTCCTTGAGTGCCGCGGCGATGGTCGGTCCCACCCCGTCAACGTTGGCCAGCTCCTCCTCGGAGGCGGCGCGGATGGCTTCCATGCTCCCAAGGGCCGTGGCCAGGGCCCGGGACGCAGTGGGGCCGACGTGCCGGATGGACAGGGCAACGAGGACGCGCCAGAGGGGTTGTGTCTTGGCTTTCTCGAGTTCCTTGAACAGTTTGTCCGTCGTGGCTGTGGGTTTCGAAGGGGTCTTGGCGGTGGCCTTGGAATAGAAGTAGGGCACCAGTTCGAACGTTCCCGTGCCCACACCTTTGGAGCGCTTCTCGCGGTGGATGCGCACCTCGGCGAGATCCTCCGGTGTGAGGCTGAACAAGGCCGCCTCGCTGCGCAGGGGGGGAGTTTCCGGTTCGGCAGGCTGGGTGAGGGCAATGGCCGCTTCCCACCCGAGTGCCTCAATGTCGAAGGCGCCCCTGCTGGCCACGTGGAAGACACGCTCGCGCAGCTGGGACGGGCACGACTTCGCGTTGGGGCAGCGGATATCGACGTCGCCTTCCTTCGCCGGAGCCAGGGGCGTGTGGCAGGACGGGCATTCCGTGGGCATCACGAACTCACGCACGGGAGGATCCTGCTGGTCACGCAGCGCCAATACCGGCCCGACGATCTCAGGAATGACATCGCCGGCCTTCCGCAGCACCACGATGTCGCCGATCATGACGCCCTTGGCCCTGACCACATCCTGGTTGTGCAAAGTGGCCATCTCCACGGTGGATCCCGCCACCTTGACCGGTTCCATCACCCCGTACGGAGTGACGCGGCCGGTGCGGCCGACGTTGACCTGGATGTCCAGCAGCTTGGTGTGGACTTCCTCCGGCGGGTATTTGTAGGCAACGGCCCAACGAGGCACCCGCGAGGTGTAACCGAGGGCACGCTGCGTGGCGAAGTCGTCGATTTTGACCACGATGCCGTCGATCTCGTGGAGGAGGTCGTGCCGATGTTCGCCGAAGTGCTTGATGAAGTCCAGGACCTCCTCGAAGGAGTCCAGGACCTTCAAGTAAGGGCTGACCGGCAATCCCCACTCTTCCAGCAGCTTGTATGTTTCCGACTGGCTGGTGGAGTCAAGGCCTTCGCGTGCCCCGATGCCGTGGACGAACATCCGCAACGGACGTTTGGCCGTTTCCGCGGGGTCCTTTTGGCGCAGGGAGCCGGCCGCGGCGTTGCGGGGGTTGGCCAACGGCGCCTTGCCGGCCTCGATCAGCGCTTCGTTGAATTCAGCGAAAGCCTTGGACGGAATGAAGACTTCGCCCCGGATTTCCACCTCGGAGGGAAATCCGCTGCCGCTGAGCTGGCGCGGGATCTCCTTGATGGTGAGCACGTTGTGGGTGATGTCCTCGCCCGTGGCTCCGTCGCCGCGCGTGGCGGCACGGACCAGCTTGCCGTCGCGGTAGAGCAGGTTCACTGCCAGGCCGTCGATCTTCAGCTCCGTCAGCCACGCAATGCGGGAAGCCGCCGTGCCCAGCTTTTCGACTGAAGCCTCGGCCTTGCGGACCCACGCTTCCAACTCGTCCAGCGAGAAGACATCCTCCAGGCTGTACATCCTCTGAAGGTGCTCGACGGCGGCGAAAGCAGCCGACACCTCGCCGCCCACTTCCTGCGTGGGCGAATCGTTGGACACAAGCTCGGGATGCAGGGCCTCGAGCTCCTCAAGGCGGCGGTAGAGGGAGTCGAACTCGGCGTCCGAAACCGTCGGCGCATCTTCCTGGTAGTACGCATAGCGGTACTTGCGGACGAGGTCTGCGAGGTTTTCGTACTCTTCCCGTACGGCTTCCGTTGGAACTGCGGTTTCGCTCTCTGCTGTGCTCACGTACCTATCTTGCCGCAAAGCCGCGACAAAACAGGGCCCCCGGACGACACGCAGGAATCAGTGCGAGAAGCGGTGGCGGCTCCACAAAGCGAAGGCAATGCCGCCGGCCGCCACCAAAAGAACCCCGCCCATGATGGCGATCACGGCGAACATGTCCGAACCCGGGCCTTTGGTGCCGCTCACCGAGGCAGCCTGGGTGGCCTTCAGCCCGCCTTGGATGGGGGTATTCCAATTGGACGACGCCGACGGCGAGGCGCTGCTCGTCGTCGGGGTGTCCGACGGGGTCGCCGGGCTGGAGGCCACAACAGCCCCCGACGGCGCCATGCTGGGTTCCGGTTCCACCGTCACCTGTGTCATGGGGGCCTGTGCGGGCGCGGGTGCGACCGGGGCGGGTTGGACCGGCACGACGACGGGTGGCTTGGAGGGCGCTGGATCCACGACTTTCGGCTGGGTCGGCGTGGGCTCGGTTGGTGCCGGGTCCGGTGGCGCCACAGGTGACGGCGAAATTTGTCCCTGGCCGGGAGCCACGACGGTCTCGGCGTGGGCCGAAAGCAACGGGAAAGCGCACATCACCACAGCCATGGCAATGCCCGCAAGGGCAACGGAGAACGGGCGTCGCACGGCGGTACGGGTCGCGCCGCCAGAGCGCGCGGAGGAGCGTTGGGTCATGTTTACCTCTGCAGGACGGCACAGGCCGCCCGGAGTTGGGGTGGTATGACCGGAATCTTCCTACAATGTCCGGGCGTGTCGCAAATCCCGTTCCCCAAAAGCGCCTTCGGCAGGAGCGGGTGCCGGCCCATTCGGCGTCGTTCTACTCGATGCTGGCATCCACCACGATCGCGGTGACATTGTCCCGTCCGCCACTCAGCAACGCCCCCTGGATGAGGGCATCCACGGCTTCCTGGGGCTTCTCCACCGTGCTCAGGATCCGGAACATGTGCTCGTCGCTGAGCTCCCCGGTGAGTCCGTCCGAGCAGATCAGCATCCGGTCCCCATCCTGGATGGGCAGCAACCAGAAGTCCGCTTCGTTTTCGCCGCCGGTGCCGAGGGCACGGGTCACCACATGGCGGCGCGGATGCACCATGGCTTCTTCACGCGTGATCTTGCCGGCCTCCACGAGTTCCTGGACTTCCGAATGGTCCACGCTGATCTGCCTGAAATCGCCCCCGCTCAAGCGATACGTCCGCGAATCGCCAATGTTCATGACCAGCCAATACGGGACGCCCATGTGCTCGGCGACAACGACGCCGGTGAGGGTGGTTCCGGCGCGGCCACCCGTGGCATTCCGGATCTGGGAGTCGGCGGCAAGGATGCACTCTTGCATGGAAACAGCGGTCGCCGAGCGGACTCCCGAGGCCAATTGCGGCATGGAGCCGAGGGTCCGTACGCACAACGCGCTGGCAATCTCGCCCGCCTCATGCCCGCCCATGCCGTCAGCCACCGCGAAGACCGGATCCACCGCGATGAGCGAATCTTCGTTGAGTTCCCGGCTGAGTCCACGGTCCGTGCCGTAGCCATAGCTCAACGTGAATCCCGGCTCAGGGGCGGTCGCTGCGGCGAGTGAATTCATTTTCAGTCGAGAACCAGTCCCTTGCCAAGGCCGCGGGCAAGCCTGACGGGGAGGATTTCCCCGAAGCCACGAACGTTCTCGGCCGTCTGCGGGACCAAGACGAAGCGTTCGTCCTGGCCCAGCGCTGCCGCCGTCATCTCGTCCACGAGGACCGTCCCGGGTTCAGCCAAGGCCGTGAGGCGGGCCGCCAGGTTGACGGTGGGACCGTAAATATCGCCGAGACGGGAAAGGATCCGTCCCCAGACCATCGCCACGCGGGCTTCCGGCAGGATTTCGTCTTCCGTGAAGGCCTGGGCGAGCGCCAAGGAGATCTCAGCACCGGC
The DNA here is from genome assembly GCF_044908325.1 of Arthrobacter sp. GAS37. NCBI lineage: Bacteria > Bacillati > Actinomycetota > Actinomycetes > Micrococcales > Micrococcaceae > Arthrobacter > Arthrobacter sp. GAS37. The sequence continues at coordinate 74,546 of NZ_JBIYDB010000017.1, forward strand.
CGCCGGTGTCTCGGCGATGTACAGGACTTCGTCGCCGACGGTCTTGACGAGGCGTCCGCCGCCGATGGAGATAATCTCCGCGCACTTGTTCTCGAAGCGCTGGACCAACTGGGCCAGGGTTTTCTCGTTCATGCGGCGCGACAGGCTCGTGTAGGAGACGAGGTCGGCAAAGCCCACGGCGCGCGCCAAGGGCAAAGGAGCGTCGTCTTCGTCCCCTTCGCGGCCGGCCTCACTGGCCTGCAAACCTGCCTCTGCACGGACGGCCAGACGCTGCACCCCCGCGTTCATCTGGCGGCGCCAGGAGTACAGCAGGATCTCTTCCATGGCATCCACGAGGTTGGGCAGTTCATTGACCAACTGTTTGCGGGCAACGGCGTCGGGAATGCCTTGCTGCATCACCATGTCTTCGATGAGTGCCTCGACTTGCCACACCACCATGCGGTCGGTCATCTGTCCGATGGCGCGCGTCACGGAAATGGCAGCTTCCTCGGTGAGCTTTCCTGCGCGGACCAGGTCAAGAATGGTGGAAAGCGCCGCGAGGTCGCGCTCGGTGAACGCCACGTCCTGGTCGCCGAAGTTGGGGAAACCCAGCGCACGCCACAGCTTGCGGGCTGACAACAGCGAGACGCCTGCGCCCGCTGCCACTTCGCGTCGCCGGAGTTTGCGTTCGCCGCCCAGGAGCCTGGTTTCCAGGGCCTTGATGGCAAGCCGTTCTGCTGACAGGGCGCCGGTTGGCGGGGACACAACGGGGAGGACCCCGGTTGGTGCTTGGTCCACGGAAGGTTCGGGCACGGCGTCGGGCTCGTGGTCCATGTACTCAGGCTCCTGCTCGTCAACGCTCATCTCTTCCACCTTCTCTCATATCCCAGGGCAACGCGGCATCCGGGTAGTCAACTGGTCCAGCAAAACTGTCGAAATCGCCGGCCGCCGGCACGGCGCCGGGGCCGAACCTGACATTCGTCGGCAGCTCGGCCATGGCATCCAGGATGAAACTCCGAAACTTGCCGACCTCCGGAACGTCCGCGAGGACGGCCTCGGCGGGGTGCCCGGTATCCAAGGATATATTCCCGGAGCGCAATATCCGTTGGAGCAGCGATTGTTTGATCCCCACGCTGCGCACCGCGGCCAGCGGAACCTGCCAGTCGCGCCGCCGAAGCATTCCGAAACGGGCAACTATCCGGCCGCTTGTCAGGATGTACCGTATGCCACGCCAGCGGATGAATCGCGGGAGGCTGTAGCCGAGCAGCACGATCGCCACTATCGCCAGGCACGCGGCCACCAACCATTGGGTCCAGTCGCTCGTGATGACCGGAAGCACCTTGCCCGGCCCGCCCTTGACAATCCATGCACAAGCGAACGCGGCCGCAGCGGGTACCAGTATGAACGCCAGGACGGGACCAAAGAGCATCCTGGGCTGCTGCCGCGTGATCACGATGACTTGCTCCCCACGCAGGAGCTCTTTACGCATAACCGCTTTCGGTAGCCCTTAGGTGGACGACGTCGCCGGCGGTCACGACGTGCTCGCGGCCACCATGGTCCACCACTAAAAGGGAACCATATTCATCCAACCTGGACGCATGCCCCACCAATTCGTGGTCGCCGGGCAAATGCGCTTTCACTTCGCGCCCCAAGGTGACCATGACAGCTTCCACCCGCTTGTGCAGGGAGGAGCCGCCTGACAGTCCCGCTGTAGGGTCGCCGTCGGCATTGCAGAAACTGCGGTAGAGCGCCGCGAATCGGGAGAGATAGTTCCGCAGAAGCAGGGTGCGGTCCGTGGTGGTGGCACCTTCAAGCAGGAGGGAGGTTGCCGTGGGGACAGGCAATTCGTCCTCGCCGAGCGTGACGTTGAGGCCGGTACCCAGGATCACCGCTGGAACCGATCCGTCGCCCATCGGCCCCATCTGGGCCAGGATGCCGGCAATCTTCTTGCCTCGGACGAGGACATCGTTGGGCCACTTGATCTCGGCAGGGAGGCCGGCGGTTTCCAGGAGGGTCTCACGCAAGGCCAGCGCGCCCAGAAGGGAGAGCCAGGAGTAGCTCTGGGTCGGGACGGGCAGGCCTTGGGAATTGACGGGACGCAGGACGACCGAAACGGAAATCGCCGAACGCGCCGGAGATTCCCAGTGACGGTCGAGCCGGCCCCGCGCCGCCGTCTGGTGCTCGGCGGTGAGGACTGCGAGGTCGGCCCATTCCTTGGGCTCCGTGGTGACGGCGCGCAGCAGATCAGCATTCGTGGAGCCGGTGGTCTCCACAATCTTCAATTGCGAAATACCGGCGGCCGCGAGGAAGTCGGGATGAAGCAGTGCATCACGGTCCAGGCCCAAACGCGGGGCACGTGGTTCGCTGCTGGCAGGCTGTTCGACATCCATAGACAGAATCCTATCCAGCCAGGCTGGTCCCGGAAGAAGTTGTCCGCTTAGAGGAAGATATCCGGCACCAGCTTCTCCTCCGGGGCACCCAGACTGTAAGGCCTGAAGTCTGAAACACCCGCAGCCCTGAGCACCTGTTCGTCCGTGTAGAAGTTGCCCGAATTACTTGCCGAAGAATTACTTGCCGAACCACCTGAGTCTGCGGTCAGGTGCGCCCCGGTCAGGACAGCGTGGGCCGCGTCGGCCATGATTTCCGAGCTTCGGGCGGCCTGGATGATCTGTGCCCCTCCGGGCATATTTCGGATGGCAGCAGTGTCGATCAGCGTGCAGGGCCAGAGCGAGTTGACCGACACGCCGTCGTTCTTGAGTTCTTCGGCCAGGCCCAGCGTGGTGAGGCTCATGCCGTACTTGGCCATGGTGTACGCCAAGTGCATGCCGGCCCACTTCGGGTCGAGGTTCAACGGCGGGGAAAGAGTCAGGATGTGTCCGTTGCTCGATTTCCGCAGGGCCGGAAGCGCGAGCTTGGACAGAAGGAAGGTACCGCGGACGTTGATGTCCTGCATGAGGTCATAGCGTTTCATGTCAATCGCGTCAGTGCGGGAGAGATCTATCGCCGAGGCGTTGTTGATGACGACGTCGATTCCGCCAAAGCGTTCGACGGCGGCGGCAACCGCCGCGGCAACGTCGCCGTCGTTGCGGACATCTCCCACGAGCGGCAGCGCCTGGCCGCCGGCTGCTTCCAGTTGCTCGGCGGCCGTGAAGACCGTTCCTTGCAGCTTCGGGTGTGGTTCTCCGGTCTTTGCCATGATGACGATGTTGGCTCCGTCGCGGGCCGCGCGGGTGGCGATTGCCAGGCCGATGCCGCGGCTGCCGCCGGACATCAGGATGGTGCGGCCCTTCAGTGATCCACGCGCCTGATACGGAAGGGCAGGGTTTGCAGAAGCATCGTTGCTTGAGGTCATGAGGACACTGTAGCCCAACTATGTTACTGGCGAGTAACATTGCCCAATGCTCGACTTGAAGTCGGAAAATTGTAGGGTTTCTACAGCGGTCTGTGGCTTTTGCGTCATTAGACTAGCCAACAGGGCCCGCACTTTGTACGGATGCTACTTAAGAGCGCATGCCTAACGAAGCAGTGCCAGCGTAAATCAGCTACAGAGCCGGAGACATTTGATGAGCCACGATCTGACAACGACAGCGGGAAAGATTGCCGACTTCCGCGACCGCCAGGCCCGTGCAGAACAGCCTTCCGGCCCCGAAGCGATCGAGAAGCAGCATGCCCGCGGCAAGAACACCGCCCGCGAACGCATTGACCTGCTCCTCGACGAAGACTCCTTCGTAGAGTTCGACGCCTTGGCCGTCCACCGCTCCACCGCGTTCGGCATGGAGAAGAAGAAGCCTCTCGGCGACGGCATTGTCTCAGGCTATGGCACCGTTGACGGCCGCCTAGTCGCCATCTACAGCCAGGAATTCAGCGTCTACGGCGGCTCCCTGAGCCAGGTCAACGGCGAGAAGATCGTCAAGGTCCAGGAATTCGCCCTCCGCAACGGCTGCCCGATGGTGGGCATCAACGACGGCGGCGGCGCGCGCATCCAGGAAGGCGTCGCCTCACTGGCCATGTTCGCCGACATTTTCCGCAACAACGTCCACTCTTCGGGCGTCGTCCCCCAGATTTCCCTCATCATGGGCCCGTGCGCCGGCGGCGCCGCCTACTCCCCCGCCCTCACCGACTACGTGGTGATGGTGGACAAGACCTCCCACATGTTCATCACCGGCCCGGACGTCATCAAGACCGTCACCGGCGAAGACGTGGACATGGAAACCCTCGGCGGCGCGCGCCAGCACAACGCCACCACCGGCACTGCAACGTACCTCGCCAGCGACGAAGCCGACGCGATCGAGTTCGTCCGCGAACTCCTGGACTTCCTGCCGTCCAACAACCTTTCCGAGGCCCCCGTCCTGGAGCACGAGCAGGAACTGGAGCTCGACGACGACGACCTCGCCCTGGACACGCTCATCCCGGACTCGGCCAATCAGCCCTACGACATGCGCAAGGTCATCGAGCAGATCGTGGATGACGCCCATTTCCTCGAAATGCAGTCGCTCTACGCCCCGAACGTGATCATCGGCTATGGCCGGGTTGAAGGCCACACGGTCGGGATCGTGGCCAACCAGCCCATGCAGTTCGCCGGCACGCTCGACATCTCCGCTTCGGAAAAGGCCGCCCGCTTCGTCCGCCACTGCGATGCCTTCAACGTTCCCATCATCACTTTGGTGGACGTCCCCGGCTTCCTGCCCGGCAAGGACCAGGAATTCCAGGGCATCATCCGCCGCGGAGCCAAGCTGCTTTACGCCTACGCCGAAGCCACCGTGCCGAAGCTGACGGTCATCACCCGCAAGGCCTACGGCGGAGCGTACATCGTGATGGGTTCCAAGAAGCTCGGTGCCGACCTCAACCTGGCCTGGCCGACGGCCCAGATCGGTGTTATGGGCGCCCAGGGTGCCGTCAATATCCTGTACCGCCGCGATCTTGCCGCCGTCGCCGAGGCCGGTGGCGACGTCGAAGGCAAGCGTGCCGAGATCATCCGCCAGTACGAGGAAGAACTCCTCAACCCCTACCAGGCAGCCGAGCTTGGCTACGTCGACGCCGTCATCGTGCCGTCGGAGACCCGCATCCAGATCATCAAGGGCCTGCGTGCCCTTCGCGACAAGCGCGCCAGCCTGCCCACCAAGAAGCACGGAAACATCCCCCTGTGAGCGTCGACCAGAACCCAGACACCACTGACATGGGGCCGGCCGAGCCGTTGCTTTCGGTGGTCAAGGGAAACCCGACGCCGGAAGAGCTCGCGGCGCTTGCCGCCGTCGTCGCTTCGCTTGGATCGCCGGAGGAAGCCGAGGCTCCAAAACCGAGCACGCGGCACTGGCTGCGACGCCAGCAACTGCGCATGGAGCCCACGCCGGGGCCAGGCGCCTGGAAGCGCAGCAGGGGCTGAGTTCCGTGGTGACCCAACTGAGTCGCATTTAATGTCGTTTTGGAGGCTCAGAACGACATTAAATGCCAGCCAGTTGGGTTGGCCTCCGAGACATCTGCAACAACCCTTTCACAAGAGTCTTGTCGCGGTTAGGCTCGTGGGGTGACTACTCCTAACACAGCTCCGGCACGCCTCCAGACTGCCATCGACGCGGTCGCCGACGCCCACACGGACACCCTCCTCGCCCTCAACCCGAGCCTCGCCACCACCCTCGGTCTGCCCGGACACGAAACCGAATACCAGGACTTCTCGCCTGCCGGTGCGGCGGCGTTCGCCAAGGCAGCACGCCGCACCCTCGACGAGCTGGCCGCGCTCGAACCCACGGACGCCTCCGACGTCGTCAACCTTGACGCGATGCGGGAACGGCTCGGCCTGGCCCTCGAGATCCACGAGTCCGGCTGGGATGCCGCGGACCTGAACAACATTGAGTCTCCGGCTCAAACCATCCGCGCGATCTTCGACCTCATGCCTACCGACACGGCCGAACATTGGGAGCACATCGCCGGCCGCGCGGCCAACGTTGCGGAAGCGATTGACGGGTACATCGTTTCCCTTCGTTCGGCCAAGGACGCAAGGAAAGTCTCGGCGGTCCGCCAAGTCAAGATCGTCATCGAACAGACCAGCAAATACGCGGCCGAAGACGGCTTCTTCGCCAAGCTCGCCTCCGAAGCCACCATCGACGGCCAGCCGCTGCCGGCGGAACTTCAGGAAAAGCTCGACGCCGGTGCCGCCGTCGCGCGTTCCGCTTACTTGCGCCTTGCCGCCTTCCTCGAAGCGGAGCTTCTGCCCTTTGCCCCCGAAAAGGACGCCGTGGGCCGCGAACGCTACGCCCTGGCCTCACGCTCCTTCCTCGGCGCAACCGTGGACCTGGAGGAAACGTACGCCTGGGGCGTGCAGGAACTCGACAGGATCATCGCCGAACAGGAACGAGTGGCCGAACAAATCAAGCCCGGTGCATCCATCGAAGAAGCCAAAGCCGTCCTCGACAACGATCCCGAGCGGCAAATCAAGGGCACCGATGCCCTCAAAGCCTGGATGCAGGAACTCTCCGACCGCGCAGTAGCCGAACTGGCGGACGTCCACTTCGACATCCCGGACATCATGAAGACGCTCGAATGCCGCATCGCGCCTACGGACGAAGGCGGCATCTACTACACGGGTCCCTCGGACGACTTCTCCCGGCCCGGCCGCATGTGGTGGTCCGTCCCGGCCGGCGAAGACACCTTCACCACCTGGGCCGAAACCACCACGGTGTTCCACGAAGGCGTACCCGGCCACCACCTCCAGGTGGCCACCGCCGTCTACCGCCGCGAGCTCCTCAACAACTGGCGCCGGAACGTCTGCTGGGTGTCCGGGCACGGCGAAGGCTGGGCCCTCTATGCCGAAAAGCTCATGCTGGAGCTCGGCTACCTCAAGGACCCGGGCGACCACATGGGCATGCTGGACATGCAGCGCATGCGCGCGGCCCGCGTGGTGTTCGATATCGGCGTCCACCTCGAGCTGGAAGTTCCGGAACGTTGGGGCAGCGGCACCTGGACCTCGGACAAGGGCTTCGAATTCCTCAAGGCCAACCTTCCCATCAGTGCGGGCCAGCTCCAGTTCGAATTCACCCGGTACCTCGGCTGGCCGGGACAGGCTCCGTCCTACAAGGTGGGGCAGCGGCTATGGGAAGAAATCCGGGCTGAACTCGAACGCCGCGACGGATTCGACCTGAAATCCTTCCACACGGATGCGCTGAACATCGGCTCGGTTGGCCTGGATACGCTCAAGCGCGCTTTGCTGGGGTGACCCAACTGACTCGCATTTGTTGTCGTTTTGAACGCTCAAAACGACAACAAATGCGAGTCAGTTGGGTTGACCATACGAGATCTTCCCCACATTCCGGCCGGGAATAACTTCATAAATGGGTGGATTGGCGGCGAATTCGTTGGGCTATTGGGGTGTTGAATTTTTCAGTTCCCGTAACATTTCTCAACGTCGGGTCGCGGTGGTATTTGCCGGGGCCTAGTTTGTTCCGGTGAGCAATTCATCCAACACTTTGACTTCCGCCGGAAAGACTTCGTCCCGGCTTCCCAAGTGGGCAACGTCCTTCGGTGTCCAGATCATCGCGGCCCTGATGATCGGCCTGGCCCTCGGCCTCGTGGCCAAAGCCACCGGTAGCACCACGAAGGCTCCCAACGGGCTCGGCGCCACGCTGCAGACCATCGGCTCGAGCTACGTCTCGCTGCTGCAGACCGCCGTCGTGCCCTTGATCTTCACCGCAGTGGTGAGCTCCATCGCGAACCTCCGCCAAGTGTCCAATGCGGCGAAATTGGCGTGGAACACCTTGCTCTGGTTCGCCATCACTTCGCTCATCGCAGTGATGATCGGCATCGGACTTGGAGTGCTCCTGCAGCCGGGCTCCGGCACCGGCATCACCAAGAAGGCCGAGTACGCCGGAAAGACCGGCGATTGGTGGGCGTTCCTCACCGGCCTCTTCCCCAAGAACTTCCTGGGCATTGGCGCCAGCACGAGCGTCACGGACGGCGTCGCCAGCACGTCGATCAGTTTCAACGTGCTGCAGATCCTGGTGATCGCCATCGCCGTCGGCGTCGCGGCCCTCAAGGTCGGCAAGCAGGCCGAACCGTTCCTGAACCTCAACGCCTCCGCCCTGGCCGTCATCCAGAAGGTCCTCTGGTGGATCATCCGTATCGCCCCGCTTGGCACCATCGGCCTGATCGGCAACGCTGTGGCCGTCTACGGTTGGGACACCATTGGTTCGCTCGGCAAGTTCACGGTGGCCATCTACGCGGGCCTGGCCCTGGTGCTCTTCGTCGTGTACCCCATCCTCGTCAAGACCCACGGACTGTCTGTCAAGCAGTACTTCTCCGGCGTGTGGCCCGCCGTTCAGCTGGCATTCGTCTCGCGTTCCTCGATCGGCACGCTCCCGCTCACGCAGCGCGTCACCGAACGCAACCTCGGAGTTCCCCAGGGTTACGCATCCTTCGCCGTGCCGCTCGGCGCCACCACCAAGATGGACGGTTGCGCCGCCATCTACCCGGCCGTTGCCGCGATCTTCGTTGCCCAGTTCTTCGGCATCAACCTGGACTTCAGCCAGTACCTGCTGATCGTGGTGGTTTCGGTCCTTGGTTCCGCGGCAACGGCAGGCACCACGGGCGCCGTCGTCATGCTCACGCTGACCCTGTCCACGCTGGGACTGCCGCTTGCCGGCGTCGGGCTCCTTCTGGCGATCGACCCCATCCTGGACATGGGCCGCACGGCCGTCAACGTGGCGGGACAGGCGCTGGTTCCGGCCATCGTGGCCAAACGGCAGGGAATCCTGGACGAATCGCTCTACAACGCGCCACGCACGGGAACAGCGTTCGCGGCCGAGACCGAGTCTCCGGAGGCATCCGAGGACACTCGCGAGCTCGCTGACGCCAAGGCCTAGCGGCGGTTCACCATCGCACGGACGAATCCCCGGGGAATGCCCTGGGGATTCGTCCTTTTAACGGTGGGCATTAAGGGTGGGAAACGGTGAATTCTGGATAGGCTCTGTCCATGCTGATAGTCACCTCAAACAAGATTCCGGGCCACAGGATCGACGCCGTCTTCGGCGAAGTCATGGGCCTCACCGTCCGCTCCCGGGATCTCGGCTCCCAAATGATTGCCGGTTTCCGCTCCCTCGGCGGCGGCGAGCTGCCCGAAATGACCAAGGCGCTCTATGAAAGCCGCCAGGAGGTCATGGCCCGCATGGTCAGCGAGGCACAGCAGCGCGGCGCCAACGCAATCGTCGCCATGCGCTTCGACACGTCCGAGATGGGCGGCAACTGGACCGAAGTGTGCGCCTACGGCACCGCGGTGTTCGCCATCCCCTTGGCCGAAGGCGAGCCGGGCGCCACTGGCCAGTCAATCTGCCTGACCAGCGCCGCAGCCAAGCAGTCCGAGCAGCCCACACAGCCCACGACCGAAGATTCAACCCGACCTTAACTTGCCCGGAGTGCAAAGTTGCACTTAGTGTAAGTCCGTGACAACTTCCGACACCACCGCCCTCCCCTCGCGCCGGGAACAGAACAAACTGGCCACCCGCCGAGCGATCGCGGACGCAGCCCTCGCCATGTTGCGCAGCAAGGGCGCCGGCAATTTCACCGTGGAAGACATCGCGGAAGAGGCCGGCGTATCCCGGCGCACCTTCTTCAACTACTTCCCGAGCCTCGAAGCCGCCCTGGCCTCAGTGACCGAGGGCTTCCTGGACCATGCCCTCGAACAATTCCGCTTGCGCCCTTCGGATGAGCCCATCCTCGATTCCGCCCGGGCCGCCCTCATGGCGCTGGCTGGCCCCATGACGGTTTCCCCCATGGCCGAGCTCTTCAGCCTGACCCACGACAACCGAGCCTTGGTACGTTCCGAACTGGAAGCCTGGGACCACTGCACCATGCAGATCATCGACGCCGCCCGTCTTCGCCTCGGCCCGGATGTTGATGAGCTCTATTTGCGGGCCTTGGCCGGGTCCATCATTTCGTGCGGCAAGGCAGCCATGAGCGTCTGGTTCGAACAACACGGCCCGGATCTTTCCCCTGAATCCCTGGCGAGCCTGCGGCAGCACTTGATCGACGCAATTGGCCTGCTCGGTTCAGGCTTCGCGGCACCCGCCCCTCAGGGCCCGGCGTCGCGCGGTACTCAGCCCGCGGCTGCCCCACAGCACTCGGCATAACCACACACCGACAGATCGGTTCCGATATGGCACTCCTGCTCTACCGTCTTGGCAAGTTCTCCTACCGTCACCGCTGGCTGGTGATCTCTCTTTGGCTGGCCGTCCTCGTCGCCGTCGGCGGCTCCGCTGCCGCCTTCCACGGCACCATGTCCAACAACTTCCAGATCCCGGGCACCGAGACCCAGCAGATGCTGGACAAGCTCAAGAAGGACCTTCCGGCCTCCTCGGGTGGTTCCGCGGGGATCGTCTTCGAAGCCGGCGACGCCGGATTCAACCAGGCCGGCAAGGACGCCATTGCGTCGGCCCTCGCGCAGCTGGAAAAACTGCCGGATGTGCAGTCCACGGTCAACCCCTTCACGACCCAAGCCACCTTGGACAAGGCACCGTCCGATCTTGCTGCCGCGGAACAAAAGGCAGCCACCGGGCAGGCTGAGCTGGACAAGGCGGGGGCCACGCTCGATGCAGGTGATGCCCAACTGAAGGCCGCCGAGCAGCAAATGACCGCTGCGGGCATGCCCGCTGCGCAGATCCAGGCCCAACTTGCCCCGCAGAAGGCCGAACTCCTGGCCGGGCGCGAAAAGCTCGATGCCGGCCAGAAGCAAGCCACTGATGGTGCCGCCGCCCTTGCGTTGGCCAAACGCCAGGTGACAGCTTCCCAAGGCATGCGTTTCGTCTCCCAAGACGGTAAAGCGGCGATCGCCCAGGTCCAGTTCAAGACCTCCATCAACGGTTTGACCCCCGCCGTCCGGCAGCAAGTCCAGGACATCGTCCACGGAGTCTCCTCGGCAGGTGTCACGGCCCTGGCCAGCAAGGAAATCACCGAGGACGTCTCGCAGCTGTTCGGTGTCTCCGAAATCATCGGCATCGCCGTGGCGGCCATCGCCCTCATCGTGATGCTGGGAACGCTCGTCGCTGCAGGCTTGCCCCTCCTGATGGCTATCATTGGCGTGGCCGTGGGCGTCGGCGGAACCTTTGCCCTCACCGGCGTCATTGACATGAGTTCCATCTCCCCGATGCTCGCGCTCATGCTGGGACTCGCCGTCGGAATCGATTACTCGCTCTTCATCGTCAACCGGCACCGCGGGCAATTGCTTTCGGGGATGGACGCGGAGGAATCAGTGGCCCTCGCCACCGGCACCTCGGGAAATGCCGTCCTCTTCGCTGGCCTCACTGTCGTCATCGCGCTTGCCGCATTGGTCGTTCCCGGGCTCCCGTTCCTTGCCGTCATGGGCCTGTCGGCCGCCGCGACGGTGGCAGTCGCCGTCGTCGTCTCCCTCACACTGACCCCGGCGGTGCTGTCGCTGGTCGGCCGCAAACTGATCTCGAAGCGGGCGTGGGCCAGGGCCGAACGCCACAACGCGGAGCCGGAGCACGCCTCGGCGGACCGCGCAGAGGACCAGCGGCGGAGCAGCCGCGGGTGGGGCGGGCTCGTGACCCGGCACCCGGTGGTCTCGCTGCTTGCCGGCGTCGTGCTTCTCGGCGTGCTGGCCCTTCCGGCCTCCCAGCTGCGCCTCGCTTTGCCCGACGGCGGTTCGGAACCGGTCGACTCGCAAGCGTTCAAGGCCTATGACCTCACACGGAAAAGCTTCGGCGAAGGCATGACCGGTCCCATCGTGGTTGTCGGCACCTTCCCGTCCGGGCTCAGCGACGACCAGGCCAAGGCCAAGCAGTTCGACGTCGCGGACAAGCTGCGCAGCGTCGACAACGTCGTGGCAGCCGTACCGGTAGCCCTCAGCCCGGATCACCGCACGGCCGTTTTCCAGGTCATCCCCAAGGACGGGCCCGCAAGCGCCAGCACCGTCCAGGTGGTCTCGGAACTGCGCGCGAAGGGTTCCGAAATCCAGCAGGCCACAGGCGCCACCATTGGATTGACCGGGCAGACAGCCGGCAACATCGACGTCTCCGCGAAGCTCGGTGCCGCCCTCCCGCCATACTTGGCGATCGTCGTCGGGCTCTCGCTGGTCCTCCTGCTGCTGGTGTTCCGCTCGATCGTCGTTCCGCTGCTCGCCACCGGCGGCTTCCTGCTCTCGCTCGCGGCAGCCTTCGGCGCTGTGGTGGCCGTCTACCAATGGGGCTGGCTGGGCACCGTGTTCGACGTGCCCAATCCCGGAGCCGTGCTGAGCTTCCTGCCGATCATCCTGATTGGTGTCCTGTTCGGCTTGGCCATGGACTACCAGGTGTTCATCACCTCCGGCATGCGCGAATCGTTCATGCACGGGGAGAACGCGAAGCAAGCGGTCCGAAGCGGCTTCAGCCATGCCGCCGCCGTGGTCACTGCCGCCGCCATCATCATGGTCAGCGTGTTTGCCGGCTTCATCTTCAGCCACCTGACCATGGTCCGGCCGCTCGGTTTCGCGATGGCGTTCGGCGTCCTCGTGGATGCGTTCGTGGTCCGGATGACCATCGTTCCTGCCGTGATGTACCTGCTGGGCGAGAAGGCCTGGTGGCTGCCGCGCTGGCTGTCCCGGATCCTGCCCGACGTCGACGTCGAGGGCGCCAAGCTGCAGCGCACGACGGCGGCAGGCGGGGCCAAGGAACTGGTCCACTAAGCGCCTGCTCACTAAGAAACACCCACATACGTGAGCGAGCGTCCGGCCAAACACCCACATAAGTGAGCGAGCGTCCGGCCAAACACCCAGATAAGGTAGCGAGCTTCGGGGGGCGGCGCCGCGTACTACGCTTGAGCCGTGACCCGATTGATCCTGGCTTCCCAGTCCCCCGCCCGCACCAAGCTCCTCACGGAGGCCGGAATCCACCACGAAGTGCTCGTCTCGGACGTGGACGAGGACGCCGTGCAAGCCCGGTATGGAGTAACCGACGCGCATGACACCGCTCTCCTCCTCGCCCGCGCCAAGGCCGAGGCTGTCGCGTCCCTGCCCGACGCCGAGGGGGCCCTGGTGATCGGCTGCGATTCCGTGTTCGAGTTCGACGGCGAATCGCACGGGAAGCCGTACACGATGGACGTGGCCAAGGAACGGATGCTGCGCATGAGCGGATCCAAGGGCGTACTCCACACCGGGCACTGGCTGGTTGACTGCCGCGAAACCGCAGCGGACGTGAACGACGGCGAGACGGCCGTCGGCACCGGAGCAACAGTCGGTGCTGTGTCCAGCGCAGAAGTCCACTTTGCCGAGATGAGCGAGAAGGACATCGACGCCTACATCGCAACCGGCGAGCCCCTGCATTGCGCGGGTTCGTTCACGATCGATGGCTTGGGCGGGGCCTTCATCCGCAAGGTCGACGGCGACCCTCACGCCGTCGTCGGGCTCTCCATCTCGACCCTCCGCGATCTGCTCGGGCAAGCGAACGTTGGAATCACCGAACTCTGGACCCAAAACGGCTCCGAAGCGAGCAGCGAATAGGGGCGGTCCGGGTCGCCGACCCGGCGGCCGGTTTCCGGACTTTGTAGCAACCCTACAAAGACAGGCCGTCTCACACACGGAATCCCCTATCAATATGGGCGGAACCCTCAAAATCACGCTAGGCTCCCTGAAGGACAGAAGGAGTCAACTTGTCAGCTAATCCGGCGCAGCCCATTTCCAGCCCTCTCACCAAGGTCTTGATCGCCAACCGAGGCGAAATCGCGGTCCGCATTATCCGCGCAGCCCGGGACGAAGGCATCGCTTCCGTGGCCGTCTATGCGGACCCCGACCGCGACGCCCTGCACGTCCGGCTGGCAGATGAGGCCTACGCGCTGGGCGGCAATACCGCAGCTGAGTCGTACCTCGTGATGGACAAGTTGATCGAGGTCGCCAAGCAGTCGGGTGCGGACGCCATCCACCCCGGCTATGGCTTCCTCGCCGAGAACGCCGAGTTCGCCGCCAAGGTCATCGACGCCGGCATCACCTGGATCGGCCCGTCCCCGGACGCCATCTCTGCGCTGGGCGACAAGGTGCAGGCCCGCCACATCGCCGAAAAGGTCGGCGCTCCCCTGGTTCCCGGCACGGCCGACCCCGTCGAATCCGCCGACGAGATCCTGGCCTTCGCCAAGGAATTCGGGCTCCCGATCGCCATCAAGGCCGCCTACGGTGGCGGCGGCCGCGGAATCAAGGTGGCCCGCACCATCGAGGAAATCCCCGAGCTTTTCGAGTCCGCAGTGCGCGAGGCCATTGCCGCCTTCGGCCGCGGTGAGTGCTTCATCGAGCGCTTCCTTGATTCCCCGCGCCACGTCGAGACCCAATGCCTGGCCGACGCCTACGGAAACGTGGTTGTGGTCTCCACCCGCGACTGCTCCCTCCAGCGCCGCAACCAGAAACTCGTTGAAGAAGCTCCGGCACCGTTCCTGACCGCCGAGCAGAACGAGCGACTGTACGAGTCTTCCAAGGCCATCCTGAAAGAAGCCGGCTACCTCGGCGCGGGAACCTGCGAATTCCTGGTGGGCCAGGACGGCATCATCTCCTTCCTTGAGGTCAATACACGTCTTCAAGTTGAGCACTGCGTTTCAGAGGAAGTCACGGGCCTCGACCTCGTCCGCGAGCAGTTCCGCATCGCCCGAGGCGAGAAACTCGGCTATGGCGATCCCGAGGTCCGCGGCCACTCCTTTGAATTCCGCATCACCGGCGAAGACCCGGGCCGCAACTTCATGCCTGCACCGGGAACCGTCAGCACCCTGAAGAACCCGACGGGTCCGGGCGTCCGTATCGACTCCGGCATCGAACAGGGCGACGTCATCAGCGGGAACTTCGATTCCATGCTGTCCAAGCTGATCGTCACCGGAGCCAGCCGCGAACAGGCCCTCCAGCGTTCCCGCCGGGCCCTTGAGGAAATGGTGGTTGAAGGCATCCCCACCGTCATTCCTTTCGACCTCGCAGTGGTAACCGATCCCGCCTTCGCTCCTACCGAAGGCCCGTTCAAGGTGCACACGCGCTGGATCGAGACTGAGTTCGTCAACAACATCCCCGCGTGGACGCCCACCGGAACCGGAACAGAAGCCGCCGACGCCGGTGAGCGCCAGCGCGTCGTCGTCGAGGTTGGCGGCAAGCGGCTGGAAGTCGTCCTTCCCGCGACTCTCGGCTCGGTTTCGTCGGTTGCCGGCCCGGGCGCCAAGGGCGCGAAGGTCAAGAAGCGTTCCCGCTCTGCGGGCGCCACAGCTGCGGTTGCAGGCGGCAACGCCCTCACTTCGCCGATGCAGGGCACCATCGTCAAGGTGGCCGTAGCCGCCGGCGACGTGGTTGCCGAAGGCGATCTGATCGTGGTCCTCGAAGCCATGAAGATGGAACAGCCCCTCACCGCCCACAAGGCCGGCACCATCCACGGCTTGGTGGCCAAGGCAGGCGAGACCGTCTCGGCAGGCGCCGTCATCGCGACGATCGAAGACTAAGACGATCGAAGACTAAGCAGCGCAAATGGCTCCGGCCCCGCACGATTGGTGCGGGGCCGGAGCCAGTTAACGCGAGCCTGTTAATACAGGGTCAAGCTACGTTGTTCTCGTAGTCCGTGTCCTTGGTTTCCTTGGACAGGAACAGTGCCACGAGCGTCAGGACTGCCATGGCGCTGAGGTAGACACCCACCAGGACTGTGCTGCCCTTGGCCGATTCCCAGAGCCAGACCGCGATGAACGGAGCCACAGCCGCGCCGAGGATGCTGGACATGTTGTAGCTGACCGCGGATCCGGTGTAGCGGACGTTGGTGGGGAACAGCTCCGGAAGCAGCGCACCCATGGGTCCGAAGGTGAGGCCCATCAACGTAAAGCCGATGATGAGCAACGCCATGGTGCCGACGAAGCCGCCACCGAACAGCGGCACGAAAAGCAAGCCGAACACCAGGATCCCCGCCGTGACGGCCAGGAGCATCTTGCGACGGCCGTACTTTTCGGCAAGCGGGCCGGCCACGAGGGTGAAAATGCCGAAGAAGACGACGCCGGCAATCAGCATCCAGAGGAAGTCGTTCCGGCTGAAGCCCAAGCCCGGGACGAACGCCGCGACGGCCGCGTCAGTCATGGGCTTTCCGGCCTTGACCGCTGCGGCTTGAGCGCCCGCCAGGGTGGGCTTGGTGCCGTAGGTCAGCGTGAACGTGGTCATCAGGTAGAACAGCACGTACGTCGCGAGCATGATGAAGGTGCCGAGGATCAGCGGGCGCCAGCTTTTCTTGAACACGCGTCCGATGGGCAGCTTGGCCACTTCGTTCGACTCGAGCACCTTGGTGAATGCGGGAGTTTCAATGAGCTTGAGGCGCACATAGAGGCCGAGGATCACCATGACGGCGCTGAGCAGGAACGGCACGCGCCAGCCCCAGGCGGCGAAGGCCTCGGGAGTCAGGGTGTAGCTGAAGACCAGGAAGATGATGTTGGCCAGGATGAAGCCGATCGGTGCACCCATCTGCGGAAATGTTCCATAGATCGCGCGTTTGTTGGCCGGCGCGTTCTCGGTTGCGAGCAGCGCTGCGCCGCTCCACTCACCACCGAGGGCCAGGCCCTGGGCGAAACGCAGGACTACCAGCAGCGTGGGGGCCAGGAACGTCCAGCCCGGAACCTGCGCCGTCGGGAGGCAGCCGATCAGGAACGTGGCAATACCCATGGTCAGGAGGGACGCAACCAGGGTTCCCTTGCGACCGAACTTGTCACCGAAGTGGCCGAAAATTATGGAGCCGAGCGGCCGGGCGACGAAGGCCACACCGAACACCGCGAAGGAGCTCAGCAGTTGGGTGGTCTCGTCAGCCGTCGGGAAGAAGAGTTTGGGAAAGACAAGCACGGCCGCGGTGGCGTAAACGTAGAAATCGTAGAACTCGATGGACGTCCCGATGAGGCTGGCGAAGATCACCCGTCCCTGCGAGTTGACCGGCTTGACTGACTCGCTTTCCTTGGATTCAGCGATGGAAGACATGTAGTGGTTGCTTTCCGTTCACGCCGGCCCGGCGTCCCTGAGCCTGCCGGCAAAGATTATTGAGAGTTCAATAATAGTTCCCGGTATCCAACAAATGGACAATCAAGTCCAGTATGCGGACGCTTTGGAAAGTCTCACTCTGTGGTCCGCACCACACAACCTCACCGTCGCCTCACGCACCGGTGACCCCCTCCGATAGGCAAATGTCACAGCACGTTTACAAACCGCGACGGTCCGCGAAACGCGCCGTCCCTAACGTGGAAGTACAACGTCCCCACAAAGGAGGCACTCCGTGACAGTTGACCGAAGCACCGAAATCCTCACCAACGAGCAGGCGCCCACCGCCCTCGTCCCCGAGCTTGAACACCGCCCTGGCCGCTGGATTGCCAACTGGGATGCAGAGAACAAGGATCAGTGGGAAGCTGCTGGCCGTTCCATCGCCAAGCGCAACCTGTACTGGTCCATCTTCGCCGAGTTCCTCGGCTTCGTCGTCTGGCAGCTCTGGTCGATCGTCGTCGTCCAGCTCCCGGCCGCAGGCTTCAAGTTCGACACCAACCAGATCTTCTGGCTCATCTCGATCCCCAGCCTGGTCGGTGCCACCCTGCGCATCCCTTACACCTTCATGGTTCCAAGGTTCGGTGGCCGCAACTGGACCATCGTCTCGGCCCTCCTGCTGCTGATCCCGACGGCGGGCCTCGCCCTGTGTGTCTCGACCCCCGGCACTCCGTTCGGCGTCATGCTGCTGGTAGCTGGCCTTGCGGGCTTCGGCGGAGGCAACTTCGCCAGCTCGATGGCGAACATCACCTTCTTCTACCCGGCCCGTGAAAAGGGCTGGGCGCTGGGCCTGAACGCCGCGGGCGGCAACCTCGGTGCCGCCGTCGCGCAACTCGTCGTTCCGATCGCCGTCACCCTCCTGGCCGCCGGCACGGTCAACCTGCCCATGGCCGGCCTCATCTGGATTCCCCTCATCCTTGTCGCCGCATTCGGTGCTTGGAAGTACATGAACAACCTCACCAGCGCCAAGGGCGACGTGGCAGGCTCCATCGCCGCGTTGAAGGAGCCGCACCTGTGGATCATGGCCTTCCTGTACATCGGCACCTTCGGCTCGTTCATCGGCTTCTCCGGAGTCTTCCCCAAGCTCATCAAGGACTACTTCCCGGCCTTCTCCTCGATGCACCTCGGCGCGGTTGTCCTCTCGCTCGCCTTCCTTGGCCCGCTGGTCGGCTCCCTCGCCCGCCCTTACGGTGGACGCATGGCTGACCGCATGGGCGGAGCCCGGATGACCGTCACGGCGTTCGCAGCGATGGCCATCATCACCTTGACCATGATCTGGACACTCCCGCTCAAGAACTTCTGGCTCTTCCTGGTCCTGTTCCTCTTCCTCTTCACGGCAAGCGGCTTTGGAAACGGCGCCACCTACCGCATGATTCCGGTCATCTTCGCCACGTCCAGCCGGGCCGCACGCTCGGGGGCCAGCGCCGCGAGCACGGCACGCCTCGCGTCTTCCTCCCTCGGCCTGATCTCGGCAATCGGCGCCTACGGCGGATTCGTCATCCCCCAGGTGCTCAACGCATCCAGCGCTTCCGGCTCCTACACCCCCGCGTTCTACGGCTTCGTCGGCGCCTACGTGCTGATGCTCATCGTCTGCTGGGTCTGCTACCTCCGGAAGGCCAACCGTAACGCGATGGGACACATCTAATATGCCCAATGGCGCCAACACCCACTGCCCGTATTGTGCGCTGCAGTGCGCCATGACCCTGACCCCGGCTGCGCCCTCGGCGCAGTCGGGGTCAGACCCCGTTCCCGCGGCAATGGCACTTCCGCCACTGGAAGTATCCGGCCGCGACTTCCCCACCAACCGGGGCGGGCTGTGCCGCAAGGGCTGGACATCGCCGTCGTTGTTGAACCACACCGGACGCGTCACGGAACCCCTGCTCAAAGGGCCCGACGGCGTCCACCGGCCGGTCACGTGGGACCAGGCACTCACGCTGATCACCGGAGCCGTCAAGCAGACCCGCGAGCAATACGGGCCCGACGCCGTCGGCGTGTTCGGCGGCGGCGGACTCACCAATGAGAAGGCCTACCAGTTGGGCAAGTTCGCCCGACTGGCCCTGGGAACCTCTCGCATCGACTACAACGGACGTTTCTGCATGTCTTCCGCTGCGGCAGCCGGTAACCGCGCGTTCGGTGTGGACCGCGGCCTCCCGTTCCGCGTGGAGGACCTTGATTCGGCAAACGTTATTTTCCTTCTCGGCTCCAATGTTGCCGAGACCATGCCGCCGTTCGTCCAGCACCTGCAGGGCGCGCGCGATTCCGGCGGGTTGATCGTGGCCGATCCCCGCCGTTCCGCGACGGCCGCATTCACGGGCGACGGCGGCGGCATCCACTTGCAGCCGACCCCGGGAACGGACCTCGCCCTGCTGTTAGGTATCTCCCACGTAGTGGTCCACGAAGGCCTCGCCGACTCCGAATACCTCCTGGACCGCACCACCGGGTACCCGGCAATCGTTCGTAGCCTCGCCGCCTTCTGGCCGGAGCGCGTCCAGTCGATCACCGGCGTGCCCGCCACGCTCATCCGGGACACCGCCCGCCGCCTCGCCGACGGCGCCCGGCGCGGCGGCAGCTACATCCTGACCGGCCGCGGAGTCGAGCAGCACGTCGACGGCACGGATACCGCCACAGCCGCGATCAACCTCAGCCTCCTCTTGGGCCTGCCGGGTTCCGCCCGCAGCGGCTACGGCACACTGACGGGCCAAGGCAACGGCCAGGGTGGCCGCGAGCACGGCCAAAAGGCCGACCAGCTCCCCGGCTACCGCAAGATCACCGATCCCGCCGCCCGCGCCCACGTCGCCAAAGTGTGGGGCGTGGACGAATCACTCATCCCCGGCCCCGGGCTGCCGGCCGTGGAGTTGTTGAAGTCCTTGGGACAGCCCGACGGCGTCCGTTGCCTTTTCGTGCACGGCGCCAACGTGGCGGTGTCAGCTCCCGACGCCGGTGCGGTGATCGAGGGCCTGCGCAGCCTGGACTTCCTGGTTGTCTGCGATTTCTTCATGTCCGAGACCGCGCTTGAAGCCGACCTCGTCCTCCCGGTCACCCAATGGGCCGAGGAAGAAGGCACCCTGACCAACCTCGAGGGCCGCGTGCTCCGCCGTCGGAAGGCGCTCACTCCTCCCCCGGGCGTCCGCAGCGAATTGTGGCTCATGGCCCGGCTCGCCGAATCGCTCGACGCACCCTCCACGTTCAGCGACGATCCTGAGACGGTCTTCGAGGAGCTCCGGCTCGCCTCGGCAGGCGGCTTGGCCGACTACTCCGGAATCGACTACGCCATGCTGGATCGCGGAGAAGCCGCGTACTGGCCCTATCCCACCGGCAGTTCGGGAACCCCGCGACTCTTCCTCGATAGCTTCGCGCACGCCGGTGGACGCGCGGTGATGGTCCCGGTGGCACCGCAGAAGCGGTCCCGGCGCTCCGCCGTCGTCGGCTCTGATCCCGATCCGCTGACGCTCGTCACCGGGCGATTGCTGGAACATTACCAATCGGGCGCCCAGACCCGCCGCGTGGCCGAACTCGCGGCCGCGCAGCCGGAGCCGCTCTTGCAGATCCACCCCGCGACGGCGGCCGTCAGGGACATCTCCAGCGGCGACTTTGTCCGGGTCTCCAACGAGCGCGGTGAGGTCCTGTGCAAGGTGGAGCTCAGCAACAGTATCCGGACGGACACCGTCTTCCTGCCTTTCCATTTCCCAGGACTGGGCAGCGCCAACCGTCTCACTGAGGCGGTCACGGATCCTATCTCCGGAATGCCGGAGTTCAAGACCAGCACGGTCTGGGTCCGGAAGGCGGCACTAGCAAATGTCGAATCGGCGTTGGCTGCCCAGTTGGCTGTGCTCTCCACAGCTGTACCAGCGGGAGCCGGCTTGTCAATGCAAGTCAAGGAGGCATCGTGAGCGAGCGCATTGTGGTGGTCGGGTTCGGACCGGTCGCGGCCAGGCTGGTGGACGAGCTGTTGCCCGCCGTGCGCAGCGGCCTGGTCCAGCTGCTCGTCGTCGGACAGGAAGCCGAAGCCGCGTACAACCGCGTCATGGTGGCGGAACTCGGCGTGGGGCGGACCACCGCGGAGGCACTCGCGATGGTGGACGCTAGCGATTTGGCGGCCGACGGCGTCGAGGTCCGGCTGGGCGTCACCGTCAAACGCATCGACCGTGCACGCCAGCAGGTTGTCCTTTCGGACGGAACCGCGCCTGGCTACGACCGCCTGGTGTTCGCCACCGGATCGAGGCCCGTCATTCCGAACCTCACGGGTATCAACCCCGCTCCGTCGCACCCTGTGCTCCCTTTAGGGGTGACGGCACTCCGCGACCTCCGCGACGCAGGGCAATTGCGCGACGCCGTGACTGCCGGCAAGCGCGTGATCGTCCTCGGTGGCGGCGTGCTTGGCCTCGAAACGGCCCTGGCCGCGGCAGAAGAAGGCGCCCTGACCACGGTGGTGCACAACGGTTCCTTCCCACTGGGCGGCAATATCGACCGCGGCGGTGGAGCCGTTCTCGCGGCCAGCTTGCGCAACAGCGGGATCACCATGGTGGGCAACGCCCGCTCCACGGCTGTGGAACACAACGGTCCGGATGGCATGTTTTCCGCCCTTGTGCTCAACGACGGGTCACGGATCGAAGGCGACCTTCTTGTCCTTTCCTGCGGCGTTCGCCCACGGATCGAACTGGCCGAGGGGTGTGGGCTGCCTGCAGCCACCGGCATCCTCGTGGATCACCACCTGCGGACCTATCACGAGCCGCACATGTTCGCGATCGGCGACTGCGCCGAAGTCCGCTGCGCCGATGCCGAGTGCGCCGAATGCCGCACCGCACTGGGCCCGTCCGGGCTGGTGGGTCCGGGCTGGCGCCAGGCCGAGTGGCTTGCCGAGTACCTGATCCTCCTCGCCGAGGGCGGCCAGGAGGCTGCCGACAGCTTGGCGCCCCTGCCGCAGGAGAAGCCCGGCGTCGTGGTGTTGAAGGCGCGAGGCATGAACCTCGCGGTCGCTGGCGACAACAGCGCCGAGCCCTGGGATGACGAGTTGTTGTCCGTCGGTGTCTCCGAGGGGACGCCCCGGCGCCAAGTTGCCCAATGGGCCGATCCCGAACACGGCCGCTACGTCAAAATGACGACGCGGGGCGGCGCGCTCGAGGGACTCGTCACCGTAGGCATGCCACGCACGGCCGCGGAGCTCGTGATGCTGTTCGAACGCGGCTCCGAGCTGCCCGCAGACCGTTCACTCCTGCTGCGCCTGGACGGCCCGGACCAGCTCGATTCTTCTGCTTCGAATGATGATCCGCAGCGCACGGTGTGCCGCTGCGCGGGTGTCAGCGGTGCGAGCATCGAGCAAGCCGTGCTGGATGGCTGCTCTTCCGTGCCGGAGGTGTCCAAAGCGACCCGCGCGGGAACGGGGTGTGGAGGCTGCCACGGGGACATCAAGGGGATTATTGAACGGCATTTCCAGGGGGTTGCGGCGTAAGTGGTTTGGGGGGCTCAGGCTATCCCTTCCCGGTTTGGGGGTGTGGTGGTCGCGCCGCGCCAAGTGAACAGGCCCTCCCGGTCCTCGTCGGTGAGCGCTGCGGCGTCGAGCAAGCCTTTAAGATCGAATTTTGCCAAGGTATCCCGGAACGCGCCTTCGGTTGTTGTACCGTGTTGCCGGCACAGTTCCTCAAGCCTTGGTTCGGCGTTGTTTCGTTTGCTGTTGGCTGCCCGTGCATCACCCAGCCTGACTGTTTCCAGATAGTCATCGACGATGCATTCGGGGTCGGCGCCGATCGCATGAAGCAGGGCCATGGCGAGTAGGCCCGTCCTGTCCCTGCCTCCCACGCAATGGAAGAGGACCCCTCCTGCAGGCGCGTTGACCACAGCGGATATGGCGGCGCCGGCCCGTTCGGGCATGGCCGCAAGGTGCGGGAGGAAGTAGAGAGCTGTACCGACCAGCCCGTTGTCCCAGTAGTCGGCCCAGAACTCTTTGTTTTCCAAACCGTCAAGGTCAACGTGGATGGTGGTGAGCCAGCCAGGCCGTTCCCGCACGTCTGTGTTGCGCTCGCCTTGCTGACGAAGGTCGACCACGGTGCGGATCCCGGCATCATGTATCTGCTGCCATCCGTTGCCAGTGATCCAATCGACGTTCTCGCTCCGGAAGAACACGCCCCTTGGAGTGACCGTCCCATCTACGCGCCGTAGACCGCCGAGGTCGCGTCCATTGACCAAGCCGTCAACTTTGAGTGTGCGATCTTCCTTTCCTCTCGGACCCCCCATGGCCCTAGTAAACCAGAGAGCGCCCAAGGGCAGAGCAGCTACTTGGGTTGTCGTGCGGACTGGGAAAGGCTCGGTCAGCTGTCCGGCATAGACCGAGTTGAATCGGCTGTCAGTTGTTCGTGGACAATCTGCCAGCCTTCGTGTGTGCGCATGAAGACGTTGGTGCCGCGTCCTCTTCCGACGTGTTGCTGCCCGTCGATAATTCCCGTCCAGGAGAATCGGTAGCGGCACACGGCGGCTTCCTCCTGCACCAGCACCCACGTCAATTCGTCGACGACGTATCGCTCGTCCCGAATTGCCAAGGAAGGTCGCCTCGATGGCTGCCCAGACCTCATCCCGCCCCTCGTGAGATCCGTCTGAGAACCAGTAGGTAGCGTCCCTGTCTCTGTACGGAAGAACCCGCTCGATGTCGTGCGTGTTGTTGGCCGCCTCATACCCGCGCCTTACAGCTGTGAGTTCATCGACGTACTCTCGCACAGGCAGGTCACACCGAAGCACTAGGTCACACGTGGAAGTAGTGGTTTTTGCGTGGCTGTTGCCGTGGGTCGATGTGGGGTGGCGGGATGAACCAGGGCACGCCTGCCTGGACCTGGATCTGCCACTCTTCCTTGTGGATGAGGTGGTGGTGGTGGCTACAGAGGAGCGTGCCGTTCTCGACGCTGCTTGGTCCACCCCTGGACCAGTACGTGATGTGGTGGGCTTCGCACCACGGGGCCGGCATCGTGCATGAGGGGAACGCGCAGCCTTTGTCCCGGGCGGTGATGGCCTTACGGATGTGGGCGGGGAAGATCCGGGAGGCCCGGCCGATGTCCAGCACCTGGCCTTCCCCGCCCAGGACGACGGGAATGATGTCCGCATCGCAGGCGATCTTCCGCAGCGTGGCCGCCGGTACCGGACCGCTGAACGTAAAACTCCCTGTGCCCTGTTGCGGTCCGCCGGAGCGCCCCGGTTGTCCGGATTGCCCGAGGAACGTGAGCTGCCCGGCTTCCTTCAGTGGTGCCAGCAGGTCGCGGTGGTCGATGGTGGCCATGATCTGGGGGCGCTGGCCTCCGGCCGCGGGCAGCGCCCCGGTGGCGAGGGAAATCTTGCAGGCGCCCAGCAACCCGTCCAGGAGTTTCTGCGCCCTCGTGCGGCGGTCCAGGGACGCGGCATCATCGTCGCGCGAATCACCCGGCCGGCCGTCTGCCGGAGCGTTTGACGACTCGCTCCCGCCGCCCGCGTCCGCCTGCTTGTCCCCGGGTCCTGGCTCCCGGGACGCGCGGGTCCGGGGATTGGTGGCGGTGTTCATCACGGTGAGCAGGTGCTCGTATTGGTCCTGGGTGGCGAAGATTTCCACATGCTGCAGCCCGTGTTTGGGTTTGCGGAGGAAGGCGCCCTGGAGGTGGCGCAGGGCTTCCTCGCCGGGCTCGGCACCGTCCTGGTCGATGGCTTCGGTCCAGCGGCGGGCGATCCTGGCCAGGAAATCGGCATCGTTCTCGACCGCTGTCATCGTCAGCGCGTGTTCCATGTCCGCGGCCGCCTCGGGGCTGCACAGGGGCCGGACGCGTTCCAGCGCCATGGTGATCGTGGTGGCCGGACGGGACGCGATGCTCCCGCAAGCCAACGCCGCGGCCACTTCCCCGTACCGCGGCCGGATCCCTTGCCCCGTCAGGGAGCGGCCGGGCAGCAGGTCCTCCGCCAGGGCAAGGCGGCGGCGGGCCTCGGCCGTGCTGATCTGCAGCAGCGAGCGCAGGTGCTCGCCCGTGTTCCTAAACTCCCGGACCCCGGTGAGAACGGACCCCGCAGCGAGACCGCCGCTCTCGACATCGGCACAGGCACCGGCTGCCCCGGCTTCAGTTCCGGGGCCGCCGGCACCATTGATGGAGCCGTCCGCCCGGGCTTCGGCTCCCCAGCCGCTCGTCCAGCCGGACCCGCCGGCCGGCTCCTGCTGCCGCACCTGGTGCAACTGCCCCGCAGCGACGACCTGCAAATAGTCCAGGGTGCGGGAGAGTTCCTCCACACCGAAGGCAAACGCCGCGGAGTCCTGCAACCCCAGCGGCCCGACGTCGTCAACCGCCGTCCGCGCCAGCGACTGCAACGCCGCAAGAGCCCCCTCCAGGACCCGCTGCGGAGCACCGCGATCGCCGCCGTGATCTTCACCCGGATCCAGCAGAGCGAGCCGGCGCGGCACCGGCGCGTGACCAACCGCAGTCACCGCCCGCGCCGGCCTCACCCTTTGGAACACCGCGAACCGGCCAGCGGGCGCGGCGCCCTGGCGGCTGGTGAGATGTCCGATCGCTTCCATGGATTAACTCTGCCAGCAGGCACTGACAAAATAACCCACCCTCCCACGTCAGTGGCGCGTAATCCTCAAAGCACTCAATTCACCGACCGAGACTTCGGCCTCGCCACCGATCGCGAAAGTGAGCATTGGCGAGGTGTGGCCAAAATCGGCATTGGCGAGAACGGGCAAGCCTGCCAGAGCAGGTTGTTTGGCCACGATCAACGCCAGCAGATCCCGGCTCATTCGGCTTGCCTGCTGAAAGCGGCCTATCACGAGACCCCGAATGCCCCCTGCCCCTGGCATCTGCAGCAGCGACGCCAGGTCCCGCGCAAATGTGGCTGGGTGGCTTTCGAAGTCGTCCTCCAAGAAGAGGAGTGCCCCTTCCAAAGACGGCATGTTGGCCGTTCCCTGCAGAAGATTCAGGGTGCAGAGATTTCCGCCCACGATCCGCCCGCTCGCCGTACCGTCTTGCAACGGCCACCAACCATCGCTCGGAATCAGCGTCCGAGCGTCTTGGTCTCGGAACCACGCGTCGTCGGTCCAAGCCGACGCCGGACGCAGTTCCATGGGAGCTTCGGCAAACAGCGCGTCCAGGAACCAGGCCTGGGTCTCCTCGAGGTGGTCCCGCATGCCGAACGTGGACCAGTGCGGCCCGGAATAGGTCGCCAGTCCGGTTCGGGCATGGATCGCGTTTTGAAGAGCCGTGATGTCCGAGTAGCCACACAGTATCTTCGGGTTCGCCGCGATGAGCTCCCAGTCGAGATACGGAAGCAATTCGTTGCTGCCGAATCCACCTATCACGGTCAGGACTCCCGCTACTTCCGGATCCGAGAAGGCCGCATGAAGATCATCGACGCGTGACTGCACCGACGACGAAAGAAGCCCATCCATTTCGTCAACGTGCTCTCCGAAGGAAAGACGCAGACCCATTTCCGCGAAGCGCCTCTCGATGTGGCTCGTGTTGTCGTGTTCCATGACCACAGCGCGGCTCAGCGCGGGCGCGACGACGCGCACCAAGTCACCCCGACGAAATTTGGGTGGGTAGATAGATGGCATGCCCTCGAGGCTAACAAACCGGATCCCGGCCAACTGCCCGCCCTGCCACGCAATCGACGTACTCAATTTTGGCTATGAGTGAAATCTCGTGGAGCGAAGCGCGAACCCGCCGCCCCAAGTGGTTGATCAGGCGCGCGCAGAGCACGATCCTGTGTACCTCACCGACCGCGACCGTCGCGTCGCCGCGATCATTGACACCGACGACCTTGAACTTCTGATTGAATTTGCCGCGGATGCCCTAGATATCCGGGCCGCCCAAGAAGCAGAGGAAGCCATGACGGCTGGTGAACAAACCATCCCTTGGGAGCAAGTGAAATCCGACTTGGGTCTCTGAGATCTGACGATGCCCGGTCCCGCTCCACAACGGTTGATTTATGAGCCGCTGAGAAGTTCTTCAGTGCCTGCCCAAAGGCGCGCCTGCATCGCTGAGTCACCTCCGGGATGGACAGGGGTGAGAGTCGGCGGGTGTTCTTGACGGTGTAGTAGCCACCGGACTGCCCGGCAAAAACGGGGTCTGTGGCTAGTTTCACGATGAGGCCGGCGCCACGGGCCGGGTCGCCGATGTGGAGCGCGGAGAGGATCTTCTCGAGTCTCGCGGCGAAACCGAGTTCGCGGCCGAGTCCGGTGACATTGAAACCCGGGTCCAGGCAGTTGGCGGTCAACCCAGTCCCGTCGAGGCGGCGAGCGAGTTCGAGGGTGAACATGATGTCGAGGAGCTTGCTCTTGCCATAGAGCCGAGACGACCCCCGCGCGGTGAAAGGAACTGTGTCCGTCAGGTCCGACGGGAGGGTGAGTGTTCCGTGCCGCCGGGAAGCCTCGGACGCGACGTTGACGATGCGTGCGCCCGGAGTTGCCTTCAAGGTGGCGAGGAGTTCCTGGGTGAGGATCCACGGGGCGAAGTAGTTGACGGCGACCATTTCGGGATAGCAGTCCGGGGTGATTCTCTGTTCGAAGGCGTGGACGCCGGCGTTGTTGATCAACACGTCGATCCGCGCGTAGTGGGCGGCAATTTCGCGGCCGACGCGGCGAACGTCCGCAGTCCGAGCGAAGTCGGCCATGAAGATCTCGACTTCTGTCCCAGGCGCGGCCATTTCGATGCATGCTGCGGTTGCGGCGGCGCGCTCAGGGCTTCTGGCAGTGAGCCCGAGGCGCGCGCCCTGTTTAGCGAGTTCGATCGCCGCGAGGCGTCCGAGGCCGCTTGTTGCTCCGGTGATGACGATTGTCGGTGCTTCGGACGGCGACCCGGGTACGGACATGGACACTCCTCGAGGGCAGACTTACCCCACTCAGATATAGTGGGTATTTCCAAATCATAAGAAGTTGATGGGTAAATGTCTACTAAATTCGCTGATCGCATGTCGGACGATCCGTCACGTCGAGACCTCGAGCTGGCACTCGGCGTCGAGCTCAACGCGCTCCTCAGCGCTTCCCGGGCGCTCACCGAGCGGAGCGCGGCCGCATTCCACCCGGCGCTGCAGCCTGCCGCGTTTCACCTAGCACGTTGGCTTTACGCCTACGGCCCCGCGAAGCCCAGCACACTTGCCGAAGCCGTCGCTATGGACAGGAGCTCCACCAGCAGCCTCATCGGACGCATGAAGGACCTCAAATTGCTCGAGAGCACGCCGGACCCCGACGACAAGAGAGCGGTGACCATCGCACTAACGCCCGCCGGGGAAGCGCAAGTGCGCAAAGCACTCGACCTTCGCGGAACGACATTCTTCGAACGCACCGCGCACTGGTCCACTGATGACCTCCACACATTCACCGCCCTGCTTCACGCTTTCAACTCCCCTCAGGGATAAGCGGACCGCAGGCGAGATGGTGGGGCCGAAGACAGCGAAAGGGTCCAACGGCAACTCACCGTCGAACCCTTTTCACCTCAGAAAGGCTTACATATGCACGTGCAGCCGTCGCGCCGCTTCGGAGATGGACCCGGTCAGCGAGGGGTACACCGTAAAGGTGCTCGCGACGTCGTCGACGTGCAGTTTCTGCTTCACCGCAACGGCGATCGGGAAGATCAGCTCAGAAGCGTTCGGCCCCACGACGACGCCGCCGATCACAGTGCCCGAACCCTTGCGCGCGATGATCTTGACGAAGCCGTCCTTCGAGTTGCGCATCTTGGCGCGGGCGTTGCTCAGCAGGGAGAGCATGACCACGTCGCCCTGGTACTTGCCCGATTCGAGGTCTGCCCCGGAGACGCCCACAGAGGCGATCTCAGGTGAAGTGAAGATGTTGGAGGCCACTTGCCGGAGCTTGATCGGCATGACGGCATCGCCCAGGAAGTGCGCAACCGCAATGCGGCCCTGCATGGCAGCGACCGAGGCGAGGGCCAGGATCCCCGTGCAGTCGCCTGCGGCGTAGATGTTCGGCGCGGTGGTGCGGGAGACGCCGTCGACCTTGATGTGACCGGACTCCGTGACAGCCACGCCCGCCTCTTCCAGCCCGATTCCGGCCGTGTTGGGGATGGAGCCAACACAGACGAGGCAGTGGCTGCCCGACACGGTGCTGCCGTCGCCGAGCGTCACCTTCACGCCGGCGTCGGTCCTTTCGACGGCCTCCGCGCGTGAGCGCGACAAAACGCGCACGCCGCGGCGCTTGAAGACACCTTCAAGGACCTGGGCCGCGTCGGTGTCCGAGCCGGGCAGAACCTGGTCGCGGCTCGAAATCAGGGTGACGTTCGAGCCAAGGCCGTTGTAGGCAGAAGCGAATTCGGCGCCGGTAACGCCGGAACCGACGACGATCAGGTCTTCCGGAAGTTCCTCAAGGTTGTAGATCTGCGCCCAGTTCAGGATGCGCTCACCGTCGGGCCTGGCCGTGGGCAGTTCGCGGGGGTGGGCGCCGACGGCGAGAAGAATGGCGTCGGCCGTAATCGTCTTGACGCCGTCCGCCGTGATGACCTCGATGGTGTGGTTGTCGAGGAGCTTTCCGGAGCCCATCAGGATCTCTACGCCAAGGTGCTCAAGGCCCACCCGGATGTCGTCGGACTGCTCCCGCGCGAGGTGCAGGACGCGGTCATTGATGTGGCCCAGGTCCGCGCGCATGCGGGGCACTACATCGCTGCCGTCGACGGCGAACTTGACTCCCAGCTCCCCCGCCTCGCCGACGCGGGTCATGAGATCCGCCGTCGCGATGAGGGTTTTGGAAGGTACGACGTCGGTGAGGACGGCTGAGCCGCCGAGCCCGGCGCGCTCGATGAGGGTTACCCGCGCTCCCAGGTGCGCCGCGACCATGGCCGCTTCATACCCGCCCGGACCTCCGCCCAGGATCGCGATTCGTGGTGAGCTGAAGTCAGGATGCATGGTCACAATGTTCAATTCTCACTTAATGCCGGCGGACCTGCCACTAAGTCCCACCTGAGAACGCCCGCAGAGGCCGTTTGCTTGCCCCACAGCGCCCTGTTCAACAGCGCGCGCGGCACTGTAGTTTGTACCAGTGAGTAACACAGAGCTGATCAAAACAGACCCATTCGAGGCCGCCAAAGCTGCGGCCGACTACATCGCGGCGGAGACCGGCGTCGAATCCCACGACGTCGCGCTCGTGCTCGGCTCAGGCTGGGGCGCGGCTGCGGATCTCATAGGCGAAACGACGGCGACCCTCACGGCGTCGGAAGTTCCCGGCTTCCACGCTCCTGCCGTTGAGGGGCATGTGGGCACGATCCGCTCGGTCCTGACGAAGGAAGGCAAGCGGGCCCTCGTTCTCGGCGCGCGTACCCACTACTACGAAGGCAAAGGCGTTCGCGCAGTGGTCCACGGCGTTCGCACAGCCGCGGCAGCCGGATGCAAGACCCTCGTGGTGACCAACGGCTGCGGCGGCCTGAACGAAGCCTGGACCCCCGGCACTCCCGTTCTGATCAGTGACCACATCAACCTGACGGCGGCTTCTCCGCTTGAAGGTGCCACCTTCGTGGACCTCACGGACCTGTACTCCTCGCGTATCCGCGGCCTGGCCCGCGAAGTGGATCCCACGCTCGACGAAGGCGTCTACGCCCAGTTCACAGGCCCGCACTACGAAACTCCGGCTGAGGTCCAATACGCCAAGCGAATCGGCGCGGACTTGGTGGGCATGTCCACCGCTTTGGAAGCCATCGCCGCCCGGCACGCAGGCATGGAGGTCTTCGGCATCTCCCTCGTGACCAACCTCGCCGCAGGCATCAGCCCGGTACCGCTGAGCCACCAGGAAGTCATCGAGGCGGGCCAGACGGCGGGCGCACGCATTTCGCGCCTCCTGGCGGACATCATCGCCAAGCTCTGATCGAATAGCCGGGGAGCCAAGGCTCCCCGGCTATTCCGGAGTTCGTCGCACAGTAGAATTTGAGTGATTCTCCGCCGTAGCGCTCGAACCGGAAAGGACCGCCGATGACGACATCCGCGCCTTTCCGGGTTTTGCGAACGGGCCTGATCGGTTCAATCATTCTGGGCTTCGCCGCGGGTGGGCACTTGGCCGGTGGCGGAATCCTCCCGGCGCCGGCCATTTTGACGGCGCTTTGTGCCCTGACAATCCTCCCTGTCGCCATACTGACGCGCACCCGCCTTTCGCTGCCCGTCGTCGCGGGGCTGCTGGGGGCCGGGCAGCTCTGCCTTCACTGGGCTTTCTGCGCCCTGTCCGGGACTTCCTCCGCAGCGCAGCTTCAGTCCGGGCATGCAGGACATATTTCCTTGGGGCCAGCTCCGGAAACCGTAAGCGCCATCGCCTCGACCCACTCCGCGGCAAGCGATTGGCAAATGCTCGCGGCGCACACAGTCGCAACCTTGGGCACGGCGCTGGTGCTCGCACGGGGCGAACAAGCACTATGGGCCCTGGCGACGTGGCTGCGCCCGTTGGTCCACCT
The DNA here is from genome assembly GCF_044908325.1 of Arthrobacter sp. GAS37. NCBI lineage: Bacteria > Bacillati > Actinomycetota > Actinomycetes > Micrococcales > Micrococcaceae > Arthrobacter > Arthrobacter sp. GAS37. Next base: position 105,893 of record NZ_JBIYDB010000017.1, read on the forward strand.
GCCTGCTCCAACAGCGGTCCAGCCACTTCGCACCCCCGCCCCCTGCTCGGCCCCGGCCGTGCGTCCTCGTGCCCTTCCCGGCCTTCGGCTTCCCTCCCGGCGCGGTCCACCAGCCCTGGTTTCCGCCGCCTAAGACTCTCCCCTTTCACCTACGGGCAGGGACAGGCGGCAACCCGCTGCCTTCACCGGGCCGGACTTACGTCCACCCCGGTCCCTCACCGCTTTTCCTTTGTGAAAGGGCACCATTGCCATGAAGACCTCCCACCGCCGCACCCTAAAAACCGCCTGCGCCGCCACGATGGCCGCCGGGCTGCTCGCGTTCGGCGTCTCAGCCGCCTCCGCACACGTCAACGTCAATCCCGACGACCCCGCAGCGGGCGGCTACACCCACCTGACCTTCAACGTCCCCAACGAGTCCCCGACGGCCAAGACCAGCAAGCTCGAAGTCTCACTCCCCACGGACACACCCTTCAACTCGGTGTCAGTCAAACCGGTCGAGGGCTGGACGGCCGAGCTGGTCACCACCGCCCTGCCCAAACCCGTCACGGTCGCAGGGGCAACAGTGACCAAGGCGGTCAGTTCGGTGGTGTGGACCGCGGACGCCGCACACCAGATCGGGCAGGACCAATACCAGGCGTTCTCGATCTCCGTGGGTGTGCTGCCCGACGCCGGCACCACCATCACCTTGCCAGCGACCCAGACGTACACCGACGGCACAGTAGTGAAGTGGGACGAGAAGACCGTCGAGGGACAGCCCGAGCCCGAGCACCCGGCTCCCTCGTTCGTGACGACCGCCAGTGACGCAGCCGCATCGGCGGCGACCACGTCCTCCCCGTCCGTGACCCCGGCTCCGTCAGCTGCGGCATCGACGACATCCAGTGACGCCGGATCCACGGCCGGCTGGTTCGGCCTCGCGGCCGGCCTCATCGGCCTGGCCGCGGGCGTCACCGCCCTGGCGCGAACCCGCTCCACGAAGACCAAATAGCGTCACCACGAAAACCCGAACTGCCCGCGCCGGATCCCGGCGCGGGCAGTTTTGCATCCCCCGCCAGATAACAAACCTGGACATGGGACCGCAAGAACGAGCCCGGGGGGCGCGTTCCGCCGGGGGCCTCGTCGGATTCTGCTGGATCATTCCGTCCGTTGCAGGCTGCAGCCGCGAGATTCCAGAGTGCCGCAGTTTGTCCATTCGAATGATTGAGCAAAATCCGACGCGACGCCACCGAAGAGAGAGTAGGAGCAGTCCAGGGTTGCTGCCCAGCTCACGCGCCCCCGATCCAGCAGATCACGCAGCACGCGACAAACGTCGTCGCGCCAATTTTCCGACTCCTGTCAAGTCAATTCGCCCTAGTACTACAGTCGCGTTTATAGGGTGTGTCCGCGGGCCTTGTAATGACTATGTCGTGCGCGGTGTTGGTGTTTTCGCCGCCAGGTTGAGTGT
>NZ_JBIYDB010000018.1:0-90469 GCF_044908325.1 Arthrobacter sp. GAS37
CACGGCGACACCGGTGGAGAGGTCGAACTCGCCGCCGATCATCAGCAGGGACACCCCTACCGCCATGATCCCGATCGTCGAGGAACCATACAGGATCGTCGCCAAAGCATTCGGCTGGGTGAACGTCCCGGACACCGAAGCGAAGAAGATGAAGAGGACAACGGCCCCCACCAGGGCGCCGACTTCAGGACGGGCCATCAACTGGCTCAACGGGCTCCGCTTCGCGACCCGCTCATCCGCGGCAGTTTTGGGTGCCGGGGCAATAACTAATGCCATGAAATACCTTTCTTCTCCATCAGCTCGCGCGGCAAGGAAATCTTGCCGCGCGAGCTGAGAGGTCATCGGATTAGCGGATGCCCTGCTGAACGAACTTCAGAACATCGGAAATATTGGACTTGTCGACGATCGTCGGGCCCGTGAGGACAGGCTGCCCGCCACCGATCTTGAAACCACCAAGCTTGTTCTGCCAGATCGCGTCGATGGACATGTAGCCCTGGAGCCACGGCTGCTGGTCCACAGTGAACAGGACCTTGCCATCGTTGATCGCCTGCGCCAGCGCAGGGTTCAGGTCGAAGCTGGCCACCTTGATCGGGCTGTTGGCATCTGCCACGGCTTTGATAACGGTCAAGGTGATGGGGGCGCCGAGCCCGATGATCACGTCAGCATCCTTGCTGGCCTGGAGCTTCGCCGTCGCAGTGGACTGTACCGCCGTCATATCGGCCCCGTTGACATAAAGGATCTCAGTGCCGGGCACCTTCGTCTTCACACCCGCGCACCGCTGTTCGAGTTGCACCTGTCCCTGTGACTGGATCACGCAGATGGGGTGCTTGTAGCCTTGGTCCGCCAGCTTGGCGCCGACCGCTTCGCCAGCCAGGGTCTCATTGGAACCGAAGTGGGTGAACGCCCCCATCTGCGCGGAGACGTCCCCACCAGCGTTGAAGCTCACCACCGGGACGCCCGCGTCGGTGGCCTTCTTCAGCACATCCTTCATGGCGCCCGGGTTGGCGATCGTGACCGCGATGCCATCGACCTTCTGGTCGATGGCCTGCTGCACCAGCTGGGACTGGCGCCCCGCATCGGCATCACTCGTGTAAAGAACCTCGACATTGTCTTTCGCTGCCGCGGCCTCCGCACCCTTGCGCACGATGTCCCAGAACGTATCGCCAGCCTCGGCGTGGGTGATGAGCGCAACCTTGATCCGCGGAGTGCTTGCCGCCTGCCCACCACCCGCGGCGTTGGCGGTGTCGGCCGGCTTCCCGCCCCCGCTTGAGCATGCTGCCAGGGCGAGAAGCGGTACTACGGCAAGGGCTACTGCGCCCCGCCGCCAATTGAACTTTGCCACGTGAGATCTCCTTTGATGTCGCGTACTTCGACCGTCGACCCCGTTGCTGTGCCTTCAAAGACATGGTGGGAGGACGGAACCATCTAGCTGTGAACGGATGTGATCCACATCGCTTTGTGGAACGCTCCAACGCTAAATCAAGGCTTGACCGATTGTCAATGGAGCGTTCCAATTGAATAGTCGACGGGTGTTCCCACCCACCTGCCTTAACTAGCCGCGCACCGTCGCGAGGAGAACGATGACGTACTCAAGCACCCCCGAACTAATCGCGACCTGCTGGACGAGCGCAGGAAATATCGCGCCGTTGAATTCCCCGGAGATCAGTCCTGTCCCTATCGGCGAGCGCTTGGAAGCCATCGCTTCTACCGGATGGGCGGGGTTCGGACTGGCGCACGACGATCTCGTCGCGGCGAAGGACACCATCGGTTTCTCCGGACTCCGGAAACTCATCGACCAAGCAGGCTTCCGCCACGTCGAGGTCGAGCTGCTCAGTAACTGGTGGGACGAGTCCCGCTCCCACGAATGGAAGCCGCAGCTCGAACTGCTCCTTGATGCGGCCGAAACACTCGGGGCGCGATTCATCAAGGTAGGAACGGCGTGCGGCGAGCCTTTGGATGATCTCGATTTCCTGGTGGAGCCGCTGCGGCACCTGACGAAGGAAGCCTCAAAAAGAGGGACGCGCATTGCCCTCGAGCCCATGCCGTTTTCGATGGTCGGCTCTATGCCGGCGGCCGCCGAGCTCATGCGATCAGTTGACATGCCCGAATGCGGCCTGGTGGTTGACTACTGGCATGTCTTCCGGGCCGGAACGAGCTTGGAGGAGCTATCCCGAAGCCTCACCGCCGAACAGATTTTCGGGGTGGAACTCAATGACGCGGACGCGGAAATAAAGGGGACGCTCTTCGAGGACACCCGGGACAATCGCCGCCTTTGTGGAGAAGGAGACCAAGACGTCACCGGCTTCATCAAAACGCTCCAGGCCATCGGATTCAACGGGCCGTGGGGCGTGGAAATCCTCTCCGAACAACACCGCAAACGTCCCGTTCGCGAAGCGCTGGAATCCGCCCGCTCGACGGCGTTGCAATGCTTCCCGGCCTGACGCGCCTCCCGCCAACCCAACTGACTCGCATTTGTTGTCGTTATGCGGCCTCATAACGACAACAAATGCGAGCTAGTTGGGTGGGGAGCTAGTTGGGTGGCGACGCACAAGGAAACGTTGTGACCCAGCTAATGGCGCGGATCTTGGGGTGCTGATAGCTTCCCAATGATCGGCTGAAGTGATTGGTGGTGTCCCGTTGCGATCAATCTTGGCCCATTTCCGTGCGCTTAATACCGTTCCACCGGCAAGCAACGATCACCTGGCTGCCGTCCGCGTCGCACTGAGCGTCGCCGTGCCGGCGCTTGTGCTTCTCGCGGTTGGCCGGGCGGACCTCATCATCTACGCCGTGTTCGGCGCCCTGACCGGCATGTACGGCCGTGCCGAATCGCACCAACTTCGGCTCAAGCACCAGGCCCAGGCCGCAGCAGTGCTCCTGGCCGGTGTCTCGGTGGGCACGTTCTTGTCCGTCTCCCACATCCATTCATGGGGATTGGTAGTAGTCGAGGCGCTCCTGGCGGGTGTGGGTTCGCTGTTCTCAGACAAGGTACGCCTCAAGCCCAACGGCCCGTTCTTCGGAATCCTGGCCTTGGGGGCCTGCGCTTCCGTTCCCGCGACCATCCCCTTCATTGCTGCGGTCCTGATCTGCGCGGCATCGGCAGCGTTCTCGATGGTGGTGGGTTTTGCGGGGTGGCTTCGGTACCGGGTGTGGAAACGTGGCGCCATCCGGGACATTCCGGCGTCCTCGGCGCGGTTGCGCCAAGCAGCCGGCCTTCACGCGGCCCGGTATGTGCTCGCCGTCGGCGCGGCAGGTGCTTGCGGAGTACTCACGGGCAGCGGACATCCGCACTGGGCCATGGCCGCCGCCGCCGTTCCGCTGGCCGGTGCCGATATGCCCAGCCGCCTGCACCGTGGCATCCACCGCATCGTGGGGACGTTCCTCGGATTGGGGATAGTCGCCGTCGTGCTCTTTCCAAGCCCGCTGTCCCCGCTGCACTACTTCCCCGGGCAAACCACCGTCATCCTGGTCCTGCTGGTGATCGGCTTCCAGTTCCCCACTGAGCTGTTCATGGCTCGGCATTACGGCTGGGCCATGGTGTTCTTCACCCCGGTCATCCTGCTCATGACCCAGTTGGCGGCGCCCGCGGACCCTGGCGTGCTCGTCCTGGAACGCGGGGTGGAGACGTTCGTAGGAGCCGTGATCGGGATTGCGGTGGCGGTGCTGATCCAGGCGCCCCGGCTTACTTCGCTGCGCTGATCTATTTCAGAGGCCTCCGGGGCGGACCTGACGTAAGCTTCGCCGGCAGGAAGCGCATGGCGGCGGTGATCGCTTTGTAGCGTTTCGTCGGGATGGATACCCCTTTGCCCTTGGCGTTGTCTTCCAGCCCTTCCCGGACAACGCGCTCGGCCTTCAGCCACAAAAAGCGCGGAGCCACCGACTTGTCCATGCCCATGCGATCGTGGAATTCCGTGTGGGTGAAGCCCGGGCACACCGCGGTGACTTTCACTCCGCTGCCGGCATAGGCAGTGTTCGCCCAACGACTGAAGCTGACTTGCCATGCCTTGGCTGCCGAATAGCTGCCCCGGTTCGCGAATGCCGCAACGCTGGCGACGTTGATGATCCGGCCCGACTTGCGCGCCAACATGACCTCCAAGGCCGCGTGGCACAGCTCCATGGGCGTCTGGACATGCAGCCGCAAATGCCGCTTTTCGTCTTCCAGATCGTTCTTCTCGAAAGAGTCCAGCAAACCGATCCCGGCATTGTTGACCAGCACGTCCACCGGCCGCGAAGCGTCCCGCAGCCTGGCCGCGACAGCCGCAACCCCGACGTCGGAGGTCAAGTCTGCGGGCAGGACCTCCACCGAGATACTGAAGTCCCGTTCAAGCACCTCAGCGCTTGCCCGCAGCCGGCTTTCATCGCGGGCCACGAGGACGAGGTGGTGGCCGGATTCGGCCAGCTGGCGGGCGAATTGAGCACCGAGTCCGGCAGTAGCCCCGGTGACCAAGGCGGTGAGTTCGTTGGCACGAGTTGTCATGCGCCCAGACTAGCCCGTTGACTCTCGTGTGTTCCTGGCGCACGCGGTAGAGTGCCTCAAAAGTGCGCCTTTCGAGTCTTTGGAGGGGCCGCGGCGCGCCAAACCGGGGGAACAGACAATGGATGAGGCTCAGGGCAGGATCGAATTCCGCGAAATCGACGAGCACGGTAATTCGCTGGAGCATCACTTAGGCGCGGTTGAGGTGGCTCAGCGCAGGGCTGCGGTGAATCCGTTCATCATCGGGCTGTGGGGGCTGGAGCTGGGGCTCGTCATAGCCATCATGGTGATCATCAATGAGGCAATGGCCCCGTATACCCCCATTCTGGGAAATACGATGCCGTTCGCGTACGTCCTGATGAACATGACCCCACAGCTTCTCCAGGCCGCCGCTCTGATCCTGGCGACGCTGCTGTTCTGGCACGCCTGGCAATGGCAGAAAAGGAAAGCGCTAAAGTAGGCACCTGCCCCGCGATGAAGGCGAGTGACTCCCCCGGACAGTGGGCGGGCTATGAGGGCAAGGAAATGGGCGTGATCGCGTCGTGCTCATCCCAAAGTCTCGCCCCCGAGGCTGTCACGGCCTGAACGGCCATGGCGCTGATGAGCTCCCCTGCATGCCGCTGGTCGTTTTCGGTGACGACATACGTGAAGACCAGCTCAGTTTCCCCTCCGGGCGGCACCGGGCCGAAGGTCAAGATGGACGGACCGCTCGCGTACTTCAGATCCTCCATGCCCGCGTTGGTGAACGATCGCAAGACGAGAGCGACATCAGTGAGCTCTTCGCCTGAATCGTTAATGATCCAGGCGGAGTAGGCCAAGGTGTCGTGCGGAGCTGCGCTGGCCTTGTCTGCGTAGTGAACCAGACGAACGCCGGCGCAGAGCAGCGGGCAGGTCATGAAGACTCCCTCCGTGTCAGCCGCGGCGAGCCCTGCGGTGCCAGACAACCATCCCCCCGCCGATCGCGGCGAGCAATGCGCCGACGCCCAGCCAGCGGAACGGATCAAGCCCGCCGGTGAAGGCGAGGGGAGAACCTGGCCCCGCGCCCGTAGTGATCCCGGCCCCGGTCGCCGTCACGCTGGGCGTGACCGTCGGCGTCGGTGTGGCGCTCCCGGTCGGCGTCGCTATCCCGGTCGCTGTCGGCGTCGGGGTGGGCGTGACTGTTGGCGTCGGACCCGCCACCTTGAGGGAAATGCCCGTGCAGCCGTCGCACGCGGCCAAATCGGCTTGCGGCGCAAAGCCGGCGACCGCCACCGAGACCCGGCCCCGAACAGGCCCCTCGGCAGCGGCCAACACGGCGTCGGCTCCAGGACCGGAACCGCTGATGCGCGCCGAAACCGTCAGGGTCGCGCTCTTGCCGGCGGGCAGATCCGTCCTCCACCCGACGGCCCCGCCATGCTGCTCGGTCGTACCGGTCGACGCCGTGAGGCCTTCGATTGTCGCGTCGTCAACGAGGTCCCTGAGGTCCACAGCCACGGCCGCGCCGGCCACGTCGACGGATCCGGCGGTCGCCGACACCGTCCAGACGACCGTGTCACCCGGACTCAGTTCGCTCCCGTGCGCCGGAGTGGACGCTACCGCCAGCGACCAGGTGCCCTTGGGCACGACGCCGGCGGCCTTGTCCTGCACGGCGGACAGGTTCTTCATCCAAGAGAACGCGGTGGGCGTGATGGTGTTATCGCCCCAGACCTTTCCGTCGCGGTCCACAGCGTATGCGAAGAACCCGCCCTTCGAGGAGCCACCCTCGGGCTGCCAGGTCGCGTATTGGTACGCCTTGCTCTGCGGTGCTGTGGCGGGATCGTAGATGCCTTCGGCGTCACCCCAGCGCATCCGATCCTGCTCCTCCGGGAAAGAGAAGCCGGGCAGGAACTGGCAGGAGGCGATCTTATCCGCGAACGTGTTCCAGGTCCGCTGCATCCCCCACGTGCCCCGGCCGTAGGCCTGCAGGAGCACAAAGGAGACGTTCTCGTGCACGGCCTTGAACAGCGGGGTGTTGCCATCCTGGTTGGTGTCGTAGATGAAGATCTTGTCGGTGCCGGACTTCGGGCCGATCAGTTTGCCGAGGGCGTTGAACACGCCGATCGCGCGGGTGAGTTTGTCGCCCTGCGGATAGGACTCGACGTCGATATCAATCCCGTCGAGGCCGTAGGGGGTGACGAAGGTGTCGACGAGCTCCTGCGCGTAGGCGCGGTACGCGTCCTCGGTCAGCGGGATGTCAGCGTCGGCGAGGCGCTCGAGCCACAGGGTGTAGACCACCTTCGTGCCCTGCGCGTGCAATGCAGGCACGTAGGTGTCGCGCAGAGTGCGCCAATAGTCGGTGTTGGCCGTGGCGCCGGCGTCGAAGACCATCGCCACATCGATCTCCGGTGGGAGGTCGCTCATGCGTGTGACGTTCGGGTGGGGCAAATTCGAGTTGGCGTTATGCGGCACGGTGACGTCGCGCCAGGTCCGGTAGTACGCCATTGTGAGGGGCTCCGCCTCGCAGTGCGCGGTATTGCCTATGGATGCCTTGGCGGCGTCATCGGCGACCGCCGGCTGCGGACCGAAGGCGGCGAGTCCAGCGAGTAGTACCCCTGCGCCGAATGCTGTTGTTCGTCTCATTGCTCTCTCTTGTTTGAGAGGCATCTTCGAAAATCAGCGTGAAGATGCCCGGCGGTGTGCAACTATAGCGATTTAGTAAAACGGTAGCAGGTGAAGACTGTCATGCACAGAATAAGTTTTGAGATCACCCTGTATCGCTACAGTTGAAGCATGAACAAAACGAAGCGCGTGACCATCACGGACATCGCCCGGCTGGCCGGGGTGTCGCCGGGGGCGGTGTCGTTCGCGCTGAACGGGCGGCCGGGCGTCAGTGAGCAGACACGAAAGCGCATCCTCACCATCGCCGAGGAGCACCAGTGGCTTCCGAGCTCGGCGGCGCGGGCGCTCGGCGGCGCGGGCGCCGGGGTCATCGGCTTCGCCGTCAACCGCTCGGCAGGCACCCTCGGTGCGGAGGCGTTCTTCACCGACCTCATCGCCGGCGTCCAGTCAGCCCTCGCGGAGAACCGCATCGCAATGCAGATGGTGCTCGTCTCCTCGATCGAGGAGGAAGTGGCGACCTACCGCCGCTGGCACAGCGCCAACCAGGTCGATGGAGTCATCGTCATCGATCCTCGTGACGAGGACCCGCGTTTCCCCGTGCTACGTGATCTCGCCCTCCCCGCGGTGGTGCTCGGCAGCCATGCGTCCGACGAGGGGCACCCGGCGACAATCTGGCTCGACGATAGCCAGGTGGCGCACTCCCTTTTCGACTATCTCGGCGCCCTTGGTCATCGCTCGATCGCGTACGTCGCCGGCCCTGCAGAGTTCCAACACACGCGCCTGCGCACCGAGGTGCTCGCCGGTCTCGGTGAACGCGGGGTGAGCGGAGAGATGATCGCCACCGACTTCTCGCCAGCCGCGGCATCCACGGCCATGCGCCGGCTCTTGAGTCGACTGGAGCGGCCAACGGCCGTGGTTTTCGACAACGACGTGATGGCGATCGCCGGCCTTCGCGTCGCGCAGGAGATGGGGGTGTCCGTGCCGAAGGATCTCTCCGTCGCCTCCTTCGACGACTCGGTCGTCGCGGGGCTCGTGCACCCGTCGATCACCTGCATCACCCGCGATACGTTCGGGCTCGGGGCGGCGGCAGCGGCGTTCCTGCTTGAGCAGATCGATGCCCCCGACGTACTTGCGGACCGCATCGGCGCCATGCCGCAGCTCACCGTCCGCGAGAGTACCGCCGTCCCGCGTTGAGGTCTCAGACGACGGTATTCCGAGAGGCGTAAGCGGTCCGGCTGACCGCGGGGCGGATGAGCTCGGTGATGCCGCGCGCGGCGAGGACCGCGGGCTTCGCCGCATCGATCGAAGTGACGATGGCCGGGTCGGCGCCTGCCGTGCAGGCGTCGACCCAGGCCTGGAATATCGCGCCGCCCGGGCTCATCGCGCCGCGGCTGATCGGCGTCTCGTTCTCGTCGACCTCGACGACGATGCCGAGGGTGCGGGCGGGGACGGGCTGCCGCTCGCGAAGCTCCGGGATGAGTTCTGCGAAGCGGCGTCCGATCGGCTTCACCGCGCCGTCCTGGTCGACGAGGCCGAGGGTGTACTCCAGCTCGGGGAAATCCGCGAGGCTGCGGCTTACGTCGTGCGAGCACCACCAGGTGACGCCCCAGAGGTTCTCGGTGCGCGCGACGGAGCGCAGCGTCGCCTCCAGGAAGCCCGGGGTCTGCGCAGGAGCCAGGCAGTTCGATGGGGCGCCTACCTCCTGGAGCCAGATCGCACGGCCGGGGTCGGTGGCGAACCCGCGGGCGAGTTCGATCATGTACTCGGCATGGCGGTCGGAGGCCACCGAGCGACCGCCATAACGCTCCGCCGTGCCGTTGAAGATCCACGAGTGCACGGTGGTCATGTCGCCGAGCCGGGAGGCGAGGGCGGGCGTGAAGCCGTGCCCGTCCATGTACCAAGCGGCGTCGTACTCACTGTGCACATGCTGCTGCGCAGTGGCGGAGGTATGGGCGGCATCGAGGAGCGTCGTGATCCAGTTCGCGGCCTCAGCCTCGGTGACCGGCCAGGGGGATGGGTGGGTCGGGGCCGAGAACTGGTTGGTCTCATTGCCGAGGGTAAAACCGAGGAAATTGGTGGCGTCCCCGAGCCGCTCGCCGAGGCGGGTGACCAGCTCAGCCTGTCCGCTCAGTGCATCGGGGTGCGTGAACATGTTCTTGTCGTGCCAAGTGGACAGCCAGGAAGGGATGAAGTCGAAGCTCGATAGGTGCCCTTGGATGACGTCCACGCTGACATCCAGTCCGAATTCCGCCGCCGCGTCAACTACGGCGCGGACGTCGTCCACGGCCTTATCGCGGATCAGCGTGCGGTTGGGCTGGAGCAACGTCCACAGCGGGAAGATCCGCACATGGTCGAGGCCGATCGCTGCTAGCGAGGCGAAATCCCTGCGCACCTCGTCGAGATCCAGCGACATCCACGCGTGCATCCACTCGGACGACGGGGTGTAGTTGGCGCCGAAGCGCAGCGGGGCCACGGGGCGGGTCATCGCGGTCCTTTCCGGGAAATCAGTGCCTGGCCGGTGTCGTCCGGCACTGGACGGTTCGGCGCTCGGTGTGGCAAGCTATCGCCACTATACCGTTTTAGTAATAGGTTGCGACTGCGACCCATCCCGAGACGTAGCAGCCTGGACCCTTCGAAGGAGACTGTCCATGAAGATCGGAACGACTGCCGCCGCAGGCATCGCGGTGGCTACAGCACTCGCCCTCACCGCTTGTACCGGCGGCACCTCCTCGCCTGGCGATTCCGCCAGCGACGGAAAGATCAGCGGAAACATTTCTTTCCAGACCTGGTCGCTGAAGAACGACAAATTCACCCCTTACTTCGAGGGCGTCGTCAAGGCGTTCGAGAAGGAGCACCCGGGCGTCACGGTCAAGTGGATTGACCAGCCCGCTGATGGCTATGAGGACAAGATCCTGCAGCAGGCCGGGTCCGGTGAACTCCCGGACGTGGTCAACCTTCCGCCGGAGTACGCATACTCGCTCGCTTCGGCCGGGCAGCTCGTCGACCTGAAAAAGGAGTCGAAGATCCTCGGCGACTACGTCGACGGCGGCGTCGGCGCCTACAAGTTCGACGGCATCGACGGTTCGTTCGGCTTCCCTTGGTACCTGGGCACCGAACTGAACTACTGGAACAAGGACCTGCTCGCCAAGGGCGGAGTGACCGAGCCGCCCAAGACACACGCCGCGACCTTGGACGCCGCGGCTACGCTCGCGGCGGGCGGCGTGCAGACGATCTCGGATGTGCCCGGCCCCAAGTCGCTGCAAATCATGGTGTCCGACCGGGGCGGGAAGCTCGATATCTACAAGGACGGCAAGTTCGTCTTCAACACCCCCGAAGCCGCGGCGATCATCCAGCGCTACGCCGAACTCTACAAGCTGGGGGCGATCACGCCCGAGGCGCTGCAGAACGCCGGAACCGCGAATGCCAACGTCAACAACTTCAACAAGGGCACCGTGGCCTGGACAACCTCGGGTCCGAACTACATCGACAAGGATGTCTCAGTGAACGCCCCGTCGATCCTGCGCAGCGTCGAGGCGACCAATGGCTTCGGCAACCCGCCGCTGTTCGTGCAGGGCATCAGCGTCTCGGCGAAGTCGAAGAACTCCGCCACGGCGCTTGCCTTCGCAGAGTTCCTCACCAACACCAAGAACCAGATCGCTTTCGTCAAGCTCGCCCCCGGATTCTTCCCCGGAACAAGGGCCGCCAATGAAGACCCCTCCGCGTTCACCGAGACGGCGAAGAACAAGATGCAGGGCGTCGCCACCGACCTGGCCGCTTCGCAAATGAACAAGGCCCGGATGATGGGAGCCCCGAAGTTCACCGAGGCGATGGAGACCTACGCCAAACAGCAGATCGCCCTCGCGGTCAAGGGGGAAATCTCTGCCCAGGAGTCGCTGGACAAGGCCGTCGAGTACGCGAAGCAGAACGTCGCCAGCTGAGCCGGCGACGACGGGATGAAGGGGGCGGTCGCCGTGAGACGACAGCGCTGGCACACACCGTATCTACTGGTCCTACCCGGCGTGATCTGGATGGCAGTGTTCGCGCTCTGGCCATTCCTGAACACAGTCGTACTCGCGTTCACGAATGCCCGCCCCCTTCGCCCGGCGGAGTTCGTCGGCTTCGCGAACTTCGAGAAGCTACTCGAGGACGACCGCTTCGGCTACGCGCTGACAACCTCGCTGATCTATGTCGTCGTGTGCGTGCCGCTGCTGACGTTCCTCCCGCTGTTGCTCGCACTGCTCGTGCACAACAAGGTGCCGGCGATCGGGTTCTTCCGAACGACCTTCTACTTTCCGGTCATCGCCTCCGCCGTGGTCGTGGCGATCGTCTGGGAATTTCTCTTCTCCGGCAGCGGCACGATCAACTCCGCACTGAGCTTTTTCGGCCTCATCGACCGTCCGGTCGAGTTCCTCTCCGACCGCTGGTTGCTGATCGGATGTGCCATCGGGTTGACGGTGTGGAAGGGGCTCGGCTATTACATGGTCGTCTACCTGGCGGCCCTCGGGAACGTCGGCCGTGAGCTGCACGAAGCGGCGGCGATGGACGGCGCCGGCCGCTTGCGCCGGTTCTGGTCGGTGACCGTCCCTGGAGTACGCGGACCCATGATGCTCGTGTCGGTGCTGGTGTGCGTGGGGGCGACGCGCGTCTTCACCGAGCTCTACGTGCTCTCCAATGGTTCGGGGGGACCCGGCGGACGGGCGATGAGTATGGTGATGCTCATCCAGTCGATGGGCAAAGGACTGAACGGCCAGATCGGCTACGCGTCCGCGATCTCGCTGGTGCTGTTCCTGCTGACCCTCGTTCCGCTGCTGATCGTCGGGATCGTGAACAACAGTGACACCATCCGCGAAGCGTTGGCGAGCAGGCGCGGGGCCAAAGCCGCGAAGACTAAACGCGGAGCGACAGTACAGGAGGCCCGGCGATGACTGCGACCCAGACGAGTAGAACGGTGAAGCCACCGCGGGAGAATCCCTACCGCACGCGCGGTTCGGCGGACATCATGAAACCCTCGCTCGGCGGCCTGATCGGCAAGTACGCGCTGCTTCTCGGAGTGCTGGCGCTCATGGTGTTCCCCTTCCTGTGGCAGATGTCGACCTCGCTCAAAGGGGCGTCGGAGAACATCTACGACTTCCCGCCGTCGCTGATCCCGGCGGCGCCGACCCTCGACAATTACGCCGAGGTGTTCCGCACGATTCCGGTGGTCGACTACGCCTGGCACTCCCTGCTCGTCGGCATCGGCACGGTGATCACCAATGTCGTGTTCGCGACACTCGGAGGTTACGCGCTGGGCACGATGAAGTTCCGCTTCAAGTGGGTCGTGTTGGCGATCTTCTTCTCCACGCTGCTGGTCCCGGGCGAGGTCACCCTGACCAGCCAGTACCTCACGGTCAAGTCGTTGGGGCTCGCGAACACGCTCTGGGGCGTGTTCCTCCCCGGGGCCGTCGCGGCGATCAACGTGCTGCTGATGACGGCCGCCTGCCGCATGATCCCGTCGGACACGCTGGATGCGGCAACCATCGACGGCGCGAACACGATGCAGCGCCTGCGCCACATCGTCTGGCCGAACGTGCGGGGCATGGTCTCCGTCGTCGCGCTCTTCGCGTTCATCGGCGCGTGGGACGACTTCCTCTGGCCCCTCGTTGTGCTCTCAGATCCTGCGAACTACACGCTGACCGTCGGAATGCAATATCTCAGCTCCAATTTCGCGGCGAACCCACGCGTGATCGCAGCGGGAACGATGATCGCGCTCGTACCGATCCTCCTGCTCTTCGCGGTCTTGCAGAAGTGGTTCTTCAAGGGCGTCGAAGAGGGAAGCGTCAAGGGATGACCGACCCGATGATCTAGCCTTCTGGAGCGTTTTAGTGAAACCATCGGCGTCGAGCCCGGAGAACAGCCCATGCATGATGACACCTCGCTCACCATCGGTCGCGTCAAGCGCGTCCTCGAGGAGCGCATCCGACCGGCGATCCACTCGGCATCCGTGCCTCTGGGCGTGGAGATCCACGAGCTCGCCGGCGAGCCGATCAGCCCGGCCGACGGGTTCGCGCTCGACTACGCACCGGCGTCCGTCGGAATGCCATGGGGTCCCGCCTGGGGCACCACCTGGTTCCGGATCACCGGTCGCGTGCCGGCTGAGTGGGCAGGCCGCTCTGTCGAAGCCGTCGTCGACCTCGGGTTCGATATCAACATGGCAGGCTTCCAATGCGAGGCGCTCGTCTATCGTGCCGACGGCACTCCGGTGAAGAGCATCAACCCCCGCAACCAGTGGATCCCGGTCACCACGGCGGCCGGCGGCGACGAGGCCGTCGAACTTTACCTCGAAGCGGCATCCAACCCCGTGCTGCTCGACTACCATCCCTTCCTCCCGACGCAGGAGGGCGATATCCTCACCTCGTCTGCGGAACCGCTCTACCGCACGCGCCGGATGGATCTCGTTGTCTTCGAGCAGGAGGTCTTCGAGCTCTCGCTCGACGTCGACGTCCTGTTCGAGCTGCAGGCCGAGCTTCCGCCCACCTCCCCGCGGCGCATGAGAATCCTGCAGGCCCTGGATGATGCCTTCGACGTGCTCGACCTTCAGCGCATCTCCGCCACCGCTACAGACGCCCGTTCGAAGCTTGCCGACGTGCTCGCGGCTCCCGCCGAGGCCAGCGCCCATCGCCTCTCGGCCATCGGCCACGCACACATCGACTCCGCCTGGCTGTGGCCGGTCCGCGAGACGATCCGCAAGGTCGCCCGTACTTCGTCGTCGATGACGGCGCTGCTGGAAGAGCAACCGGAGTTCCAGTTCGGCATGTCCAGCGCGCAGCATTACGCGTGGCTCAAGGAGCACCGCCCCGAGGTGTTCGAAGGAGTGAAGACCGCGGTGGCCGACGGTCGCTTCCTGCCACTTGGCGGCATGTGGGTCGAGTCCGACACGGTGATGCCGGCGGGTGAGTCGCTCGTCCGGCAGTTCTCGCACGGTCAGCGGTTCTTCGAGCGGGAGTTCGGCTTCCGCTCGAAGGGCGTCTGGTTGCCCGACAGCTTCGGCTACTCGTCGGCACTCCCGCAGCTCATGCGCCGCGCCGGCTTCGAGTGGTTCTTCACACAGAAGATCTCCTGGAACCAGCAGAACGTCTTCCCGCACCACACGTTCCTGTGGGAGGGCATCGACGGCTCGCGGATCTTCACACACTTCCCGTCCATGGACACCTACAACTCGCAGCTGAGCGGGATGGAGGTCGCCAAGGCGTCGCGCCAGTTCAAAGAGAACCGGGTCAGCTCCCGGTCGATCGCGCCCGTGGGCTGGGGTGACGGCGGCGGCGGCACGACGCGCGAGATGACGGGCCGCGCCCGACGCCTTCAGAACCTCGAGGGAAGCGCCCAAGTCGTCTGGGAACATCCCGACGTCTTCTTCGACGCCGCCAAGGCAGAGCTCCCGCACCCGGCTGTCTGGGTCGGCGAGTTGTACCTCGAACTGCACCGCGGCACTCTCACCAGCCAGCACGGGACCAAGTCGCGCCACCGCCGGGCCGAGCACGCACTCATCGAGGCCGAGTTGTGGGCGGCGACGGATGCAGTCCGTGCCGGGAACGCGTACCCGCAGGCTGAACTCGAGCAGCTGTGGCAGCAGGTGCTGCTGCATGAGTTCCACGACATCCTTCCCGGCACGTCCATCGCCTGGGTGCACCGCGAGGCGGTCGCCGTCCTCGACGACGTGATTGCCCGGGCACAAGCAATCTCGAATGCCGCGCGCCGATCGCTCGCCGGCGACGGAGACCATGAGCTCGTGTTCTCGCCGACGTCGGTCGCCGGTCCATTGCCGCTCGGCGCCACCTTGGCCGTCGCCTCGGAAGACCGGGTCATGCTGGACGATTCAGGCGAGGACATCGTGCTGGAGAACGCGCTCGTGCGTGTGCGCATCTCCAAAGAGGGCCTCGTGGTCTCCGCGGTAGATCTCCGGACCGGACGTGACGCCGTCGCCGATGGCCGCGCGGCGAACCTGCTGCAGCTGCACCAGGACTTCCCGAACATGTGGGACGCCTGGGACATTGACCGCTACTACCGGAACAGCGCCACCGAGCTGCGCGATGTCACCTGCATCTGCTCCCGGCTCACCGAGGCGGGAGCCGAAGTGGTCATCGATCGCACATTCTCCAAGTCGGCCATCACCCAGACGATCACGCTGGCACCCGGCTCGCGGACGCTGCAGATCGTCAACGACATCGACTGGAACGAGACCGAGAAGCTGCTCAAGCTCGCGTTCCCACTCGACGTGCAGGCGGCACACTCCGAGGCCGAGACCCAGTTCGGCTATCAGTCGCGCGTCACGCACACGAACACGAGCTGGGAGGCAGCGAAGTTCGAGACGTCGATGCACCGCTTCGTGCTGGTGCGCGAGGCCGCCTTCGGCGTCGCCCTCGTGAACGACTCGATCTACGGCTACGACACCTCCCGCGAGGTGGCGGACGATTCCGTGACGACAACCGTACGGCTCTCGCTGCTTCGGGCACCGCGCTTCCCTGACCCCGATGCCGACCACGGACGGCACGTCATCACGGTCGGCATGGTGATCGGCGCTGGTCCTGCCGAGGCCACCCAGGCGGGCATCGAGCTGAACGCCCCAGGGACCGTAGTCCGAGGCGATCACGACGTCGCGCCGCTGGTCTCGGTCCAGGGCGAAGGGATCGTCGTTTCCGGCGTGAAGCTCGCCGACGATAGCTCGGGCGACCTTATCGTGCGCGTCTACGAGTCGCTTGGTCGTCGCACGAACGGCGAGCTGACGGTCGACTTTCCGCACCGCGAGGTGCGGGAGGTGAGCCTCATCGAGGACGCCCTGGACGATGCGCGCCTCGGTGGCGAGCTGCGAATGCGGCCGTTCGAGGTGCGCACTCTGCGCATCGTGCGCTAAGGGTCCCCCGGCCCGACGCCCGGAGCACGAGGACTGGCCGACCAGGCGCGGCGGCAGTTCTCCTTGCTTACGGCAGAGACGGAAGTGGCGTGCGGCTGGGGTCTCAGATCCAGCCGCACGCCGTGTAGGGATCCTTAGATCCCTACACGTGCCCCAGGCCATGAGTCGCATGGGGGCGCACGACCGCATAGGGCACGGCCTGACATGCGGTCCATCGAGAATGGACGCCTTCATAGCGGCCCCCAACAGGTCCGCGAGGAGTCTCACTCCTTCGCATGTCAGGCACTAACTTTGTGTCGCCCGGGTGTGAATCGTGTCGCGAACTTCGCAAGATATCGGTGGAAGTCCGTCGAAATGCCGGGGCCATGACTTAGTTGGTGGGGTGGTTTTCCGGCATCGAACCGGTGAGATCCACGATGCGCCCGTTGGCCGCGGCCTCGCGCACTGACCAGATCGCTGCGATTGCCGCATCCTCGTCCTTAAAAGCCTCGGAGGTGAGGAGCACGTCGCCATTTCCGGTAACAAGTTGGAACCGCAGACAGGCATCCGCGTCAACGTAGAGATTGAATTGTGAGGCCATTGTGGTGCTTCCTTGTCTGGGGGTAGATGCGCCCCGGGCCTTTGCGCGCCCAAGCGTTTGGATCATCGGCTTCGTCGACGGTTCCAGGCAAGAAAAGCCAGGTAGAAGGCCAGCAAGCCGCAAACGAAGTAGACGATCCAGTACGGGAATCCAATGTTGGCTTGGCGCCCTGCCAGGGTTTTCTGTTCCGGGGCGCCTTTGGGGATGTCTGCGATCCGGGAGGCGTGAACTAGGAGCCGGTGTGAGTTCACTCCGATGGGGGTACACGTTACCAAAGTGATGGAGTCCTCCCCCGCGGTGATTTTCAGTGAGGAAATGTCATCCGGTTTGACCACTTCGATCCTGTCGACCTTGTAGAGGAACGTGTGGTCCATGACTTCGGTGGAGAAGATGTCACCCGTTTTCGCGCTGTGGAGGGGATTGAAGAGTTCCGCATTCGGGATCCCCGAGTGCGATGTGAGGACGCTGTGCGTGCCTGGGCCGCCTACGGGAAGGGAGGAGCCATAGAGGTGGCCCACGCCTTTGGCTAGAACGTCGTCGCTGGTTCCGTGGAAGATCGGCAGATCAATGTTCAGGGACGGGTAGCGGAATCTTCCGATCACGTCGTCGTTGGCTACGTTCAACTGGCTCTTATAATCCCGCAGCTGCCCTTCCAATGCCGGCATCGGGGCTTGGGCGGAGTACGGGTCCCGCAGCTGTCCGGCAGGGATCCGGGAGTTGTATTCGCGTGTCCGTTCCAACACTTTCGTCCGGGCCGAGGGTTCAAGCTGTTCGACTTCCTGCGCATAGCCGGAAAGTTGGCTGCTGTGGGATATCGAGCTGAACCAGTCAGCTGCCTGGGGGTAAAGGACCAGGCCCAGGCCGAATGCGGCGATGACCATCATCGTGACAAGTCTGCGGTAAGCAAGACCTGATCGGATGCGCTTGCTTCCCGCCGCCGGTCTCCGGCCTTCCGGTCCGGGTTCGGAACCCTCCATGAATTCTTTGAGGGTTTGGGTCATTGGGGCCTCTTGCTTTGATGGACGGGAGCGGCATGGGGCATCCACCGCAGTGGTGGATGCCCCATACCCTGCATCAAGGGATGCGGGTCACCGAGGGGTGTTTACTTTGCCTCGTTACGCTTCCGTCGGCCGGTGACCATGAAGAGACCGGCGCCTGCCAGCACGAGGATCCCGCCGGCGGTCAGGGCCCAGGTTCCCACACCACCGGTGAGGGGCAGCTGGAACCCGGCGTTGTGCGGGACGTTGTTGATCGTCACTGTGACCACTGACGGGTCGTTGCTGGTGACCGTGGTCTCGACCGGCTGGGCGAGCAGCTCGTAGCCCGACGGGGCTTTGGTCTCCACGAGCCAGTAGCTCTGGTAGCCGGGCTGGCCCGAGGTCACTGTTGCCCCGTTGGCCCAGTTGGAGTAGCGCAGACCGGAGATCACCAGGTTGCCGCTGGCATCGGTGGTCCAGGAACTGACACCTCCGACGCTGATCGCGTTCGTGCCGGCCAGGGCATCGGCCCGGCTCGGGTAGACCGAGAACAAGGCCCCGGCCAGGGCCGCGGAGCTCTGGGAATCCTTCTTGTGGAGCACGATGTCGCCCCACTTGGTAATAACTGGAGGAGTGACGACCGGACCGTTGGGCTGGCCCGGAGTGATGGTGAAGCTGGCCGCGTTCGGGTAGACAAGGGCCGTGTTCGCGACCTCACCGACCGTACTGACGGTGGTGTTCACCGTCACCAGGACCTTGGCCGTGGGGTTGGCCGCCAGCACGGCCCGGCCGGTGGCGGTGAAGTCGACCGTGAGGGTATTCGTGGCCGTGTCGAACACGACCGTGTAATCGGTGTTCAACACCAGTGCCGCGTTGTTCGAAAGCGCCACCGTCGAGCTGGTGTAGCTCAGCTTCGAATCGAGCTTGTCGACAATCCGGTACCCATCGATCGGGTTCACGTTGGGAATGTCGGACGTGATGGTCCACGTTACCGCGTCACCAAGCTTGATCACGGAGGCGTCGTTCACGGTCTTCGTCGCCGTAGTCACGGCGTTCTTGGGGTAGACGTTCACGTCATACAGCCACCCGTTCCCGCCCGCGGGGTCCGTCATCGGAAGGGTCACCAGGAACGGGGCCGAGGGAGTGACACCAGCGGGATAGCCGGTCTCCGTCACCAGATACAGGCCCAGCGGCAGGTTCCCCAAGCTCGCCGTTCCGCTCGCGTCCGTCGTGGTCGTGGAGCCCGGGGTGGCCGCCTGCGCCGCGGCCTGGGCCGGCGTCAAGGCAGCAGCGGCAGTCCATCCCGCGTTGGTGGTCAGGTCAATGTTGTTCACCTTCTGCACCGTGAACGTCACCCCCGCCATCGGGGTCAGGGCCGCGGTCTGGGCCGGGGTCAGTGCCGTTCCATCGTTAGGCAGGTTCGTCGGCGTCGCCGGCTTCTCGTACTTATGGATGGTCAACGAACCTGTCTTGGACGGATCGATGTTCGCGGTGTTCGCCGCGTGTGCACCTCCGGCTCCGAGGGCGAGCATCCCAGCTGAGGCTATTGCGGCCAAAGAGGCTATTATGCCGCGCCTCACCTTCGATGATTTCATCGTGTTCCTTTCTTGTTCCCCCATTGATTTGCGCGGAGCTGCGCTAAGGAGTTTGGGTTTGTGGGGTCTTGTTCGCTCGCCTGAAGACGATGAGGGCGAGGGAAATCATGAGGGCGAGGATCCCGAGAACCGTTCCGCCGAAGATGCCGGCAGTGCCTGGCCCGCCGGCGAATGGAAGCTTGACGGACGCCATATCCAGAACGGTGATGGTCTGGTTGTTTGCCGTTACCGACGTTCCTGCGGTGGCCGGGTCCAAGGCGATGCTGCCGTTCGGCGCAATGGTGAACTTCACGGGGGTGGCCAGAAGCGAGTAGCCGTCCGGGGCTTTGGTTTCGAGCAGCCAGTAGGTCCCCGGAAGCAAATTCCTGACCTCGACCAGTCCGGGCGACCCGGATACCGGGCTGTTCACTCCGACGACGGTGGGGCCCATTTGCCCGGCAGCATCATTGTGGATCTCAAACGTCGAGCCGGTCAGCGGGACGGGGGAACCCTGGATTGTCCCGGGTCCTGCCTTTTGCAGGAACAGGTGGCCGGTAGTGGGATTCGTGGTGAAACATGCAGGGTCAAGTGGCGCCGAGCCTCCGGTGACGCATCGTGCCGGAGGGAGGATCCCGTTGCCGGTTGCCCCGTTCTTCACTGTGACGAGCCATGCATTCGTGTTGACAGTCACCGAGTAGGTCAACACCGCCGCGCCGTTGCCGGGGAGACTGAATGGAAGCGTAGCCAGCTTCATGTCAGGACCGGGGTCCGGGACTACGAATGGTGTACCGCCATTGACGGTCAGCTTCGCCGAGCCGGCCGTGAACGTGGAGTTGTTCAGTACCTGGCTCAGGTCATCGCTGAGGATGACACCGGTGACGGGGGTGACGGTGGAGTTGGTGGCGGTCACCGTATACGTGATCACCCTGTTTGCGCTGGGGTCGCCCGGATTGAGGTAAGTTCCGGAGGCCGGGAAGGCGGTCTTGCCCAGGGTCCACGAGCCCACGGGGTTGACAGTGCAGGTGATGCTGCCGTCCGGGCAGCTCGATGGCGGGATGATGGTGGCTGACGGTGTCAGGTAATTCTCGAGCGACGCATCACCCAGGTTGCCAACGCTATTGACCTTCACCTGATACGTGACGACGCTTTTCGCGCCGGCAGCCACTATGCCCGTGACGGCCAAGGTTTTAGGCGCCGCCCCCGAGTTGTTCGTGACAACCAAGGGAGTCCCGCTCGTGGAGGTTGTGGTGATCGAGTTGGCCACGAAGCTCGAGGCATCCAGAACGTCCCCGAGCCAGTCGGTGAAACTGACAGCGGCCGGTGCAGAACCGCTCGTGTTGTCGAAGGTCAGCGAGTAGCTCAGAACCTGCCCGGGCTGGACCATGGTGCCGGCCACGGGGTCCACGCTCTTGGAGGCCACCAGATTGGGCGTGAGGGCGTCGCAGGCGGAGTTGTCCGTCGTCGGGCCCTGCTCTTGGCCAGCCGGTAACGCAACCGAGTTGAACAGGCCGGTGCCGGGGCCCGCGCACGCCGCTGGTTGGCTGGTGTTCGTGTAGTGGAACGTCACGGCGAGATTGAAGGTCTGCGTGGCTCCCGGGCCGATGGCGATTCCCGGCTGGGCCAGCGCGTATGGACCGGGTGTCGGCGACGACCCACCAGCAGGAGCCCCGGTCCCGGTAGTCGTCCAAGCAGCACTCGTTGCAGCCAGGTTCGGGGCGAACGCCGGAGTGTCGGCCAGGGTACCGTAAGTGCCGGCCGCCGAGCCGGTGTTGGAGACGGTGACGGTGTAGTTGGCGACAAAGTTGCCGTTCGCATCCGGACCGGTGACCGTGCCGGCCTGCTTGGCTACGTTGATGATCGGCTGGGCGGTGTTTGACAAGGTGCAGGTAATGTTCGCCCCGGCCACCGGCGTGATGGCCAGCGAACCGCTGAACGCGGCCCCGACGGGCAAACCGGCCTGCAGGCCGAACGAGTCCGTACAGGTAATGGTGCCGGCATAGTTCGCAAGGTTGGCCGTACCGGCGGCCGCTTCGGTCAGGGTATACACGGTTCCAGCCGTGGCCACGTAGGCGCCGGTGGTGCCGGTTCCCGCAGTTACTGAGGATCCCGTTCCTGTCGTGGTTGAGTTGGTGGTGTTGTTAACCACCGCGCCCGTCGCCCCGCCGGTGCGGATCTGCACGGTGAACTGGTCCGTTGCCGCCCCGCGCGGTGCTCCGAGCGCCTTGGTCAAGGTAATCCGCGGCGCCCGGACGGTCAGGGTGGCGTTCGCCGGCGGGTTGAGGTTGGTCACGATGTTGGCCGGGCCGTTGACATACGTCCCCTCCGCCGCGGCGGTCACGTTGAACGTGATGGTGCAGGATGCCTGCCCCGCGGCAAGATCACCGCCCGTCGCAGTGAAGGTGTTCGCTCCGGCAGTCGCCGTGCGGACGAACCCTGCGCCGGTCACCTGTGCACATGTTCCGCCGATCACGGGAGTCGGAGCGATCACGACGCCGGCAGGCAGCGTGTCGGTGATACTCCAGTCGTTCTTCGCCTTCAGGTCGCTGGTGTTGGTCACCGTGAGCGTCACCATGGACGTCTGGCCGGGGGCAATGAGCGCCGGACCGAACGATTTGTCCAACTGCGGGGTGACGTCGACGATCTGGGGCAGGTCGAACGCCACGTCGTTACCCGAGCCATTGGTCTGCGCGTTGTACAGCGACAGCCCGAGGTTCGCAGTCGTCCCGGCCGGAACCATGTACGCCGCTGACTGCAGTTTGGTCACCTGAGTCGACCAGTCAGTGGAACTCGTGCATGGGTTCAGCCCGGAGCTCAGCACGATCGGAGTGCCGTTCACGAGAAGACTGAATGTCTCCTGCGGTTGACTGGCGCCGCCCTGGGCAGGACAGTTCACGGCGGCGAAATAGGCCGACACCGCGTAGTAGTGCCCGGCGATCGCGGGAATGGTCTTCACTGTGCGGAATTCCGTGCCGGCGGTGATGGAACCGCTCGACGCATTCGTGTACTCCGTCAGAGCCTGGTTCGTTTGCGCCTGCGCCGGGCTCTGCCCCTGCGCCATGCCGAGTGCTTGGGCCATGCTCCGAAGTGAGGGCCACGTCGTGCCGAGGTTCCGCTGGCAGCCAGCGTCGGAGGCCGGAGGGTTAGGCGTGGTCCAACTCATGATCCACCCATTGCACTGGTTCCCGGCCGGAGTCCACTGCGGGTCCGCCGTGTACGTCGAGAACGCGGCTGCCGCACCGCCGGTGTAGTTCAGGATGTTGATGGCAGCCGCGGAAGCATCCTGATTGGAAAAATCCTCGGTGTAGACCGGAGTACCCGCCTGAGGCACTCCCGGGGTTCCCGGCGTCGTCGCATATGCGGGTGAAGGCAAGGTACCGCCCAAACCAAGGCCGACAATCGTTGCTGTGAGGAGAATTGCCAGTAGCTTGGCTGGAAGGGACTGCTTCATAGGCTTTCTTGCTTCACTTTCGGGAGCGGGCACACAGGTGGTCTCTAGCCATCAAGTGCGCGCTTCCCGCGATTCGTGTCGCAGAAAACAGGTTGAATTTTTGAATGAAGCGGGGGAGAAACGGCCACCCACTGGAACAGTGGGAGCAATTCGCGGATCGTGACGCGAAAGTTGGAAAGTATTTTCGGAGCGTGACATCGGCCGGATCAGGTTCCGGGCGCCGCAGCCGCCTATTTTACTTCGGTGGGCTTCCGGCGGCCGGTGACCATGAACAGGCCTGCGCCTGCCAGCACGAGGATTCCGCCCGCAGGCAGGGCCCAGGTTCCTACGCCGGTGAGCGGCAGCTGGAATCCAGCGTTCTGCTTGATGTTGCCGATCGTCACCGTCACAGCCGAGGGGTCGTTGCTGGTGACCGTGGTCTCGACCGGCTGGGCGAGCAGCGCGTACCCGGACGGGGCTTTGGTCTCCACCAGCCAGTACGACTGGTAACCGGGCTGACCGGGGCTGACGGGCTTTCCGTTCGCCTTGTTGGAGTAACGCAGCCCCGAGATCACCAGGTTGCCGCTGGCATCGGTGGTCCAGGAACTGGAACCTCCGACGCTGATCGCGTTGGTACCGGCCAGCGCATCAGCCCGGCTCGGATACACCGAGAACCCGGCACCGGCCAGGGCAGCCGAACTCTGGGAATCCTTCTTGTGCAGCACGATGTTGCCCCACTTCGTCACCGCCACCGGAGGCGTGACCACGGGACCGCCGGGCTGGCCCGGAGTGATGTTGAAGCTGGCCGCATTCGGGTAGACAAGAGCCGTGTTCGTGACCTCACCGACCGTGTTCACGGTCGTGTTCACCGTGACCACGACCTTCGCGGTGGGGTTGGCAGCCAGAATCGCCCGGCCGCTTGCGGTGAAGTCGACTGTGAGGGTGTTCGTGGCCGTGTCGAACGCGATGCTGTAGTCCGTGTTCAGCGCCAGCGCGGCACTGTTGGAGAGCGCCACGGTCGAGTTGGTGTAGCTCAGCTTCGAATCGAGCTTGTCGACGATCCGGTACCCATCAATCGGGTTGACGTTGGGAATGTCGCTGCTGATGGTCCACTGCACGTTGTCACCGAGCTTGACCACCGACGCATCATTCACGCTCTTCGTGGCCCCGGTCACCGCGTTCTTGGGATAGACGTTCACGTCATACAGCCAGCTGTTCCCGCCGGCCGGGTCCGTCATGGGAACCGTCACCAGGAACGGGGCCGCAGGAGTCACACCGGCCGGGTAGCCGGTCTCGGTCACCAGATACAGGCCCAGCGGAAGATTCCCCAAGGTCGCCGTTCCGGCCGCGCCGGTCGTGACCTTCGAACCCGGGGTCGCCGCCTGCGTCACGGCCTGGTCCGGCGTCAGCGCTGCCGCCGCAGCCCAGCCCGCATTCGTCGTCAGATCAATATTGTTGACCTTCTGGACCGCGAACGTCACCCCGGCCATCGGCGTCAGTCCCTGCAACTGGGCGGCAGTCAGAACCGTTCCGTCGTTGGGCAGGTTGGTCGGCGAGGCCGGCCTCTCGTACTTGTGGATGGTCAACGAACCCGTCTCACGAACGGGGTTCGTGATGCCGGTTCCGGAATCAACCACCCTGGCTGTCTCCCGCGGCGCAGGAACCGCTTCGGGCACGATTGGCGCGGGCGCCGGGGGTTGCGGCACCGCAATGGCGGGCGGGTCCGACGTCGGCGCCAGGCTTGGCGGGGGCGCCGTCGGGCCACGTTCCGGCGCGGACTGCGGGGCTGACGGGGCGATGCTCGGAACATCGGCTTCAGCCATGGGCGTCGGGCTAGCCTGTCCAAGCCACATGAGGATGCCTGCAATCGCGAGGCCTCCCAGGACCATGGCGGCGACTGCCATCTTCCAGAATCCACCCACCGACCGCAGTCCCGCGGCGGCCGGTTCGGCCCCTCCCCGAAGGAACGACTCCCGAAGGAACGGCTCGGGAAGGAATGGCTCCGGGAGAACCCCTCCGGGAAGAAGCGACTCCAGGAGTACGGTTCCGGGGAAAAATCCGGCGGTCACTGCCGGTGTAAAGACCACCCCGACCACCAAGGGGAAGACAAGCGCCCTCATGCCCGCCTGGACATCGTTGAGTTCCACCAGCACAGCCGTGCACTTCGGACACTCCTCCAGGTGGGCCTTGACCTTTTCCTGTGACGCACGTTTCAGGCCGTTGCGGACGTACTTTCCGAGCAAGCTCGAAAATTCAACGCATGAGTCGTCGCTGGCCACATTGACGTGGTTTTGCAAGTAGGCCTGCCGGAGCCCCTCACGCGCCCGGATCACGAGCGAGGAGACGCCGTTGGGGCTCAATCCGATGAAGGGTGCGGCCGCGGCAGGTTTCAGGCCTTCGATGTCCACGTGCCAGAGGGCCGCTTGCCAGCGTTCCGGAAGCGACTTGAACGCCTTCGCCATCGTGCTGGACTCAAAGGCGTCCAGAACGGTGTCCGCGTCGACGACAACGGTATCTAGGACGTCGACGTCGCCCACGACCTGGGTACGCCTGGACTTCCGGTTCCGGTCATGGGCAATTCGCCGCACGGCAGTCAGAAGATAGGAGCGGAAGAAATGGTCCGGTCCCTTGCCCTCAGTGAGGGCTTGGAAAATCGAAGCAAACGCCTCGGACACGACGTCGTCGGCGTCACTGACATTGTCCGTCTGGGCACGGGCGACAAACTTGGCCGCTGCCAAATGCCGCTGAAACAGCACATCGAAGGCGGAAGCATCGCCGTCACGCACCATGGCCATGATTTGAGGGTCGCTGTGCCCGACGGCCATCGACGCGTCTCCGCCATTCGAACCGTCCTCTGAAACCTGCCCCATAACCATCCAGTGTGACAGCCGAAATTGCATGTGACTTGAATCTTACGCAGGACCGGTTATTCGACGGCAGCGAGTTTGGCCCGCGGCAACACGATTCCGCCGCGAGCCGCACTCAACTGGCATGACCCGACGCCGCCCACTCCGCTCAGCACCGCTTGCCCGAAAGAAACATGTCGGGAATATTGTCCTCGTTTACGGGGCCGACAAGTCGGCGGCAGCCCCGGGCGAGACCATTATTTTCACCGCATGGATCATCAATGATTCCAAGGTCCTACTCCGCAACGTGTGCCTCATTCCTCGCTCCTTCACCAATGAAGGAATGGAGAGCCTTGATTACAGTTCCAAGCCCCACGATTGGGACTTGGATATCGGGACGTTGTCCTCCGGAGAATCAGCGATGTTGAGCTTTTCGTACGTGGTCAGTGCCTCCGATCACCGGCACGGCGGCGAGCTTGTCAGCGCCATGGGGGTCGCCGGATTGTCCCGAGGCCGGGTAATCCGCGACGAACACGACGCCATTGTGGCCCTCAAACAATAGATCTTAAGCAAAACTGCGTCACGATCCCGCGTCCGCAGCCACTCATTAGTGACACGACCACTCATCGCAGTCGGCGGGAAGTTCAGATGATTCAACGCACTCCGCGGCCGAATGACTACTCGTTGTCCGGTTCCCCCACCGGCGGTTCCGCTGGCCAATCAACGTCGAGCTCGTAGCCCTCATGCTTGCGCAGATAGGCCGCGATGAACGGGCAATGCGGAATGATCCGCTTGCCGGAGGCGACGACGTCGTCCAAGGCAAAGTGCGCCAGGACCTTGGCCAGCCCGCGGCCTTTGAACTGCGCGCGCGTCTCGGTGTGGAGGAAGTCGATGTGGCCGGGCTTGTCCATAAACTGCGAGATCACGGCTACTTCACCGTCAACCAGAAGCTCGTAGCGGTGGAATTTGTCGTTCCTGACCGTTGTGACGTCCGGGCTGAACGACTCTGCGGTTGAATCCGTGAACTCAGTCATGAGTCGAGATTCGCACGTAAACCGGGCTCTGGCAATGGCACCGCAGGGGCATCGGGAACCGCGGCGGAAAGGACTCCGGCCGGCACCCGTCCCAGTAGTAACACTCCCAGCGCGAAGCACGCCGCTCCCCCAGCGAGAAGGGTCAGCGTGAGTCCGTTGAAGGCGGCGTCCACCACCGGAATGAAGACCACGACGCCGGCAGTCACCACCGCGACGTGCGTCCTGCCGCGCGCGTGGCTGGCCGCCGTCGGGCGCTCCTCAAGCCTGCCGCACAGCAGCAGGACCGGGAGCAAGAGCAGGAGGACGCCGAGCAGCACCAGTGGGCGGGCCCACCACCATTCGGCCGTACCGGCCGCCGGTTTGGGGAAGCCAGTGAGCAGAAGCAGCCCCGACATTGCTGCGAGCAGGGGCAAATGCCACAGATAGACCGTCATGGACCGCCGGCCCGCCACGGCCACCACCCAACGGATCCAGCGCACGCCAGCCACCCAGGCAAGGCCGGGGCGCAGCAGCTGGAGCGTTGCTGCCTGGGACAGGCCCAAGAGCAGCATGCAGAAGTTGGGCGGATTCAGGTCCACGATCATGTTTCCGGAGTAGACCCCGATCCCGGTCACGAACCCCAGCAGCAGGTTGCTGCCCACGATCAACCCCGCGAACCAGCCCCGGCTGCGCCCGGCGAAGATGCCGTCGGCGATGAAGAAGCCGAATTGCTGGACCGCGCACCACACAAAGAGCATGTTGACGAAGGCGAGCATCGGAAACGCCCCGCGCAGGGAGTCAAGGGTGATCACGGCGGCCACGAGCCCGCCGAGGGTCAACCACGGGGAATGTCCGTGCAGCCGGGCCAGCAAGGGAACGCTGAGTTGAGTTGCGAGGTACGCGGCCAGGAACCACAAGGGCATGCCCGCCCCAGTCGCGATGAGCTGGACCACTTCCGGGTCGACGCCAAGCAGGCTTGCGGCCCACAACCCCACGAACATCGAGGCCAGCAGCGCAGTTGCCGGACGGATGAGACGCAAAAGCCTCAGTTGCGCATAATCGACGCCGGAGCCGCCGCGCGCACGCAAGCGACGCCACGATTCCAGTCCCGTGATGCCGCCAAGGACGAAGAACAGCGGCATCACTTGGAACACCCACAGGACGGGTTCGAACCAGTGCTGCTCCATGAGCGTGTTTTCAGTGGTGACGGTGCCGTCCGGGTGCAGGACCGGGCTGACCATCATGCAGTGCGAGAGCACCACCAGGATGAGGCAGAAGAACCGGGCGAGATCGATCACGGGATCACGTGAGCGGCCAAATGCGGCCATGGCCACGGACGTCTTTTGTTGCCTCGAGAATCCCATTACGCTCCCTCGCGAACTGCTGAGATCATTGTCCGCCCGCTCGACGGTGGGAACCAGAGCGGGCGAACGTGCGAATTCGTGGGTGCGGCCCGCGAGCTGCGTTCCGGAACGCAGCTGTGGAACCGCACCCACGGTCACGGCGTTTAGCGACGGACGTTCAGCAGCCGTTCCCGTTGCCGCGGATCGCTGGCCGCCGCGCAGGCCGCCAGGGCCAGGCCGAAGGCGCCTTCCAAGACCGCCCGGTCCGCGGAAGCGGACGAGCCGTGGGCAGCAAACTCGGCGGTGTGGTGGGCGGCCCCGCCCACGTCGTAGCCGAGCAGCGGATGGATGCTTGGGACCAGTTGCGAGACGTTGCCCATATCCGTGGAAGCTACTGGATCTTCGTTGAACGCGACAGCCCTCCCTCGGGCGGACATCGCTTCCCGGTAGGCCTCGGAAAGGTACCGGTCCTGCCTGAGTTCGGCGTAGGCGTTACCCGTGGGCGTGACCTTGAGGGCGCTCCCGCTGGCAAGTGCGCCCGCCTCCAGGCAGCGCCGCACGCGTTCCTCGATGGTTCGCAGGTTCTTGAGGCTCGGTGAACGCATTTCCACGCTCGCCCGGGCACGCTCCGGTATGACGTTGACGGCGCTCCCGCCTTCCGTCACGATCAACGAAACAACCGAGGCGGGCGGAAGTTGCTGCCGTGCCAAGGCAATGGCCGTCTGTGCAATCACGAGCGCATCGAGGGCATTGACCCCCTCGGATGGAGCGGCCGCGGCATGCGCGGGGCGCCCTTCATAGAGCACGTCCCACATACCCATGGCCAGGGACGAGCCGCCGATGACGTCCTCGGCGCCTGCATGGGCCATCATCGCCAGGGATACGTCTTCGAAGAAGCCCTCGCCGATGAGATCGACCTTGCCGCCGCTTGTCTCTTCCGCCGGAGTGCCGAGGACCTTGACAGTGATCCCGAGCCCGTCGGCGACGGAGGCGAGCGCGAGTGCCGCGCCCACGGCACAGGCGGCGTTCACGTTGTGTCCGCACGCGTGGCCAATGGTCGGCAAAGCATCGTATTCAACGCACAGTGCGACCACCAGCTCACCGGTCCCGAACCTCGCGCTGAAGGAAGCAGGGAGCAGTGGCTGCGGACCGTCAAAGCTGAAGCCTGCGCTCCGGAGCAGCCCGCTAACCCGCTTGGCGGCACGGAACTCCTGCCCGCTGAGCTCGGGATCGGCGTGGATCGCGTGGCTCAGGCCAAGGACTTCCGGCTCCCACCTTTCCAGCGCGGCGGAGACGGAGCGCTCGACGGCGGCCGGTGAGGTCGTGGTGGGCGTTGCGGTTTCCGGGGACCCGGCCTTCATGGCGGCGGCTTTCAAGGCAGCAGCTTTCATGCGCCCATCACCGCGGCTTGGCGCTTAGGGTAGCG
This sequence comes from Arthrobacter sp. GAS37, assembly GCF_044908325.1. Taxonomy (NCBI): domain Bacteria; kingdom Bacillati; phylum Actinomycetota; class Actinomycetes; order Micrococcales; family Micrococcaceae; genus Arthrobacter; species Arthrobacter sp. GAS37. The sequence goes on from NZ_JBIYDB010000018.1 coordinate 29,122, forward strand.
GGCGGCTGCTGCCGCAGCGATCAGGGCCGCGATGGCCAGGGCAATCCAGATCGACAGGAGGCCCCCCTCGCTGATATGCCCTGACTGGACTGAAGACGAGGAGATGAGCTTCACGACGGCGGCACCCACCGCAATGCCAACGGACAGCGCCAGTTCGTTGAGGCCGGCCGCCGTCGAGGTTTCCTCAAGCGGAACGCCCTCCACAGACAGTGCCCGGGTTCCCGCCTGATACATGCCAAGGCTCAGGTTGAACATGGCGAAACCGGCGCAGTAGCCGGCCAGGGAGCCGTGCGCAGCTGCCATGACCAGGAAGCCGCCCGCCAGCAGGAGACCGGCGAATACCAGGGTCGCACGCTCGCCGAACAGGCTAAGAGCCCTCGAGGTCAGGAGCGAGGAAAGCAGCGAGAGCACCGATGCGGCGGCCAGGACGATGGCGATCATGAGCGGGCTCAGCGCGAAGCCGTAGCCGGTCTTGTCAGGGTTCGAATACAGGAAGATCCCGTTGGTGCCGAAGTAGCTGATGGAGGCGAAACCGAAGAAGAAGGTGGCCAGCGAGACCGTCCGGATGCGCGGTATGGCGAGCATCCGCAGGTCCATGAAGCGCTTGCCGTTCACGCTTCGAGCGTCCAGGACCACCCAGTAGGCCATCAGCGCGAGGCCGATGATTCCGGATCCCAGGGTCTTGGCATCCAACCAGCCCCAGTCCGGGCCCATCGAAAGGGCCACCACGAAGCCGATCAGGCCGAGGGAACATGCCAGGAGCGGCACCAAGGCGAGTCCTTCGCGGGTGGGGGTCCCGGCGTCAGGCAGGACGAAGGAGCAAAGCAGCCCCACAACCGCGAACGGCACCGCTACCCAGAAACCGAGGGTGGGATCGTCGACGCCGATGATCCCGGCAAGCAGGCCGCCTGCGCCAACCATGATCATGAGCATGCCGATCATCACGCTCACGCCGGTGCGGGTCTGCGCCGGGCTGCTCACCCGCAGGATGCCCATCATCAGCGGAATGAAGCCAACCACGCACGTGAGCATGACGACGCCGATTGTCACCGTCCACAGCGAGGGCCACAACGCCATCATGAGGACGCCGGCCGCGACTACCGCCGTCGACCAGCGGAGCACGAGCCTGTAGCCATAGCTGTCGCCGAGCCGCGAGATGATCGGCGTGAGCACGGCAAAGCTCACGTTTGAGATCAGGAAAATGCCGTTGATGGTGGGGTCATCGATCGAAAAGCTCGGCCCGAGGGCGGGGAGGATCGGGTTCAGGTAACCCTGGGTGACCCCACTGAGTGATTCGATCAGGGCCATCGCCACGATCATTCCGGTGATGGTCCGGCGTGCGACGGCTGCCGTCGCCGGAGGTGCTGTCTTGCTTGCCATGTGCTTCCTTGAGTGTTGGGGGCGTCGTTGCCTGGGCGTTGGGATGCAAGTAGGGGTGATGCGAGTCACAACGTTAGGTCCGCCGTCTACACTGGCTAGGAATTTGTTTGAAATCCTCTGAGAATCGTAAATTTTGAAGGAATCAGCCATGATCTCCGAAACTGACCTCGAAATCGTCAATGCCCTGCAGATCAATCCCCGTGCCGACTGGAGCCGCGTGGGGGATGTCCTGGGCTTGTCCGGGCCTACCGTCGCGCGCCGCTGGAACTCCCTTGCCGAGCAGGGACTGGCGTGGATCACCCCGGCCCCGGGTCCGCGCTATCTGAGTGCTGGCTGGTCGGCGTTCATCAGCCTTTCTTCCCTTCCAAGCGAGAACGAAGCCCTGGTCCAAAAACTGTGTGCGGAGCCGGCATTCGGCACCGTTTCGCTGGTGTCCGGCTCGCACGATCTCTTCGTGGACTGCTTCGCCTCCAGCCACGAAGAGCTCATGGACATCGTCACCGGCTCCTTCGCAGGCCTCCCCGGAGTGACCCACCGGGAAGTCGTTTTCGTCACCAAGCTGTACCGGCAGGCTTCCGACTGGCGCAGCGGCACCCTCGAACCGGCGCGGGCCCGGCTCATGTCGGCAGAACCCCTGCCCGCCCCGGCCGCCTACGCTCCCGACCGGCTGGATGCGTCCCTCTTGGAGGAACTGGCTAAGGACGGGCGGGCCAGTTGGGCGGAACTGGGAGCCGCCTGCGGCGTCTCTCCCCAAACGGCACGACGGCGGGTGGAGCGGTTCCTCGCGTCCGGCTACATGACGCTGAGGTGCGATACGTCCGTTTCCGCCCAACAAGGACTGAGGGAAGTGAGCCTCATCCTCAACGTGCCCGCCCACCATGTTGACGCCGTCGGGCGCTACTTCGCTGCCCTGCCGAATTGCAGGCTCAGCGCCCAGGTTCTGGGCGCCCAGAATCTGCTCGTGACACTTTGGGTCCGCGACTACTTGGAGGTCCAGGGCCACGAGCGCGAACTGGCGGAGCGCGCGCCAGGGAGCGCCGTGATCTCCCGGCAAGCCGTGGTCCGAAACTACAAGCGCCTCGGGCACGTGTTGGACGAGTCCGGACGGAGCCGCAGCGTGGTCCCGTTGCCGCTGTGGCGTGAAGCCTAGCTGCCCGCCCGTCCCCGACGCTCGCTCACCAATGACGCCAAATCCCACAACGCTCGCTCACCAATGACGGGAAGTGCCGCTCCCATCTGGACACCCAGACGGCAACACGAACATTTACCGTGCGGCGCGACGACTCGCGGCGTTTAGTAGAGAGTGCTATCAATCCATGACAAAGGAGTCATCGTGGCACGCGCCGATTTCGCGACAGTGCAGTCAGCCCCACTTCCCCTCGCTCCAGCCGCCCTGGCCAGTGGCGCATCGCTTGGCCTCGGTTTGGCTGCGAGGCCAAACGCGGACGACGATTCCGGGTCCGGCGGCGAGGTCCCCAGCAGCGCCTGGCGGGTGCGCGCCGACGCCTGGGAGTTCCTTGGCTACGCCGTCAAACAGCTGGCCGCCGCCACATCGCGTTCCGGCGGCGTCCGCCCGCCGCGGGAACTGCCGCGGGATGTCAGAAGGTTGTTGCCGCTGCTGGAATCCCTCGAAATGTATTGGGCGTCTCCGGGGCAGCAATATGTCATGGAATTGCGACGGGTCCTGGAAGCTGCAGAATACCCTGAGGCGCTAAGCCTCATCGAACCGGTCGCGCGACGCGTTGCCGGCCACAACCAACACGCCCAGGAACCCTCACCGGATCCCGAACGCGAAGCGGACCGGGTTGAAGAACCCGCCGAAGCGCGCAAGCGGTTCGAGGTCCTCGTGATCGATGACATCTCCAGCGCCGACCGCGAAGCCCTTCAAGCGGAACTTTTCAGCCAGCGCCGCCCCGCCGACGCCTTCAACTACGAGCTCGTGTGCGTGCCGAGCTTCGAGGACGCCATCGTGGCCATCCTGCTCAACCCCGACATCCAGGCGTGTGTGCTGCGGCCGGGATTCGTCCCGAACAGCAGGCAGCGCCTGAGCCGGGATGTGCGCAGCTTCCTGGACCGGTTCTTGGGGAAGTCGCTCCCCCAGCGACCGTTGGACCGCATCCTGAGCTTGGCGGAGAAACTGGGCCAACTCCGCCCCGAACTTGATCTCTACCTGGTGGCCGGAGTGGGGATCGAAGAACTCGCCGGTTCCTTGACCCGCCAATTCCGCCGGATTTTCCGCCGCCAGGATGGGCTGGAGCTCCATTTGTCCTTGCTGGCCGGCATCGCGGAACGATATGAAGCGCCGTTCTTCCACGCGGTCCAGCAATACAGCCGCAAACCCGCCGGTGTTTTCCATGCCCTGCCGGTGTCCCGGGGTGGATCGGTCATCCATTCCAAGTGGATCAACGATCTCGGCGAGTTCTACGGCCTCAACCTGCTCCTTGCCGAAACCTCGGCCACGTCCGGCGGGCTCGATTCACTCTTGGACCCGCATGGCTCCCTCAAACAGGCCCAGAAGCTGGCGGCCCGGGCATTTGGTGCCCAAAAATCGCTCTTTGTCACCAACGGGACGTCAACAGCCAACAAGATCGTGCACCAATCGATCCTGGCTCCCGGCGATGTGGTTCTGGTGGACCGGAACTGCCACAAATCGCACCACTACGCCCTCATGCTGGCCGGCGCGCAGGTCTCGTATTTGGACGCCTACCCCTTGAACGATTTCTCCTTCTACGGCGCGGTTCCCTTGGAAAGCATCAAACGGATGCTCCTGGATTACCGCCGGGCAGGCAGGCTCCACGAGGTCAAGATGCTTGCCCTCACGAACTGCACATTCGACGGAATTGTGTACGACGTCGAACGAGTGATGGAGGAGTGCCTCGCCATCAAACCTGACCTGGTCTTCCTGTGGGACGAGGCCTGGTTCGCGTTCGCGGGCTTCCACCACATCTACCGCCGTCGCACGGCCATGGCTTCGGCCCGATCGCTTGAAAAGTCCTTCGCCGATCCGGCCTACGCCCGGCGCCACGCCGAGCAATTGCGCGAGCTTGGGGCGGCAGGCGGCCCAGCGGACGGCGGCCAAGCGGGCGTCGGGCCCGACGACGGCGGCCCGGGTTCCGGCGTCGGGCCCGTCAGCGATGAGCTGCTCCTGAAGACGAGGCTGGTGCCCGATCCGGCGAAGGCACGCTTGAGGGTCTACTCAACGCAGTCGACCCACAAGACCCTGACGTCGCTCCGGCAGGGGTCCATGATCCACATCCATGACCAGGACTTTGGCCAGTTGAACGAGGAGAGCTTCCGGGAGGCGTACATGACGCACACCTCCACGTCACCCAACTATCAGATCCTGGCTTCCCTGGACATGGGACGGCGGCAAGTCGAGTTCGAAGGCTACGAGCTCGTGCAACGGCAGGCAGATCTCGCGGTCAGCATCGCCCAGGCCGTGGCGAGGCATCCCTTGCTGAGGAAGTACTTCCGCGTCCTCGGCACCAAGGACCTTATTCCTGCGCAGTACCGCGAAACGAGCCGGCAAATGCCGCTCCGCGACGGCCTGGCAGCGATGTCGGAAGCTTGGGAGCGGGACGAATTCGTTGTTGATCCGAGCCGTTTGACCCTGCACATCGGCCTCACCGGCGTGGACGGCGATACCTTCAAGCACGACTACCTGATGGACAAGTACGGGATCCAGGTCAACAAGACGTCAAGGAACAGCGTTCTTTTCATGACCAACATCGGCACCTCGCGGAGTGCCGTTGCCTACCTCGTCGAGGTCCTGGTCAAGCTGGCCGAGACCTTCGAAGACGAGCAATCCGGCCTGAGTGGCTTGGGCCAGCGGGCCCGCCGTGCGCGTGTCGCGGCGCTGACCAGCACGCCGCCACCCTTGCCGGACTTCAGCCGCTTCGCCGAACGATTCCGCAAGGACGCGGAAACTCCCGATGGCAACATGCGCGCGGCCTACTTCGAGAGCTACAAAGCCGGATCCTGCGAATACTTCAGTGCGGCCGAACTTGCGCGAAGGGTCGCCGCGGGCGAGGAAATGGTGTCTGCCTCCTTCGTCACCCCCTACCCGCCGGGGTTCCCGGTCTTGGTTCCCGGGCAGGTGATCACGGAGGAAATCCTGTCCTTCATGTCGGCTCTGGACACGCGGGAAATCCACGGCTTCAATGCGGAACTGGGGTTCAGGGTGTTGACGGGGTGAGCTAGGGTCACCCCAAAAGCCCATATGAGTGAGCGAGCGACGGGCTTGGCGGGCACATACGTGAGCGAGGGTTCCGCGCTTAGCCGAGCGCCACGGCGAGGATGCCGAGCACGACGGCGAGTAGCGGCGTCGTGCCCTGAAGAACCGCAGCGCGGAGGTACTTTTTGCCGCTGAAGGCGAGCACGATTGCCGCCAGCAGCATGGAGCCGCACGAACTGAAGACGAGGGTCCAGCCCACCTGCGGATGACCAAGTGCGACAAAGACGATCCCGGCGAGCGCCCCGATGGCAAGGAAGAGGTTGTAGAAACCCTGGTTGTACGCGAGGGGCTTGGTGGTTTCGGCGTCGGACTGGGAAGCGACGCTGAAGCGCTCCCACGTGGCCGGACGGGTCCAGGTGATGGACTCCATGCTGAAGATGTAGACGTGCAACGAGCCGGCAATGAGAGCGAAAATCAGGGAGGCCACGATCATGTGCTGATCCTAGCCTCCCTGTGCTGCACGGAGCCTCAATTGCGGACGACGGCGACGACGGAAGGGGACCCGCCGTCGTCGTACGTTGTGCGAGGGGCTAGTTTGTACGCCTGACGGGCGCGACGACTTTGATGATGGCGGAGTCGTCGGCGGCGGCGAGGCCCTGGGCCTGCCCGAGGAGGTAGAGCTGTTCGGCGGCGGCGGCGACCGGTGCGGCCAGGCCGGCGGCGCGGGTGGCCTTGCCGACGATGCCCATGTCCTTGACGAAGATGTCCAAGCGGCTGAGGACCTCGGCGCCGTCCTCGTTGTATGCCTCGAGGATGCGGGGGCCGCGGTTGGACAGCATGAACGAGCCTGCGGCACCTGCTTCCAGGGCCGCGAGCGTCTTCGCCTGGTCAAGTCCGAGGGCGTCCGCGAGTGCCATGGCCTCGGCGGCAGCGGCGATGTGCACGCCGCACAGCAGCTGGTTGACGGTCTTGAGGGCCTGGCCGTCGCCGGGCTTGTCGCCCACGATGCTCAGCGTGGAGGCCAGCAGTTCCAGCGCGGGCCGGGCCTTTTCCTGGGCGGCCGGCGTCGCGCCCACCACGATCAGGAGGTCGCCTTCGCCGGCGCGCTTCGGGCCGCCGGAAAGCGGCGCGTCAACGAGTTCGACGCCGTACTCGGCCAGGCGGGCCACGGTGGCTGGAATGGCTTCGGTACCGACTGTGCTGCCAAGGATCACGACGGCGCCCGGCTTGAGCACAGGGGCGACGCCGTTCTCGCCGAAGAGAACGGCGTCGAGTTGTTCGCCGTTGCGCACGGCAAGGAGCAGGGCGTCGGCGCCTTCGGAGGCTTGACGCGCCGAAGCGAAGGTGCGGATCCCGGCGTCGGCGGCGAGCTTCAGGCGCGGTTCGGCGATGTCGAAGCCGTGGACGGTGAGCTGGGTTGCCAGGCGGGTGGCCATCGGCAGGCCCATGGCGCCCAGGCCGAGGACGGCGACGGTGTAGTTGGTGGTCATGGTGTTCTCCATTGAATGCGATTGGCTAAAAGTTGTTGCTGAGCTTGCGCGTGACCTGCGCGAGGGACTCGTTGTCGCCCACGTTGCCGGCGAACACGATGTACGGGATGCCCTTCGCGGGTCCCTCCACCGGCTCCCACAGCGAGACGATGCCGGGCAGCATCGGGCCGCGGACAATCGCGTGGCGGATTTCCAGGCCGTGTGCGGCCACGTCCGAGGACGTGATGCCGCCCTTGGCGATGACGAAGCGCGGCGGGAAGGTCTTGAGCGTCCGGTTCACGATCGCGACGACGGCGGCAGAGACGGTGCGGGCAATCTTCAGGCTCGCCGCGGCGTCGTCGGTCTTGATGAGCAGTCGGCTCGTGTGGACGATGACGTCGCCCTTGTGGAGGGCGTCGACGACGGCGGCGACCACAGTTCCGATGTACTCGTCCGCGCCGCTAACGAAAAGTCCCTCGACGTCGATCTCGATGATGCGGGCGGCGCCGTGCTGGGTCGTCAGGGTGTTGAGCTGGCGCGTGGTGAGGCCGACATGCGAGCCAACTACGATCAAGCCACCGGCTGTGGAGGGAGTGTTGCCTTCGTAGGCTTCCTCGCCGCTGAGCGCTTCGCGGATTTCCTGGCCGATGCGGCCGCGGACGAAGGGCGGGCCCACGCGGTAGAGCAGCTTCTTTCCGCGGCGTTCGGCTTCTTCCAGTCCGAGGGCCAGCGCGCGGAAATCGTTCTCGGTGACGATGTCCGCGACGATTGGCGTGGAGTTCGCAGCGGGTTCGATCGCGTCGGCGATGGCCTTGGCGGAGAGCTGGGGATCTCCGGCGGATCCGTTCGCGGCAGCCGCACCGGCGCGGATGATGTTCAGGTCCAGGACGATCACATCGTCGGCGGCGAAGCGGCCCTGGGACTTTTCCTCCACATACTTGGCCATCTCGGAGTTGGCGAAGCCGAAGCTCGCGTCCTTGGCGAACTCGGTCTCGGAAACCGGGGTGAGCTTGCCGGCGTCGGCCCCGGTACCGCGCATGTAGTGCACGCCTCCGATGGTGACGCGTCCGGCGTCGGGAAACGCCGGGACGATCACGACGCCGTCGGTGGCCTCGCCGGTGACGTCGGCGATCGTGGCGGCAATGACGTCGGGTTCCAACGGGTAGTGGCCGCGGAGGGTGGAGTCGGAGCGGCTGACGAACCCCAGGCGCACATCGTCGCCCGCTGCGGCGAGGGCGTTGCGCACGATTTCCTCGTTGCGGGCCGCGGCCTCAACCGCGTCCAGGCTGCGCGTGTTGGTCAGCACATAGACCGCGGGCTGGGACCGGCTTTCCGCAATGTGGGCGAACGCCCACGTGAAATCGGGGACCTCCCAGCGGGTGAGTACCGGCAAGTTGGCGACTGATTGTGTGCCCGTGGGGTCGTCGTCGAGGACTACCAGGACGCGGGGCGAGGCTGTGGAAGACGCTGCTACGGCGTCGGCAACCAGCTGAGCGGGGATCTGGACTTCCGCCGGGAAGGCGGCCAGAACATCGGCTTCAAGGGTCACTTGCACTCCATCGTGGTTTTGAAGGTAAATGTAAGATGTCAGACATCTAATATTTGAATGCTAGTGTGACACACCCGCTTTCACCTGTGCAAGTGTCAGCGGTCACTATGCTTGGCGCATGCTTCAAGAGCCTCCGGTCGCGCTACATGTGGACATGCGCCTTCCGGCAACCGCCGCCACCACGACGCCGGGACAACCGTCCCAGCCTCCCGTCCTGTTGCTGCACGGCTGGGCCTCGACATCGGCCTATTGGGAGCCACTCGCCACCGAACTGCTCGACGCCGGGCGATCCGTCTGGATCGTCGATTTGCCCGGGTATCACCGCGGGGACATGCTGCCTCCGGGCTTCCAGTGGACCCTGGAATCAGCGGCCGATTCCGTGGCTGCCGTTGCTGTCCGGAACGCATCGCCGGTCCACATTGTGGGCCACTCAATGGGCGGCAGCGTAGCGCTGACGTTGGCGGCCGCGCATCCGGAGCTCGTGGCCAGCGTGGCGCTGGTCGGCATGGTTCCGGCTCCGCCGAACGAAGGCTTCAAATCGATGCTCGAATCCCAGCTAGGGCAAGGCTTCATTGACGACGCGACGCGCGCCAAGTGCATGAAGGCCTGGTTTGAAAGGCTGTCCGGGGAGGACGAACGATTGCTTGGCCAGGCATTCGAACTGCCCTTTGAGGTCCTGGGCCCAAGCGGCCTCGCCGCGATGGCGGGAGTGGCTGAGGACGTTCCCGGAAAGGTGACGGCACCGACGTTGGTGATTGCCGGCGTCGGCGACCGTCTACGCTCGCTGGGCCAGGCGGAAGCCTACGTGGCGGCCAGTCCGCTGCGGAAGCTCGTGGCGGTCCCGGACGCCGGGCACAGCGTGCATTGGGAGCTGCCACATGCTTGCGCACTGGCGCTCGGCGCGTTTTGGAACGAAAGCCGGCAACCGCCAGCGTAAGATGTCAGACATCTAGGAACGGAGCATCATGGCACGTAAGTCGCTGGTCGGCATTGTCGCTGACGAGCTGCTGGACCGCATCATCGCGGGTGAATTTCTGCCGGGAACAGTGGTTCCCGGCGAACTCGAGTTGAGCGCCAAGCATGAAGTCAGCCGCATGACTGTCCGGGAGGCCATGAAGACCCTCGAGGCCCAGCGAATCCTCAGCGTGGAGCGCGGCCGGGGAACGTTCGTCAACCCCTTGAACCGATGGGCGTCCCTTGAAGCTGTATTGCGTGCGGCTTCGGAGGGAAAGAACGACGCCGCAGCGGCCGTCCAGCTCATCGAGCTGCGCCGCATGCTCGAGACGGGGGCCTGCGAACTCGCCGCTTCACGGATTTCCCCCGAGGAAATCGACCAGCTGCAGGTTCATGTTTCCGCCATGCAGAAGGCCCACGATTCCAACGACCTGAGCGCATTCGTCGAAGCGGACCTCGGCTTCCACGATGTCATCCTGCGCGCCTCCGGCAACGTCTTCGTGGCCGTGCTCTTCGAACCCCTGCACCGCGTCCTGGAAACCCGGCGCACCCAGACCTCGCAAATCCCCGATATCCAGCGGCACGCGATCGGGCATCACCGGGCCATCCTGAAAGCACTCGAAGCCGGCGACGCCCCCCGCGCCCGCGAGGCCATGGACGCGCACATGCAGCAGACCCTCGACGATCTCAGGACATACGTCCTGGACGCCTAGCTTTCAGGACCCCCTGGGACGCTCGCTCACATAAACGGGCCATTCCACGGACCCTCGCTCACATATATAGGCCAATTCCCGGACCCTCGCTCAGATCATCTGCAGTAGGGTTCCGCCATTTGGCCTCACGTGTGAGCGAGCGTTCGGCCGAAAGGCACCATAGGTGAGCGAGCGTCGGAAGGGCACCAGGCATAGGTGAGCGAGCGTCGGCGGGGACCACCCCTGTTCCCCCGGCCTTGCGTGGGCTAGTCTGCTTTCACGGCCTGCCAGGCCCGCAGTTCAGGCATCAAGGACGATCATGAGGAGCAAGAATGGCTGACCACACATATAGCGTTTCCGAAATTGTTGGAACCTCGTCCGAGGGCGTCGACGCCGCCATCAAGAACGGGGTTGCGGCCGCAAGCCAGACCCTCCGGAATCTCGACTGGTTCGAGGTCAAGGAAATCCGCGGCCACCTCAGCGAGGGCGCCGTTGCCGACTGGCAGGTAACCATCAAGCTCGGATTCCGTCTGGAGCGTTAAGAAGCCCTCAAAACCCCGAAAACGACGATGGCCGTCAGCCTTTCTGTGGAAAGGCTGGCGGCCATCAGTTGCGAGGCTGGACTCACCCGCGGGTCCAGACTTGGACGGGGTCACCGCCACAGAGGAGTCGCCGGCCACGGCCGGCAAATTCGATCCACAGGAATTCGTGGTCAGAGGAAACTTCGTCCACAAGGCCGGCGTCGAAGCCCCATTTGTCCTCGTGGATCCAGACGGTTTCGCCGCGGCTGAGTTCCGACCACTTCGACGGCGGCAGGTGAAGTGCCGCTCCAGCGGGCCGTTGGGCCGACGTCGTGAAGTGGCTGGGGCCCCACACACCCAAGGTTTCGGGACTCATCGGGACTCAGCGACCAAGTACTCGCGGCGCCAGACAGTTGCCGCGCCGTTGTGGGACGGGAAGACGTGGCCTTCGAAGAACGTGCGCACCACGTGGGGTTCGCCCTCAGGGCTCCACTGACCGGATGCCGGGCAGTGCGAACCCGTGGATCCCGCGGACCCGGCGGTAGTTGCCCGCTCCCTCAGCAGCGCGATGCGTTTCATCGTTGAATTCCATCCTTGATATGCGAAAAGGTCTGAATTCAGCGTAAACGCGATTCAAAAGCCGCCCAATGGGCACATAGACAAAATCACGCCGATTCACTATGCAGCAGCACAGTGACGTGGAGCACTTTTGGCTGAAACTCCCTCAGCTCTCGCCCATTACATGACGCTCGGACAGCTCCGGGCTCGTCGTCGCCGTTCCCGCACCAAATGCGGTCCCCGCACCAAACGCTGTTCTCGCACCAAAGCTACCCAGCAACTTCAGGGCATCGTCCGACGGCGAACCTGCCTTCGCGGAGTAGACCCGCAAGACCTGGTCCGGGTCCTCCGGCAGGGCCAGATTCTCGAAGTTAAGTTCCACGTCCCCCACTGAGGGGTGGTGCAGGCGGACCGTGCCAGCCGAGCGTGCAGCCACTCGATGCCCTGCCCACCATTGGCGGAAATGTTCGCTGTTCACGGCGAGTTCGCCCACGAGCTGGTTGGCTTGGGGATCGTCGGGGTGCCGCCCGGTATCCGCACGCAGGGAACCGGCGGCTTCCGCGGCGACGGTTTTCCAGTCCCGGAACAGTTCGCGCGCCTGGGGGTCCAGGATCAGCCAACGGGTGAGGTTTCGCTCGGCGGGAGGCATGGACGGGAAGTCGGCAAACAGCAAGACTGCCATGCGATTGGCTCCGAGCACGTCACTGCGCCGGCCAAGCAGGAGCGCCGGAACGTCACCCACGGCATCGAGGAGTTGGCGCATGGCCGGCCGCACCCGTGGCGTGGGAGTCGGGGCTTTGGCGCTCGACGCGCAGTGCTCTAGGAGGTCCATCATGTGGGTGTGCTCGCTTGAGTCCAGGCGAAGCGCCCGCGACACCGATTCAAGGACCGCCCGGGACGGATGGATATGGCGGCCCTGTTCGAGGCGCGTGTAGTAGTCCGTGCTGACATCGGCCAAGCGGGCAATCTCTTCCCTGCGCAGCCCTGGCACACGGCGCGCGCCGGACCCGTCTGGCAACCCTGCATCCTCCGGCGACATCCGGGCACGCATGGCTTTGAGGAATTTTCCGAACTCGGCGCTTTGACCCATGTCCCCATTCTTCCCCTCCCAAGGGCCTGTTTCTATGGCCAAGGTAGGACTGCGAGTCCTAGGAAAAACAGGGGGCGTCAAAACTAATGATTGTTGCTTCGAAAGTGCATAGGCTCGAAAAAGCCAGTCAGGCAAACCATCCACCAGCGACGAAAGGGCCGGACATGTCCAACGCTCAGAATTCAACCGTTCCCGGGCTCGTCCTGAACAACTCGGTCACCATCCCCCAGCTCGGCTTCGGCGTCTTCCAGGTCCCACCTGCCGAGACCCAGAAAGCCGTGGAAGACGCACTTGAAGCCGGGTACCGGCACATCGACACCGCCGCGGCGTACCGGAACGAATCCGGTGTCGGTGCGGCAATCAAGGCTTCCGGCATCGCCCGGGAGGAACTCTTCATCACCACCAAACTCCGCAACGGCGAACAAGGCCGGGCCGCGGCGGCATTCAACCACAGCCGCCGCGAACTCGGCCTCGACGTCATCGATCTCTACCTGATCCACTGGCCCGTGCCGTCCCAGGGCTTGTTCGTCGACGCGTGGAAGGCACTGGAAAAGATCCATGCCGACGGCGGCGCCCGGGCAATCGGGGTCTCCAACTTCCTGCCGGCCCACCTCGACACGCTCCTGGCGTCGGCCGACGTCGTTCCCGCCGTCAACCAGATCGAACTGCACCCGACCTTCCAGCAGCGGGAACTGGCAGCGAAGAGCCGCTCGCACGGGATCGCCGTCGAGGCCTACAGCCCGCTGGGGCAGGGAGCGGACCTGGGGTCGGCAACGGTCACCGAACTTGCCGAAACGCACGATGCCACCCCCGCCCAGATCGTGCTGGCCTGGCACCTCGGAACCGGCAACCTCGTCATCCCCAAGTCCGTCCACCCGGAGCGGATCCGCCAGAACCTCGCGGCGGCGTCGTTGCAGCTCACCCTGGACGAACTGGCAGCCATCAGCGCGCTCGACGCCGGTGCCCGCCTCGGCGCCGACCCCGCCGTCGCGTCCTTCAGCCAGATGTAGAAACCACCGCAGCGTAAGGAAACCGAAACCATGCAGTACACCCACTTGGGCCGCTCAGGCCTCAGCGTCTCGCGCTTGTGCCTCGGAACCATGAACTTCGGCCCGCAGACGGAGGAATCCGTAGCGCACTCCATCATGGATTCTGCACTAGATGCCGGCATCAACTTCTTCGACACCGCCAACGTCTACGGCGGCCATGACAACCTGGGATGGACCGAGGAAATCCTGGGCCGCTGGTTCGCCAAGGGCGGCGAGCGCCGCGAACGCGTGGTGCTGGCGACCAAGCTCTACGGAACCATGACGGACCGCCCCAACGAGTCCAAGCTCTCCGCCCTCAACATCCGGCGCGCCTTGGACGCCAGCCTTAAGCGACTGCAGACCGACTACATCGACGTCTACCAGTTCCATCACGTGGACCGGAACACGCCGTGGGACGAGATCTGGCAGGCCATAGAGGTTGCCGTCCAGCAGGGCAAGGTCCTGTATTCCGGAAGCAGCAACTTCGCGGGCTGGCACATCGCCCAGGCCCAGGAGGCGGCCGCGCGACGCTATTACAACGGACTCGTGAGCGAGCAGTCCATCTACAACCTGCTCACCCGCAACGTCGAACTGGAAGTCATCCCGGCGGCCCAGCAGTACGGCCTCGGGCTGATCCCGTGGTCGCCGCTTCACGGCGGCCTTCTGGGCGGGGTGCTCAAGAAGGAGCGCGACGGCGTCCGTCGCCTTGAGGGCCGCGCGGCCGAGACCCTGAAGAAGCACGAAGACCAGATCCGCCAGTACGAGGACCTCGCCGACGACCTTGGCCACGAGCCCGGCGACGTGGCCTTGGCCTGGTTGCTGCACCAGCCGGCCGTGACCGCACCGATCGTGGGTCCGCGCACGCAGGAGCAGTTGGACGCTGCCATCAGGGCTTTGGATGTCACCCTCGACGCCGATGCACTCAAGCGGCTCGACGACATCTTCCCGGGCCACCGGACCGCGCCGGAAGACTATGCGTGGTGACTTCTGCACCGTTGCGCCTGCTGTTCATCGGCGGGACCGGGACCATCAGCGCGGCGGCGGCGGAGCGCGCCGTCGCGCTGGGTCACCGGCTGACCGTGCTCAATCGGGGACTGAGCTCGGAAAGGCCGGTCCCTCCGGGCACGGAATTGTTGCAGGCAGATATCCGCAACGCCGCCGAGGTGGCGGAGGTGCTGAGCGGCCGCGAGTTCGACGTCGTCGCGGACTTCATCTCTTTCACGCCGGAGCATGTGGCCGCCTCGGTGGAGCTGTTCCGCGGCCGGACCGGCCAGTACGTGTTCATCAGTTCGGCTTCGGCCTACCAGAAGCCGCCCGCACACTTGCCGATCCTTGAGTCGACCCCCTTAAGAAATCCTTTTTGGAAGTACTCCCAGGACAAGATCGCGTGCGAAGACCTTCTCGTGCGGGCCTATCGGGAAGAGGGTTTCCCCGTCACTATCGTCCGGCCTTCGCACACCTATGACCGCACGCGGATCGCCCTTCTGGGTGGCTGGACGGACATCCATCGGATGCGGGAAGGCCTGCCTGTGATAGTCCACGGGGACGGTACCTCGCTGTGGACCCTCACCCATACGGACGATTTTGCGGTGGCCTTCGTCGGCCTCCTCGGCCGGCCGCAGGCTTTGGGTGAAAGCTACACCATCACCTCGGACGAAGCGCTCCCGTGGGACCAGGTTTACCGGCTCTTCGCCACGGCGGCAGGGGTGCCGGAACCCGAACTGGTGCACATCGCCTCGGAGACCATTGCCGCGCACTCCCCGGAGCTTGGTCCCGCGCTTCTCGGGGACAGGTCCCACTCCGTGGTCTTCGACAACACCAAGATCAAGACGCTGGTGCCGTGGTATCAGGCAGAAATTCCGTTCGCGGCAGGCGCACGTGAGATCGTCCGGTGGCATGATGAACATCCAGGCATCAAGCACGTGGACCAGGACTTCATGAAACTCAGCGAGCAACTGGTCCAATGGGCACGAAGGCCGATCAAGCAACTGAAAGGACAGGACCATGGCACTTGCTCCGACCGTCAGGCTCAATGACGGTAATGCCATTCCGCAGATCGGCCTCGGAACCTGGCCGCTCGACGACGCCCAGGTCGCCACGGCGGTGGTGTCCGCCGTCGAGCTTGGTTACCGGCACGTCGACACGGCGTACCGCTACGGTAACGAGGCCGGCGTCGGGCAAGGTGTGCGGGACTGCGGAGTCCCGCGCGAGGAACTGTTCATCACCACCAAACTGGACGGCACCCACCAGGGCCGTGATCGCGCCGTCGACGGCCTTGAGGGCTCCCTCAAGCGCCTCGGGCTGGATTACGTGGACCTCCTGTTGATCCATTGGCCGCTCCCGCAACGGAATGAATTCGTGTCCACTTGGGAGACTTTCGAGCGACTCCAGGCTGAGGGGAAGGTGCGCTCGATCGGCGTGTCCAACTTCAAGCCCACGCACCTCGAACGGCTTCTGGAGGAAACCTCGGTGGTGCCGGCCGTCAACCAAATCCAGATCTCGCCGTCCATCACTCGGATCGATCAGCGTGCCTTCAACGGCAGCCATGGCATCGCCACGGAATCGTATAGTCCGTTGGGGGCCGGTCGCGATCTCCTGAATGCCCCGGTCTTGGCGGCCATCGCGAAAAAACACGGAAAGACGCCAGGTCAGGTCGTGCTGCGCTGGCACGTGCAGGAGGGGCTCGTGGCCATCCCAAAGTCGGCCAATCCGCTGCGCATGAAGGAAAACCTGGACGTCTTCGACTTCGCTTTGGACCACGACGACCTGTCCGCGATCGCCACCTTGGACGCGGGTGCCGATGCCGGTGTCGACTCGGACGTACAAGGCCACTGAGGCAGCATTCCATCACCAACACTGAGGACGGCATGGCAGAGAACATCGACGGAACGCTCATCTGGGCAGGCGCGTACACCGCGGACAGCGACGGGAACGGAACAGGCATTGGCGCAGTTGCCGCACGTGAAGATGGCAGCATCGCTTGGCTGGGCACCGCCGTCGAAGCACCGTCGCCGTCGTTCCTTGCCGTTCACCCCACGCTGCCAGTGGTCTATGCGGTTGCAGAGGCCGCCCAGACGGTCCGGGCATACCGGGGGACCGGGCTGTTCGGCCTTGAACCCCTGGGTGAGGCTTGGCCCGCTGGAGCTGCGGCCTGCCACGTCGCCGTCGACCCTTCCGCCCGTTTCATCGTGGTCAACTGTTGGGGCGACGGCAACGTATTGCTGTACGGGCTCGACGACGACGGCGGCATCACCTCGCGCTTTGCCGCGCCGCCGGCGAAGGATCCACACGCGGGCGTCGACGGCGGAATCGACATCGCCACGGGCGGCCCCCGGGTGAGCCGCGCCCACGCAAGCCTCATGCTCGAGGACGGCCGGATCATGACCACCGACCTCGGCTTCGACCTCGTACGGGTGTGGAACTATTTCCCCGACACCGGCCTGCTTCCTGACCACCAAGTCGCACTCCCGATGGGCAGCGGCCCCCGGCACTTGGTCCAGCACCCCTCCGTCGACGCCGTCTTCGTCCTGACCGAATATTCCATCGAAGTGGTGGTGCTCCTGCCCGGAGCGGACGGCCGCTTTGTGCTCCACCGGCTCGGTCCCGCGACGGCCGGTGGGGCCGCCGACGGCGACACAGCCGCCGAAATCGCGCTGTCGCCGGACAATCGCTTCGTCTATACGGGCATCCGCGGCTCCAACCGGATCTCGGTACTGGCCGTCGAAGGCAGCGGAACCCGCCTCCGACCCGTGGCTGACGTGCCCAGCGGAGGAGACCGTCCCCGCCACCACCTGGTCCGCGACGGCTGGCTCCACGTGGCGCACGAGCGTTCCAACCAAGTCACTACGTTCGCATTGGACCCTTCCACCGGCATCCCGGGCGAAGTCCTCAACCAGCTGAACGCGGGTTCCCCCACCGCTTTGGTCGTAGCTCCCTGAGCGGCTAATCCATGCGTGAGATCTCGCCCCCTTGCCAGCTCCAAAGAGGCGAGATCTCACGTCTCGCTGCGGTGCCTAACCCCGTACAGCCTCGTCCACAGCCGCCAGCAGGGAGTTGAATCGAGGGTTGGTATCGAGGTCATCGATGAGGACTGCGCGTCCGCGTTCGTCGGCTAGCGGGACTTGCCAGTTCGGGTAGACCTCCGACGTCGTACCGGGCTGGTTCTGCACCCTCCGCTCCCCCACGGCATCCACCAGCGCAACGCCAAGCAGGACCGACGGCGCAAGGGCCAGAAACCGATGCAGCGCCTCAATGACCTGCTCCTCGCCAAGCTCCTGGCCGCTGCCGTCGAATCCGGGAGTGTCGAATCCGGCCGGCAGCAGGCCCCGTTCCCGCAGCAACCCCATCATCTTGTCCAGGCTCGCCTCGTGCTCGGCCCGTTCCTCGGCCACGCTTCGTTCAAGCAAGCCCAGTTGGCTCCGGAGTTCCACATGATCGCCTGCGAGGTACCCGGCGGTCGGCGGGAGGTCGTGGGTGTTGACGCTGGCGAGGGCCTGCGTTCGGTAACGTTCGGGCGGCAGGGGCGAGTCGCCGTCGTACTCAAACCAGAGGATCGACGTGCCCAGGATGCCACGGGCCGCAAGGTAGTCCCGCACCCAAGGCTCGAAGACGCCCAGGTCTTCGCCGATGACCACGGCACCCGCGCGGTGCGCTTCCAAAGCGAGGATGCCGATGAGGGCCTCGTGGTCGTAGCGGACATAGGCGCCGTCGCGGGCGGAGTTGCCAGCGGGCACCCACCACAACCGGAACAGCCCCAAAATGTGGTCCACGCGGATTCCGCCGGCGTGGCGAAGGACGGTGGAGAGCATCGCGCGTAACGGGGCGTAGCCCGCCTCGGCCAAACGGACCGGGTGCCACGGCGGCTGGTTCCAGTTCTGGCCGAGCTGGTTGTACATGTCCGGTGGTGCGCCCACGCTGACCCCCGGCGCGAAGCTGCTGCGCAGGGTCCAGGCGTCGGCGCTGCTCAAGTCCGCCCCGACGGCGAGATCGTGCACCACTCCTAGCCGCATGCCGGAACGCATCGCGGCGGCCTGGGCTGACTCGAGCTGCTCATCGCAGATCCACTGAAGCCAACGGTGGAAACCAATCCGGTCGGCCAAAGTCCGGCGCATCGACTCAACCTTGGGCGAACCGAGGGTGGCCGCGGGGTCCTGCCAGAAGGGGTCGTCCGGCGACCGGTCCTCGCGGATGGCGCACCAAAGGGCGAAATCGTCCAAGCCCGGACCTGACTCACGGCAGAATTCCTCGAAGGCGCGCTGCCGGGCCGGAGAAAGCTTGACCGTGTGAAGGAGTTCCAGGGCAGCGAGCTTGGCGGCGAAGATCTGGTCCCGGTCCAGCCGTTCCGCGTCCTTGTTGAGCGCGTGGACGTCATCCAACAGCCGGTCCACCGTGGCGCGCTTCCGGGGCTTCACATATGCCAATTCGGGAATGGATTCGACCCGAATGTAAAGGGGGTTGAAGAATCGCCTGGTTGACGGAGAATACGGCGACGCCTGAACCGGAGGCACCGGATCCGCGGCATGCAGGGGGTTCACCAGGACATAGTCGGCACCGCGTGCGCCGGCCAACGACGCCAAATCGGCCAAGTCCGCGAAATCCCCAATACCCCATGAGCGCTTCGAGCGCACCGAATACAGCTGCGTTGCGAGTCCCCAGCCGCGCCGTTCCTCGAGCTTCGCTGCCGTCTGCAACTTGGCTGGAACCACGGCCAGCGCGGCGGTGGCCGTCACGCCGTCGGACTCGGCCGTCAGCGAGTGCCAGCCGAGCGGCAACCCGGCCGGCACCTCAAAGGTGGCACGGCCTGTGGGCACTCCATCCACGTCGCGCGGCGACGCCCAGTCCTCCTGTTGAATGGCTTCGAGTTCCGTTCGGTCCTCGAGTGAGATCGTCAGACGGGCCGGCGAACCGTCGCGGACGTGCACATGAACCGCCGCCGTCGTTCCCTCCTGGACGACGACGGCGGGCGGCAGCATCCGCCGCCACGGCGCCACTTCCGCGTCCGCGAGGGCCGCCTCGATCTGCTCGTCGGAATGGGCGGCGACTCCCAGTGCGCCCAGCACCTGGATCAGGGTTGTGGGTGAAACGTCGTGTTGCAGCCCATCCCAGCCGTGGAACGACGTCCCGACGCCATGAGCGTCCGCGAGCCGGTGAAGCAGGTCCTCGTCAATGGCGGTGTTCGGTGCGGGTGGCAACGCCGTGGGGTCGGTGTCCTGCTGGATGGGAGTGTTGGTCATGTCCGCCTCGTCTGCGATGTGATTCGTCCGAAGGTGCATACCGCCCCGCGTGCAACTCGGGCGAGGCAACTGGTTCCGATTATTGCAGGGCGGTGGGGGCCGTCCCAGTTATTCCGACAGCATGACGCCCCCAACCCGAAACCCTCGCTCACAAACAACCGCCACAATCCAAACCCTCGCTCACATACGGGCCCCAAACTCGAAACCCTCGCTCACATACGCCTGGGGGCGGCGTGGTACATGATTGAGCCATGGAGGCCGTAGACGCGCTCAACGAAACCGCCTTCTGGCTGGAACGGGAACTCGCGGACGGCTTCAAGGTCCAGGCGTTCCGACGGGCTGCGGGCATCATCGCCGGCCTGAGCCAAGAGGAACTGATTGCCCGGGTCAGGGATGGCCGGCTCAAGCGAACCAAGGGAATCGGCAACCGGACCTTCGAAGTGATCAACCAGGCCCTGAGCGGTGCTGTTCCGGACTACCTTGAGAACCTCCGCCGTCGTGGCGCCGAACCCTTGGTCAACGGTGGACACACGCTTCACGCCAAGCTCCGGGGCGATCTGCACAGCCACAGCAACTGGTCGGACGGCGGCTCACCGATCGAGGTCATGGTCACCGCTGCGAATATTCTCGGACGGGAATATCTCGCTCTTACCGATCACTCCCCCAACCTCACCATCGCCAACGGACTCAGCCCCGAGCGCTTGATGGAGCAACTCATGGTTGTGGATGGAATCAACGAGCAAAACGGGAAGGAGCCCGGCTTCCGACTGTTGGCCGGCATCGAAGTGGACATTCTTGAAGACGGCGAGTTGGACCAGTCCGCGGAGCTGCTGAGCCAACTCGACGTTGTGGTTGCCAGTGTCCACTCGAAGCTCCGATCCGACAAACGGTCCATGACTCGGCGCATGCTCGCCGCCATCGAAAACCCCCACACGAACGTCCTTGGGCACTGCACCGGCCGCTTGGTCAAAGGATCACGAGGAACACGGCCCCCGTCGGAGTTCGACGCAGAAAAAGTATTCGCGTCGTGTGCGGAACACTCAGTCGCCGTCGAGATCAACTCGAGGCCCGAACGCCAGGACCCGCCGGACGAATTGATTCGGATGGCCCTCGACGCTGGCTGCCTTTTCAGCATCGACAGTGACGCGCATGCCCCGGGCCAGCTCGATTTCCTGCAATACGGTGCCGAGCGGGCGGAAGCCAACGGCGTACCCGCCGATCGCATCGTTACGACGTGGCCGTTGGACCGGCTTCTGGAGTGGCTCCAGCCCAAGCTATAGCCCGCCGTCGCCGCCAACTGTTTAATGCCCGACGGCGACTTCCGCACCCAGTGCCGACCCCCGCCGTCGGACCCTGCCGATGCGACTGCAGGAGGGTTCACCAAAACGGCTTCATAAGTGAGCGAGCGTCGTCGAATTTCCCGCCATAAGTGAGCGAGCGTCGTCAGGGCTTCTTACGGAGCGCTGAGCGGACCCGCAACCGCACGGCCGCGACCGCCCAAACAACGGCGAACAGCGCAATCAGCACCAGCCCGGCATCGCCGAGGTCTATTTCGCCGAGCCACGTGGTGACAGGATCGCTCAGCCCGAAGGCCGCGTTGAGGAAGCCGCCCAGCGTGATGACCGAGATGAAGAGCGCCGAGAAGGCCGAGATGCCGGTGATGATGGCGTTGAATCCCAGCTTGCGCTGAGGATCATGGATGGCGGACTTGTACATTCGCATCATTGCCACGCCGTTGACGGAATCGCAGAGCGTCATGGCCGCGGTGAAGGCCAGCGGCAACGCCAGGAGGGCAAGAACGGACACGCCCGCGAGCGACGCCGCCGTCGTGAGCACCAGCAGCCCGATGGTGGTGGCGGTGTCGAAGCCGAGCCCGAACAAGAACCCGATCACATAGATGTTCCGGGGACGCTGGACCTTGGATAGCGGCTTGGCCAAGAGCCGCGCGATGAGCCCTTTGGTTTCGAGGTCGTCGACGGCGATCGCACCGCCAGCCTGGGCGGCGCGGTACAGCTGCATCGTGCGGAGGAATGCAGACCCGTTGAAAACGCCCATGGCCAGGAGGAAGAGCCCGGAGACGCCGCTGCCGATCAGCCCCAGCACGAGGTGTCCGGTGGTGCCGTCCTCCATGAGCTGGCCCACCAGGCTGGCGCCGCCAACCACCATCACACCGGCCAGAACCACCACGGAGCTGTGGCCCAGGCTGAAGGCGAAGCCGACGCTCACGGGGTCCTTGCGCTGTGCCACGAATTTTCGTGTGGAATTGTCGATCGCGGCGATGTGGTCCCAGTCGTAGCTGTGCTTGATACCGGCCACATATGCCGTCAGCACGAGGCCGAGCGCCAGAGGCTGCCCGCCGCCGGCGCCACCCACCAGCAGGAGCACGACGGCGGCAAGGTGCAAGAGGACGACCGAGCCGAACATGAACGCGAGGCGCGACTTCATCGGGAGATGCTCGCGCCGGCGGTACATCGAGGCGAACTCCGCGAGTGAGGTCATCAGTACTTCCTGAGGTTCAGCGGCGCCCTGCCGTACCAGCGTTCGCGCAAAAGGCCGGTACAGGCACCAAGCAATCGATTCAGTTCCTCGGTGCTGTTCGACAGGGACCGCAGGATCAGGCCCGTTGTGCCCGCAAGGCTTCGGGTCAGCGACAAGCCCGAGTACGCCTCATACCCCGCCGCCAGCCGGTGCAGTTCGTCGGCGAGCGCCTGGTCAACCCGCGGATCCACCACAATGAGCGATCCCAGGTGGCTGTACCCCTCCATGAAGCCCACTCCGGTCACTTCGCCCAGGGGCGGCCGGATCAGGAGGTTGTCGAGCGCAAGCAGCGCCGCGCCGTCGTCGCCCTCCACCTGGATCTCGTTCCGGAGCCGGAGTTCCCGGTACCGGAAGGAGGCGCCGTCCGGCGACCAGCCGGGAGTGATGACTTCCGCCATGATGAGGCTCGACGTCGGATGCACATTGATGTGCGTATTCTGCCGATAGCTGGCCTCCCGGTAGGCGATGAGCTGGTCGGGAGCCAACTCCAGTTCCGCCCCCTCCCCCAGGCGGATAGTCATCCGCTGCTCAGCAAACGACCCCGGCGTCCGATAGATCTTCGTGGCCGACTGCGTCGTCAAAAGCAACGAAGCCCCGGCCTCGACCTCCACATCCACAACATAGAGATCCGCCCCCAAATACGCCCCGCCCGGATTGACCATGACATAACAAACCTGACCGCTCTGATCCAAGTAGTGCGGCCTCAAAACCCGCAAGGCACCCTGATGAAACTGCTGCACGGCCACGGAACGACCAGCACGGAGGGCGACCCGCAGGCTGAGCTCGCCCCGCGGCGCTCTTGGGGGTACCAGGTCACCTCCGGCGGCTCCGCCGGATTTGGGGCCGTGCCCGCTCCGCGGTGCCCGCCACGCCGCGGCCCCCAAATCCGGCTTCGCCGCCTCAGCGGTCAGGTCACCGACCGGACTCCCCTCGACCGCCGTAGCCGTCGTGCTCATTGCGCCAGGTCGAGCATCAGGACGTCGTGCCGCATCCATGCGATGACCTTGTCGAGCCCTTCGTCGGTTTTGAGGTTGGTGAAGCAGAACGGCTTGTCGCCCCGGAATTCCTTGGAGTCCCGTTCCATCACTGATAGGTCCGCGCCGACGAAAGGGGCGAGGTCCGTCTTATTGATGATGAAGAGGTCCGACTTGATCATGCCTTGACCGGCCTTGCGGGGGATTTTCTCTCCCTGGGCGACGTCGATGATGTAGATCGAGAAGTCCACGAGTTCGGGGCTGAACGTCGCGGAGAGGTTGTCGCCGCCGGATTCGACGAAGATGACCTGCAGGTCGGGGTGGCGTTTCTTGAGTTCCTCGATGGCCGCCGTGTTCATGGAGGTGTCTTCGCGGATGGCGGTGTGGGGACAGCCGCCGGTTTCGACGCCGATGATGCGGTCCTCGGGCAGGATGCCGTTGGCTGCGAGGATTTTGGCGTCTTCGATCGTGTAGATGTCGTTGGTGATGGCGGCCATGGAGATTTCCCGGCTCATGTGGCGGGTCAGGCGCTCCACGAGCTGCGTTTTGCCGGCACCTACCGGGCCGCCGATGCCGATCTTGATGGGTTCAGACATGTGTCCTCCTATGGTTCTAGCTCATGAACATGCGCGCACGTTGCCATTCGTGCCGCATCTGCGAAATTTCCAGCCCGGGGCTGACGGCTCCGAAGTCGTCCCAGCTGAGGTGCTGGACATGTTCGACGGCGGCAGCGACGTCGTCGTGCGCCTTGCGCAACAGCCGCTGCCCTGAGTTCTGGCCGAGCGGGATGGCGCGCACGGCGTTCTGCGTCAGTGAGGTGACCGCCGCGAAAAGGTAAGCGGCGAGCGCATCTTCGAACGGCACGCCCAGCGAGCGCGCGACGACGGCGAACGCCAGCGGCTGATGACCGGCAGCCCGGCCCGTGGTCACGAGAGTCCGGTAGGCCTCCAGCTCGGCCGAAGGAAAGACCTCGGTCCCGATCTCGATCAGCCGCCCGCCCATTTTGGTACTGGCCTCCCGCACCTGCCGAGGCAAGAGCTGAGCGCTGAGATGCTCATCCAATTCCCCCACAGACACTCCCTCGTACAGGAACCGAATGGCCAAGCCGTCGGAATATGTCAACTGCTGCCCAACAAACGCGGACAGCCAAGTGCCGAATGACGCTTCATCGTGAACCAACCCGCGGTCAATGTACGTCTCAAACCCCAAAGAATGAGCAAACGCCCCGGTAGGCAACGCGGAGTCAGTCAGCTGCTGCAACGCGAGCTGGTACGACCCGCTCATCGGGCGCCTCGCAAGGTGACGTACAAGGCGAAGGCGGGTGATAGGGGCCGCGGTGTGGAGGGCACCGCGGGGGGCCCACTGCCGCGAGGGCCCCGACCCGAGCTTGCGAGGGTTGGGAGCGGCTGGGGACGGGCACGGCCCCTATCACCCGCCGAAGCTGCGGCGACCGAAGGGCTGGCGCCCCAACCCGACCATCGGCCCAGGAGACTAGTGCGTGTGTTCAGCATGGCGGAAAGGCACCGGCATCACGCGTTCCTGGCGGTCGTACGGCACACCGACGTGCTTGAGGTAGTCCTCGACCGTGTGGTCGTACTGGCACACCATGACTTCGGCCCCGTACTCGGAGTCGGCGTCGAAGAACTGGGCCTGCAGGTGCCGGTTGCCGAGGGAGTGCGCCACCACACCCATTTCGTAGATGCTGCGTGCGGCGATGACCAGGACGTCGCTCGGCAGCACCGAGACCACGATCAGGTTCGCATCCTCGACGACGAGGATGTCGCCGTCGCGCAGGTCTCCGGAGCCAGCCGGGAGGCGGATGCCGAGCTCCTTCCCATGGTCCGTGGTGACGCGTTGGATGCGTTTGACCAGCTGGGCGCTGGGCAGCACGACTTTCTCCTTGTGGAGGCCGGCGTACTGTTCGGGGTCGGGCAGTTCGTGCAGGTTGCCCAGGATCTTTTCGATGATCATGTGGTTCTCCTCCGGCGATCTAGAAAAGGAAGTAGCGCTGGGCCATGGGCAGCACGTCGGAAGGCTCGCAGGTGACGTCTTCGCCGTCGACCGTCACTTTGTAGGTTTCGGGATCGACGGCGATGTCGGGCGTCTCGCCGTTGAACTTGAGGTCCGCTTTGCTCAGGTTCCGGATGCCGGACACCGGCCGGATGACGCGTTCCAGGCCAAGCTCTTCCGGAACACCGGCGTCGATGGCCGCCTTGGACAGGAAGGTGATGGAGGACTGCTGCAGCGCCTTCCCGTGGGTGGCGAACATCGGGCGCATGGTGCGTGGCTGCGGGGTGGGGATGGAGCCGTTGGAATCGCCCATGAGTGCGTAGGCGATCTGACCGCCTTTGAGGACCAGTTCCGGCTTCACACCGAAGAAGGCCGGATTCCAGAGGACGAGGTCGGCGAATTTGCCCACCTCAACCGAGCCGATGGAGTCCGCCATGCCCTGCGCGATCGCCGGGTTGATGGTGTATTTGGAGATGTAGCGCTTGATCCTGAAGTTGTCGCTTTCCTGGCCCAAGCCGTTTGCAGCACCGTGGCTTGCGCCGGACGGGTCCTTGAGGACGCCTCGCTGCCGTTTCATGGCGTCGGCTACTTGCCACGTGCGGATGACGACTTCGCCCACGCGGCCCATGGCCTGGGAATCCGAGGACGTCATGGAGAAGATGCCCAGGTCCTGGAGCACGTCTTCGGCGGCGATGGTTTCGGCCCGGATGCGGGAATCCGCGAACGCCACGTCTTCCGGGATGTCCGGGTTGAGGTGGTGGCACACCATGAGCATGTCGAGGTGCTCTTCGATGGTGTTCCGCGTGTACGGGAGCGTCGGGTTGGTGGATGCCGGGAGCACATTGGGCAATCCGGCGATCTTGATGATGTCCGGAGCGTGCCCGCCGCCGGCGCCTTCGGTGTGGAAGGTGTGGATCACGCGGCCGTCGATGGCATTGATGGTGTCCTCCACGAATCCGCACTCGTTGAGTGTGTCCGTGTGGATGGCTACCTGCACGTCGTATTCGTCAGCTACGCGGAGGGACATGTCGATCGACGAGGTCGTGGCACCCCAGTCCTCATGGACTTTGAGGCCCACCGCGCCTGCGCGGATCTGTTCAGCGAGCGGCTCGATGGCGGACGCGTGGCCTTTGCCGAGGAGGCCAATGTTGATCGGCAGCCCTTCCGCGGCTTGCAGCATCCGTGAAATGTGCCATTTGCCGGGGGTGATGGTGGTGGCCTTGGTGCCTTCGGCCGGTCCCGTGCCACCGCCGACCATAGTGGTGATGCCGCTGCACAGGGCCGTGGGGACTTGGTCCGGGGAAATGTAGTGGATGTGGGTGTCCACTCCGCCCGCGGTGAGGATCTTGCCCTCGCCCGCGATCATCTCGGTGCTGGCCCCGATCACGATGTCCACGCCGTCGGCGATCTGGGGGTTGCCGGCCTTGCCGATCTTGAAGATGTGGCCGTCTTTGAGCGCCACATCGGCCTTGTAGATTCCTGTGTAGTCGAGGACCACGACGTTCGAAATGACGGTGTCCGGGACGTCGAGCGTCTGGTCCGATGCCGCGTTCGATTCAGGCCGGCGGCCGTCGCGGGTCACTTGGCCGTTCTGTCCCATGCCGTCGCGGACCACTTTGCCGCCGCCGAACATGACTTCTTCGCCGTAGACCGTGTAGTCCTTCTCGATCTCGAGGAAAAGTTCGGTGTCCGCCAAGCGGATGGAGTCGCCCGTCGTCGGGCCGTAAAGGTCTGCGTACTGCTTGCGCGAAATTTCAAAGCTCACTGGGCTGTCCTTCCTTGCGGGCTCCGGGCCCTTCTTTGCTGGCTCCGGGCCCTTCGGTGGCGGCGGCAGCGCCGCCGTCGTACTGTCCTGCGTCCGCGTCAAGGGGACCGTTGACGGCGTTCCGCAGGCCGTAGACTTCGCGGCTGCCCGCAAGCGCAACGAGTTTGACGGTCTTGGAATCGCCCGGCTCGAAGCGCGCGGCCGTTCCGGCGGGGATGTCGAGGCGGCGGCCGTAAGCTGCTTCGCGGTCAAAATCGAGGGCCGGATTCGCCTCGGCAAAGTGGTAGTGGGAACCCACCTGGACCGGGCGGTCGCCACGGTTGACGACGTCGACGGCGATCGCCTCGCGTCCGCTGTTGCAAGCGATGGGCTCTGCTTGGAGACGGTACTCACCGGGGATCATGTTGGCCTCCTAGCGGATCGGGTCGTGGACGGTGACGAGCTTGGTGCCGTCAGGGAATGTGGCCTCAATCTGGACGTCATGGATCATCTCGGGCACTCCCTCCATGACATCCTCGCGGCGAAGCAGGGTGGTCCCATAGCTCATGAGTTCAGCGACGGTTTTCCCGTCACGGGCGCCCTCAATCAGTTCGTAGCTGATGATCGCCACGGCTTCGGGGAAGTTGAGCTTCAGGCCGCGGGATTGCCGACGGCGGGCGAGGTCGGCCGCGACCACGATCATGAGCTTTTCCTGCTCACGGGGCAAAAGATGCATCGGTTCTCCTTAAAGTTGCGTGCTGCAGAAGCGGACATCAGATCACTCGAGGCTCAGATAAGCCGAGGACGTCGGGGCAGCTACTACGGTTATAACGCCAAACGTCAGACATATCCAGTTCGACCCTTCACCGCCCCTCCCGAACGAATTGTGACCAGCCTAAAGCCTTGAGATTTCCGCAAGGTTTCCGTGCTCGTGCGGCATCAAGCCTTCCTCGCGCGGTGTTTCCTGACCTGCCACACAACTAGAATCGCCACCACAATTACTGCCACCACAGCCGCCGCACCCCGGCCCACTACGCGCGCCACTTCTTCGTACGAATTTCCGGCCACAAAGCCGAGGGTCACGAACAACGCCCCCCAGATAATGCCGCCGCTGAAATTCCAAAACGCGAAGCGCCGGTAAGGCATGCGGCTGAGTCCGGCGAGCGCGGGCATGACAGCACGAAAGAAAGCGGTAAATCGGCCGAGAAGCACCGCGACGCCACCTTTGTCTTTGAGGAAGTCTTCAGCCTTCTGCAATTGGGCGCGTCTCTTGTCCAGGATTTTCAAGGCCATCACCCGTGGGCCGAAGTGCTTGCCTATTTCATAGCCCACGGTGTCTCCCGTGATCGCGGCAGTCACCACAATGGCGATCATGGCCCACAATTCGAACAGCCCGCGGCTCGCAATCACCCCGCCGACCACCGCCGCCGTTTCACCAGGAATCACAAAGCCCACAAAGATTGCATCCTCAGCGAACACGAGGGCGAACACGATGCACGCGATCACGAGCGGGCTGGTGTTCAGGAGTCCGTCCAAAAGCGCATGCATGAAGACAGTCTGGCAGTTGAAGGCCTCCTTGGGCAGGAGGCGTCAGATCCGGCTGCCGTTGCTCGTTCCGTGTTGGCCCGTCGAGAATGGTGAGTGTGAATGACACCTTCGCTGATGTGACCTCCCGCGTGTGGCATGCAATCGGCGCCGATGATGCGGATTGGCCAGCCACTCAGCTAACGACGACCGGGCCAAGGGCGGTCCTCCCGGCCGCTTTCGACGTGACAGGACTAGCGACGGGGGCGGTTGCCGCCGCAACGGTGGCGGCAGCGCAGTTTCTCGCGGCTCGCCGCCAGTCAGGGCAGCCGGCGGTGACGGTAGATAGTCGGGAGTCGTGCGCAGCGTTCGCGTCCGAGAGGCTGTTCACCCCGATCGGCTGGACCCGGCCACCGCTGTGGGACCCCATCGCCGGCAACTACCGTGCGGCGGACGCCTGGATCAGGCTGCACACCAACTACGCCAGCCACCGCACCGCCGTCGAGCGGGTGCTGGGCGCCCATGACCGCGAAGCTGTTCAGGCCGCAGTAGCCGGGTTGCGTGCCGAGGAATTGGAGACGGCGATCGTGGAGGCGGGCGGATGCGCCGCAGTCATGCACAACCGCGGCCAGTGGCTCGCCTCGGCTGCGGGGGCGGCGACCGCGGACGCGCCGCCGCTGACCGTCGTCGAGCGCCGCTCACCCGGCGCCCGCACGCCGAACGCCATCGGGCAACTACCCTTCGACGGGGTGCGAGTGCTCGACCTGACCCGGGTGATCGCAGGACCGGTGTGCACCAAATTACTTGGCGGCTACGGTGCCGACGTCCTGCGGATCGATCCCCCAGGCTTTGACGAGGTGCCGTCACTACTGCCTGAGACCACGCTCGGCAAACGTACCGCCGCTTTGGATCTCACTGCCTCAAGCGACCGCGCGATGTTCGAGGAACTGCTCGCGGGTGCCGATGTGCTCGTGTCGGGACTGCGAGGCGACGCCCTGAAACGCTTGGGCTACGACGACGAGGCCCTGATCGCGGTGAACCCCGCCCTGATCATCGCCAGCCTGGACGCCTACGGCTGGGATGGCCCTTGGCGCAACCGCCGCGGGTTCGACAGTCTGGTCCAGATGAGCTGCGGGATCGCTGACGACGGAGCCACCGCGACGGGCCAAGCGGAGCCGACCCCGCTTCCCGTTCAGGCTCTCGACCACGCGACCGGCTGGCTATTGGCCGCCGCCGTCGCCCGGGCCCTGACCCGGCGCCTCACCCATTCGGTAGCGGCCCGTATCCAGGGCTCACTCATCGGCACGGCCAACCTGTTGTACTCGCTGACCCCGCCGAAAGATCACCTGTCCGTACCTACACCGAAAGACTTCACTCTCGTGGAAACCACCACCGACTGGGGGCCGGCGCGACGCGTGCCTCTTCCAGGGCGAATCGACGGTGTCGCCGCGCACTGGTCGCAGCAAGCCGGACCGCTCGGCCGTCACCCAGCCATATGGGCCACGCACAAGTAAACCCCCGGAACCGCACGGTTCCGGGGGTTTTTGGGTGGGCCCTGTGGGGATCGAACCCACGACCCACGGATTAAAAGTCCGATGCTCTACCAACTGAGCTAAAGGCCCCTGCCGACTGTAGAAACAGCCATAAATACTGTACCTCAAGCTCAAGGCCGTTTTGACACGCGCAGCACCCGCGCCGTCGTGACCTCTTTTGGCGCAAACCCCGACGACGACACGCGGCAACTACGGCGTGTCGCGGCAACTAGGGAATCAAACAAGGTCAGGAAGGAACGCACCGCAACAGGCGCCACCCGAAGAGAAGCTGGGCCCCGCAGCGTTCTCCCCGCTTTTGAACCAGACCCCGACAACGACGCGCGGCCACATCGGCGTGTCGGGGCGCCCGCGGATCCAAACATGGGGAGGATGCGACAGGCACCAAGAAGCACTGCCTTGCGGCGAATAGGCAACGGCCCACACCACCGGCCCAGCAGCGTTCTCCCCGCTTTTGAACCAAAGCCCGACGCCGACGCGCGGCCACAACGGCGTGTCGCCGCCCCCGCGGGTCCAAACATGGGGAGGTTGCAACAAGCGCCAGTCAAGAGTGCACGAGCGAAAACACAGGAGTAGCGTTGGGGCATGAGCGAACAATCGGGACCTCCTGTTTACGGCGGAGCAAATAGGCACCACAAGCCGAAACCCTTCGCGCCGGTTGACTTCGAGCCGTTTGCCGGCGGAGCGGACCCCGCGCGTGTGTCCGAAGCCGCGCACCTTGCCGCCCAGGCCCTCGTCCGGCGAGGCCGCGATAGCGATGATCCCAAGATCACCAGGCGCCTCGTGAAGCTCGCTGACGAGCAAGGCCTGGAGGCCATCGCCGAAATGTGGGCCGAGAGCCCCGCCAGGTCCTTGCCCGGCGCCTTGTGGCGGCTCTATGCATTGCGCGCGGCCACCATGCAGGACTCCGAGCGCATCTCCGTGTACTTCAAGGCCGGCCGGGACACCGCCCAGGTTTCCCATGTTGTGGCGGGAGCCGCCGAGCCGCCGGGAGCCGATGAAATGAAGCAGATGGCGGACGCTATCCTTTCGGGAGCGTTCGACGGCGATTTCGACGTCGCGCTGGAACGCTCGGCCGCGTTTTGCCGCGTCGTCGCGCTCGGCCAAGCCACCCTGGCCGACAGCGCAGAGCATTCCAACGAAGGCCACGCCAGCAAGCTGACCCGGAACTCCCACCAGCTCGTGAAGACCGCGGAAGATCTTGAGCACGCGGCCAATGCGTGGCGCCTCGGAGAGCTGGATTGACGTGAAATATAAGGGCGGGGGGCCGTCACAACCACCTCGGGCGCCAGCTGTCAATGTTGACTTAGCTCGGACGACGTAGAAAACTGAAACTGGTGTCGAACCGCGAAACCCCCGGGCTTCAACTTATAGCCGCTTCGAGCGGCCTACCGCCGAGAGGCGTATCCGGTTCGGCACCATTTTTATGCCCTTCGGCGAAGACGCCGCCCCACCCCCATCCCTCCCGCCTACCGGAAGCCAAATGAAGCTGCGTCTGTTCCCCCAAGAACCCGCCGGTCTGCAATTGTTGTCGCAAATGGCCCGCCAGATTCTTGAGGCAACCGGGACGCTTTCTGAGATCTTCGGAGCCCCTGTCGCGGAGCACGAACGGCTTGTGGAAGAGATGCACGAACATGAGGCCAAATCCACGGATCTGCATTTCGCCCTCTTGACCCACATGCGGACGAGTTTCGTGAACCCGCTCCCCCGCGAGGACATGTACGCCCTCTCCCGTTTCCTCAACGAGGCGATGGAAAAGCTGGATGCCGCGGGTGAGCTCGTAGCCCTCTACAAACTGGACAGGGTGCCCAAGCGCGCGGCGGACCAGTTGGAGATCATCAGCCGCCAAGCGGAACTCACGGTTGATGCCATGCGTCAGCTGGACGATCTGGACGAGCTCGAGGATTACTGGATCGAGGTCCTGCGGCTGGCCAAGCGCGCGGAGCGCAGCCACCGGACCTGGGTGGCCGAGATGCTCCGCGACATGAAGTCCACCCAGTTTTCGAGGAACCGCGACGTAGCCAACCAGCTAGTTGAGGTCACCAAGGACATGCGCCGTGTCGCGACCCAGGTAGGCAGCATCATCGTCAAGGAAGCATGAGGTGGCGGTCGCGTTCTTCGCCCTTGTGGTGGTGCTGGCGGCTGGTTTCGCATTCGTGAATGGCTTCCGCGACGTCTCCACCGCCGTCGCGCTCTCCGTGCGGACCCGTGCCCTCACTCCGTCAGTTGCCGTCGTGTTGGCGGCTGTCTTCAACTTTGCCGGCGTGCTGCTCAGTGGCGGTTTCGCGCTGGTTTTCAGCCAGTCATGGGTGGTTCTCCCTTCGGGAATGAGCGGGCTGACTGTGCTCGCCGCGGGGCTGTGCAGCGCCATCCTTTGGGGAATCTACGCCTGGTGGCGCGGTGTGCCGCTCTCGTCAACCCATGCCTTGGTGGGAGGCCTGGTGGGCGCCGGAGCTGCAAGCGCAGTGATGGGAGGCAGCTCCATCAACAGAGTAGACGGCATTCTGCTGGTGCAAGTGGTCCTGCCGTTGCTACTGTCCCCCGTGATTGCCTTCCTCGGCGCCTATCTTCTCGTGTGGCCGGTCACGTGGGCAGCGCGCTACACCCAGCCCGATGTCGTACATGGCCGCTTCCGCCATGCCCAGTCTGTCTCGGCCGCTGCCGTTGCGTTCGGCCATGGCCTGCAGGACGGGCAGAGATCCGTAGCGGTGATCCTGTTGGGCGCCGTGGCGGCCGGGGTGTCCGACTCCAATGACCTCCCGTTCTGGGTCATCCTGCTGGTGGCTGTCATGCTCACGGCGGGAACGCTTTGTGGTGGTTGGCGCATCTCGTACACCTTGGGTTACAAGCTGACGCGGATAGACCCGATGCGGGGATTTATCGCCCAGAGCCTGACCTCGCTGATGTTGTTCGTCGGCGCCATCGGCTTCCACTTGCCCCTTTCCACCACCCACACTGTGACGTCGGCAGTGCTCGGCGCAGGAACCAACCAGAACTTTTCCGTCACGAACCGTCGGATGGTGCTGCGGATCCTGGGGTTCTGGGTCGCGACGCCGATCGTCACCGCCGCCGTGGCGTTCGTCCTTGGGCTGGCGCTCTCGCCCTTATCCCGCTGAGTTCAGGCTGTCCCGCTGAGTTCAGCAGTTCCTCCAGGCACGCAAAAGCCCGACGCCGGCAGTCACCTGGAAAGGCGACCGTCGCCGTCGGGCTTTTCGCAGTGGGCCCACGCCGGCGAGGGCCCCGGCCTGAGCTTGCGAAGGCTGGGAGCCGGTGGGGACTTACCCGAACCGGCCGGAGACGTAGTCTTCCGTGGCCTTCTGGGACGGGTTGTTGAAGATCGTGGTGGTATCCGCGAACTCGATGAGCTTGCCCGGCTTGCCGGTGCCCGCGATGTTGAAGAACGCGGTCTTGTCGGAAACGCGTGCGGCCTGCTGCATGTTGTGCGTCACGATCACCACGGTGTACTCGTCCTTGAGCTCATTGATGAGGTCTTCGACGGCCAAAGTGGAGATGGGGTCCAGCGCGGAGCAGGGCTCGTCCATGAGGATGACCTGCGGTTCCACGGCGATGGCACGGGCAATGCAGAGCCGCTGCTGCTGGCCACCGGAGAGTCCGGAGCCCGGCTTCTCGAGGCGGTCCTTGACCTCGTTCCACAGGTTGGCGCCGCGCAGGGACTTCTCCACGAGCGCCTCGGCCGCACCCTTGCTGATTCTCCTGTTGTTCAGCTTCACGCCGGCCAGCACGTTGTCGCGGATGGACATGGTGGGGAACGGGTTGGGCCGCTGGAAGACCATGCCAACCTGGGTGCGGACCGTCACGGGGTCCACGCCGGGTCCGTAGAGGTTGTCGCCGTCAAGCAGGACTTCGCCTTCAACGCGCGCACCGGGCAGCACTTCGTGCATGCGGTTCAGCGTGCGCAGGAAGGTGGACTTGCCGCAACCGGACGGGCCGATGAATGCCGTGACCGATTTGGCTTCAATGTTGATGTTGACGCCTTCAACGGCGAGGAAGCTGCCGTAGTAGACGTTCAGATCCTTGACGTCGATCCGCTTAGACATGGTGTTCCTTCGGTGCTGTGGTTGGAAGTTTGCTGGTGGCCTTGTGGCTCAACGGCCGGCCTTGGGGGCGAAGATCCGGGCGATCAGCCTGGCGCCGAGGTTCAGGAGCATCACCAGGATGATCAGGACCAGCGCGGCACCCCATGCCCGCTGGCTCGACGGGTCCGGGTTGGACGGCGAGGTCGGGTTCAGGATCTGCGTGTAGATGAACGTCGGCAGCGAAGCCATCCAGCCGCCGAACACGTTGTTGTTGATGGTGGTCGCGAAACCGGCGGTGACCAGGATCGGAGCCGTCTCGCCAATCACACGGGCGATCGCCAAGGTGACGCCGGACGCGATGCCGGAAATCGCGGTCGGGATGACTACCTTGATGATGGTGCGCCACTTGCGGACACCCAGCGCGTAAGCCGCCTCACGGAGCTCGTTCGGGACGATCTTGAGCATTTCCTCGCTGGAGCGAACCACCACCGGGATCATCAGAACTGAAAGCGCGACGGCGGCAACCGCACCGGTCTTGGTGCCCGGGCCGACCACGGCGAAGAAGAAGGCTGCGGAAAAAAGACCTGCCACGATCGACGGGATGCCGGTCATGACGTCGACGAAGAACGTGATGGCACGGGCGAGGGCCCGGTCGTTGCCGTATTCCACCAAGTAGATTGCGGTCAGCAAGCCCACCGGAACCGAGATGACAGTGGCAAGCAAGGTGATCTGCACGGTGCCCAGGAGCGCGTGGTAGATGCCGCCGAGGACCTTCGTGCCTTCATCGACGCTCTTGTTGTCGAGGGAACCCGTGAC
Organism: Arthrobacter sp. GAS37; assembly: GCF_044908325.1. NCBI lineage: Bacteria > Bacillati > Actinomycetota > Actinomycetes > Micrococcales > Micrococcaceae > Arthrobacter > Arthrobacter sp. GAS37. The sequence continues at coordinate 63,963 of NZ_JBIYDB010000018.1, forward strand.
GCCGTTCATGGAAGTCGTCAGGAAGCCGGGGGTGATGATGCCCGGGATGCCGTTCACGAGGACGGTCCAGATCACCGAAATCAGGGGCAGCAGCGCCACAAGGAAAGAGCCGACGATCAGGCACGTGGCAAGCTTGTCGCTCGCCTTGCGGCCGCCTTCGACGGCGGCGCTCCAGCCGACCAGGCCGATCGCGAAGAGGATGGCGGAGACGAGGCCCCAGCCGAAGGCGTTGAAGCCGATCAGTGCAAGGATCGCTGCGCCGAGCACCAGGGCGACGGCCAGGACGACGTACGGCGCGAAAGCGGGCAACTGGCCCTTGGTCAGTGCGGAGCGTTTGCGCGCCACGGGGGCTGTGACAGTCATTAGTTGGCTCCCGAGAATTCTTTGTGCCTGGAGATGATCCAGCGTGCAATCATGTTGACACCCAGGGTGATGACGAACAATACCAAGCCGGCCGCGATCAACGTGCTGACCTTGAGTCCGCTGGCTTCAGGGAAGTTCAAGGCGATTTCCGCGGCGATGGTCTGGTTGCCGGTCTGGATCAGGCTTGCGGTCAGGACGCCGGAGGACAGGACCAGCGCGACGGCCATGGTCTCGCCAAGTGCGCGGCCGAGGCCCAGCATGATGGCGCTCACGATACCCGGGCGGCCGAACGGCAAGACAGCCATCTTGATCATTTCCCAGCGGGTCGCGCCGAGGGCCAGGGCGGCTTCCTCGTGGAGCTTCGGGGTCTGCAGGAAGATTTCACGCGACAGGGAAGTGATGATCGGCAAAACCATGACGGAGAGGACGATGCTCGCGGTCAGGATGGTCTTGCCGGTAGCGGAGGCCGGGCCCTGGAAAATCGGCAACCAGCCCATGTTGGTGGCGAGCCAGCCGTAGGCGGGCGAAATCTGGGGGGCAAGGAATGCCGCGCCCCATGCGCCGTAGACCACAGAAGGAATGGCAGCGAGAAGGTCCACCACGTAGCCAAGGCCCGAGGCGAGCCTGCGGGGCGCGTAGTGCGAGATGAACAGCGCGACGCCGATGGCTACGGGAGTAGCGATCACAAGCGCGATGGCGGCGGCAATCAGGGTTCCCACCACGATCGGCCCGATGTAGGCGAAGAAGCCGTGGCCGCCCTGGATGTCCGCGGGTGGGGCCACAAGCGCCGGAATGGCCTGGACTACAAGGAAAAGTGCGACGCCGAAGAGAACCACGAGGATCAGGCATCCTGCGGCCAGGGTGGCTCCGGAGAAGACCTTGTCCCCAGCGCGTCCGGCACCTTGGGAAGTGGTCAAGGAGTTGGTGGTCACTTCACGATCCTTCAGATTCACTCAAAAATGGCCAAGTTCCCCGCCCCGTCGGTGATGTTTCACCAGCGCGGGACGGGGAACCTTGATATCCAGGGTAGTGGCGCCGCGGTCCGCAGCACCACTACTCCATTGTGGTCCCTAGGCCTTGGCCTTGATGGAGTCAAGAGCGGCCTTTGCCTTGTCCTGCAGCGCCTTGGAGAGCGGAGCGGACTTGGCGGAGCCGGCAGCAGCCTGCTGGCCGGCGTCGGAGACTACGTAGCTCTCGAATGCCTTGACCAGGTCAGCGGTTGCCTGCTTGTCGTAGGTGGTGCAGACGACGTGGTAGGAAACCAGGACTACCGGGTAGGCCGAGGAATCCGTGGTGGTGCGGTCGAGCTTGATGGAAAGGTCGCCGGTCGGGCGGCCGGCAACGGCCTTGCCCAGTTCAACAGCCTTCGCAGCAGCGGCCGGGGAGATCTTGACGAAGTCCGAGCCAACCTTGATCTCTGCGGTGCCGAGCTTGCCGGAGACTGCGGAGTCGTCAGCGTAGGTCACGGCACCCGGGGTGTCGGTGACGGTCTTGACGACGCCGGAGGTGCCCTTGGCGTTCTCGCCCTTCAAGGATGCAGGCCACAGGCCAGCAGCCTTGTCGGTCCAGACCGAGGGAGCAGCAGATGCCAGGTAGTCCGTGAAGTTCTGGGTGGTGCCGGAGTCGTCAGAGCGGTTGACCGGGGTGACCTTGAGGTCCGGAAGCGTGACGCCTGCGTTCAGGGCGGCGATTGCCGGGTCGTTCCAGTTGGTGATCTGGCCGCGGAAGATCTTCGCAACGGTGTCGGCGTCGAACTTCAAGTCCTTGACGTTCGGAATGTTGAAGGCAACGGCGATCGGGGAGATGTAGACCGGGATGTTGATGGCACCGTCGGTGCCGCACTTGGTCTTGGAGCTGGCCAGCTCGGCGTCAGTCAGGTAGGCGTCAGAGCCTGCGAACTGTGCGGAGCCGTCGAGGATGGCCTTACGGCCCGCGCCCGAGCCGTCCGGGGAGTACTGGACCGTGGCACCCGGGTTCGCGGAAGCGAAGTTGGTCTTCCAAGCGTCCATTGCGGCGCCCTGCGCCGAGGAACCGATACCGGTCAGGGTGCCGGTGACCTTGACGGCTGCGGCGCTCGGGGTGGCTGCCGGTGTGGCGCCAGTTGCGTTGTCTGAACCACAAGCGGTCAGCGCAAGGGCGCCGACTGCGAGGACCGCGATTGCCGCGTTGCGGCCGAAGCGAGTTGCCTTCACTGGGATGTACCCCTTCCAGGGATTCTCTGATGCGTGCCGAGGGAGAAAGTCGGCATACGAAAGATTTGCGTACGTGTTTGTACCTTTATTGACGGTAGGAGCCACAGGTAACGGGATCGGCGGTCCAAAGTGAACAGAAGGTGAACGACTGTGGACCATTGGCTTACAAGTGCAGCGTCGCACTTGCGCTTGGCGTGTCATGAGGGATTAAGTGACGCCCCTCACTTTACGGTTCCCTCAGTGAGCCCCACTCCGTCAGCCGCTGCTGAATAGACTTGAACCATGACCGCCCCCCAAGGACTTTCAGCAAGCAAGAAATTCCTGCGGGCGCGGCTGCGCACCGGCTTCATCCGCAGCCGGAACTCGTTGGTTCCGGCCGTCCAGATGACCGTGTGCGCCGTAGGCGCCTACGCGTTCGCTGAATATATCCTGGGGCACTCGGGACCCCTTTTCGCCGCGACCTCGTCACTGATCGCGCTCGGCTTCTCGCGGGATCCACGGCTTCGCCGGGTTGTGGAAGTCGGGTTTGGCTGCACCCTCGGGATCGTCGTCGGTGATCTGCTCCTCCACTGGCTGGGTTCGGGGATCTGGCAGGCCGCCGTCGTCCTTCTTTTCTCCATCCTGTTGGCACGTTTCCTGGACGGTGGCTCCATTTTCACCACCCAACTCGGCCTGCAGTCGCTGCTCGTGGTCTTGCTGCCCGCGCCGGCCGGGGGGCCTTTCACCCGGAGCATCGACGCCGTCGTGGGCGGGGTTTTCGCGCTCCTCGTCACCATGCTGGTCCCCAAGGACCCGCGCCGGGAGCCGCGCCAGGACGTCCGCAAGCTCCTGCACGAACTCTCGGAGGTCCTCCGTGAGTGTGCCGACGCATTGATCAACAGCGACTCGACCCAGGCCTGGCACGCCCTCATCCGGGGACGGAATTGCCAGCCCCTCGTGGACCGGATGCGCCAATCCCTCAAGGCGTCCGGTGAGGTGGCCACGCTCGCCCCGGCGTACCGTCGGCACCGCGACGAGCTGACCATGCTGGAGGAATCGCTGGATTCCATCGACCTCGCCCTTCGCAACGGACGGGTGTTCGCGCGGAGGCTCACGAGCGCCATCAACCATGCAGCATTGACGGACGAGGCGACGGACAGCATTTCGGAGGTTCTGCAGGACACTTCTGCCGCCGTCGAGGAGCTGTCGCTCGGGCTCGCGGAAGTGCACGACGGCGCCCGCCGCGCCCACCTGCGCGGTGCGCGGCAGGACTTGGCCGACATTGCCACCCGGCTGCACCCCAAAATGCTGCACGTCCAGAAGCTCGAGGGCGAAACAGTCGTGATGCTCTTCCGCCCGCTCATGGTGGATCTACTCGAAGCCGCGGGTATGGACCCCCGGGAAGCCCGCGACGTGCTTCCTCCCTTGCAGTGAGTCGCACCTGACTGTCCTACCCCTCCACTAGCCTTGTACGCATGGCTTCCAAGACCTCACGCACCTCCAAGACACCCGCGTACAAATGTGCCGAATGCGGGTGGACCACGGTCAAGTGGGTGGGCCGCTGCGGTGAGTGCCAGGCGTGGGGCACCGTGGAGGAAACCGGAGCCACCGTAGCGCGTACGACGGCGGCAACAACAGTTTTCGAGCCGGCCCGCCGGATTGCCGAGGTAGACGGGACCACGGCCGCTTTCCTGCCCACCGGCGTCGACGAACTGGACCGCGTCCTGGGCGGAGGGCTGGTTCCCGGCGCGGTGATCCTGCTCGCCGGGGAACCCGGCGTCGGGAAATCCACCCTTCTGCTGGATGTCGCTGCGAAGTTCGCCCGGACGGGCCAGGACGTCTTGTACGTCACGGGCGAGGAGTCTGCGGCCCAGGTCAAACTCCGCGCGGAGCGCATTGACGCGGTCGCGCATACCCTCTATCTGTCGGCGGAAACAGACCTCGGGCAGGCGCTGGGGCAAGTGGAGAAGCTCGAGCCGAAGCTGCTGATTGTGGACTCGGTACAGACCCTCAGCAGCGCCGATGTCGAAGGCAGCGCGGGCGGCGTGTCTCAGGTCCGGGAAGTCGCGGCATCGATCATCGCCGCCGCGAAGCGCCGCAACATGACCACCCTTCTGGTCGGCCACGTGACGAAGGACGGCTCCATTGCCGGTCCGCGTCTCCTGGAACACTTGGTGGACGTTGTGTGCCAGTTCGAAGGCGAGCGCCATTCGCGCTTGCGCTTGTTGCGAGCGGTCAAGAACCGCTACGGGGCCACGGACGATGTCGGCTGTTTCGACCTGAATGAAACCGGCATCGAAGGCCTCGCCGATCCGAGCGGGCTTTTTGTATCGCGGACACGCGAGCCGGTGTCCGGCACCTGCATCACCGTGACCATGGAAGGCCGGCGTCCGCTGCTGGCCGAGGTGCAGTCGCTCCTCGCCGAAAGCACCAGCTCACAGCCGCGCAGGGCCACGAGCGGCCTGGACAGCTCGCGCGTCGCCATGCTCCTTGCCGTCCTCCAACAACGGGCCGGGTGCATCCTGCACAAGGACGACTCCTACGTGGCCACTGTCGGAGGGGTGAAATTGAGCGAACCGGCCACCGACCTGGCGGTGGCGCTTGCCGTGGCCTCGGCGAAGGCGCGCAAGGCACTGCCTCAGAGGCTCATTGCCTTCGGCGAGGTTGGCCTGGCCGGCGAGGTCCGCCCCGTTCCCGGGATCAACCAGCGCATCCACGAGGCGCAGCGGCTTGGATTCACCCACGCCGTGGTGCCCGCGAGTCCCAACGGACCGGGACCTGTCCCGGAGGGGTTCTCGGTCCGCGAAGTGGCACACCTGGCCGAGGCCTTGGAGTTGCTGATCACCTAGCAGCCGGGTTGGCCTCGGAGTGTCGGGCCGTGCTGGGACTCGTCTTCGGCGCACTCCTCGCGGGACAGGACCTCGGCTCCCTGCTCCCCTGGGTCAACTTCGTGGTCCACTACCTCATGCCGGTTGTCATGGTGGCCGATTGGCTGTTCCAGCCTCCGCGCTCCAAGCTGACCATCAAGCACCTCTGGTACTGGCTGCTCTACCCGGTTGCCTACTTCGTCTACAGCCTGATCCGCGGCTCTTTCGTCAACTGGTACGCCTATTGGTTCATCGACCCTATGCGCGCAGGCGGTTGGGGCGGAGTGGCGGTTTTCGCAGTGGCGATCTCCGTGGGATTCCTCGTGGTGAGCCTCGCCATGCTGGGGCTGGGAAACAAGCTCGAACGCCAAGTGAGCTACTGACCACTCCCCCAAGCCCACGTCCCCCACCGGACATGCCCCCTGCTCGAACCAAGGATTGGACATAACAGCATTATGTCCAGCCCTCGACTGCTACGAGGGGCATGTCCAGCGGATTGCTTCGACTTTGGAGGACTATTTCGCGGGGTTGTGCGTGCCGATCGGGACCAGCGTGAGCTTCGGGTGGTTCTTCTCGATCCGGCGCAGAGCCCAGACGTCGTTGAACAACGCGAGGTATTCGCCGTCGGACCTCAGCAGCACCTCAGCGCCCGGGACGTTGGCGAGCGCCGGCATGGCCTCCGCCGTCGAGATCCTTGCCATCGAGTACGGCAGGCGCTCCAAGCGCATCGGGGCGTTGAAGTCGTGGGCCATGCGGTCTTCAACCACTTCGAACTGCATAGGCCCGACGGCGGCGAGCACGGGTGCCTGGTCGCCTCGCACGTCGGAACGGAGCACCTGGATGACGCCCTCGTGCTCAAGCTGCTCAATGCCGCGGCGGAACTGCTTGAAGCGGCTGGGGTCCTGGGACCTGGCCACCTGGAAATGCTCGGGGGCAAAGAGCGGAATGGCGGGGAATTCCACCGGTTCGTCCAGGAACAGACTGTCCCCTACACGGAGTGAGGACGCGTTGACCAGGCCAACGACGTCGCCCGGGTAGGCCTCGTCGATGACTTCGCGTTCGCGCCCGAACACCTGCTGGGCGTACTTGGTGGCGAAGGACTTGCCGGTGCGGGTCTGCGTGACAACCATGCCGCGCTCAAAGACACCGGAGCACACGCGGATGAACGCAACGTGGTCGCGGTGGGCCTTGTTCATGCCGGCCTGGACCTTGAAGACGAACCCGGCAAAGGGAGCATCAACGGAACGGGGCTCGCCGTCGACGTCCGGGCGGGGTGCGGCCGGGGGCGCGAAATCCACCAGGGCATCCAAGATCTCCTTGACGCCGAAGTTCAATGCCGCCGAGCTGAAGAGAATGGGTGTCGCCGTTCCGGCGTGGAAGCGCTCCACGTTGAACTCGAGGTTTGATTCGATCACGAGTCCGGCTTCGTCGACGGCGTCGCTCCAGTTGTTGCCCTGGGTTTCGGCTGCTTCTTCCGGAGTGAAGTACTCGGTGATGGCGATGTTGGCGCCGGCGTTGTTGCGCGCGAACCGTGCGAAGCGGTCATTGCGAAGGTCCCAGACTCCGCGGAAGTCGCCCGAAATGCCGACGGCCCACGTCAAGGGCATGGGCTGGAGTCCGGTGCGTTCCGTGATCTCATCAATCAGCGCGAGGGCGTCCAGGCCCGGGCGGTCCCATTTGTTGATGACCGTGATGATGGGCAGGTTCCGCTGCTTGCAGACCTCGAAGAGCTTCATGGTCTGCGTTTCCAGTCCCTTGGCGGCGTCCACAAGCATCACTGCGCAGTCGACGGCAGCCAGGACGCGGTAGGTGTCCTCGGAGAAGTCGGCGTGGCCCGGGGTGTCCAGCAGGTTGATCACGGTGTCCCGGTAGGAGAACTGCAATGCCGCGGAGCTGATGGAAATACCGCGGTCCTTTTCCATCTGCATCCAGTCGGAAACAGTTTCCTTGCGGTTGGCCTTGCCGCTCGACGCGCCGGCGGTGCCGATGACCTTGGCGTGCAGGGCGAGGGCTTCCGTGAGCGTGGACTTGCCGGCGTCAGGGTGCGAAATGACCGCGAAAGTCCGACGCCGGGAGGCCTCATGGTGAATTTCCTGGACTCGGGCGGGGCTCAGGACTTCTTGGGACACGGTGCTACTTTCGCTGCGATCTGGGCGTTACCCGCACTGGAACGACGGGCCAAACGTGGAATGGAGGCTGGATACGGGCCCCGTGCCGGCCGGGGGCCAACTCAGGGAGACGCACGATTTGCGCGCCAGCCAAGATATCAAGTTTATCGCAGCCCGGGACCCCGCCGGAGGCAGGGTCCCGGGGCCCCCGCTTAACAGGATCGAAACGAGGTGCACAAACCTCCGAAATCACTTGCCGATAGTTTGAATCAGTGGCGGACACTCCGGCCCTCGATTGGAGCCATCCGCCAGGAAAACACCCGAGCAGCCGACGATGGCATGAAAGGAACTGGGCATCAATGAAACCAGGGAATGACTTGTTCTACGATCCCCTCGGCCCCTCCCCCGTTGCGAACTTCGCGGCGAACCCTGCGGCGAACTTCGCGGCGAACCCTGCGGGGTTTACGGAAGCGAACTCCGCCGCGGCCAGGAGCTGGCCCCGGCAAGGACACCGCCCGGACGCAAGCGCAGGTGGAATCCACTCTCCTGCGAGGCAAACGCATCCGGACACCGGAAGGGCTGCCGCCCGGGAAGCCGCGCTGCAGAGTGTGCGACGCGACCTTGAGCGACTCGCGCGCCTTCGGACGGCTCCCTGAGGGTCCCGGGGACCGAGCTGAGGGCCCCCGGGACCGGGCTGAAAGTGGCGGTCTGGCGGCCGCCGTCGAACGCGTTTCGAAGCACTCGCCACATGACCTTCTTTGGGGCACTTTAAGGCTTGCCCGTGCGGTTGTTGCCGGTCTATACCTCTATCATTGAGCTTGCGGGAAACCTGGCATTTTGGTCCCGCCGACTCATTGCTGAAAACCGGCACAATTGCGGGCGCGCCTGCCTGCACCTTTGAAGGGAACACCTATGGCTCGGAGCCCCGAAGATTCGCTCAAGGCGACTCTGGGCAGGGTGGCCCCCGGAACACCGTTGCGGGACGGCTTGGAACGCATCCTCCGTGGGCGCACCGGCGCCCTGATTGTGCTGGGAACGGACCGGACCATCGAGTCCATCTGTTCCGGCGGCTTTGAAATCGGCATCGATTTCTCCCCGACCCGGCTGCGTGAGCTAGCCAAGATGGACGGTGCCATCATCTGCGACAAGGACGCCGGGAACATCCTTCGTGCCGCAGTGCAGCTTGTGCCGGACTCCAGCATCGAGACCCAGGAATCAGGAACGCGTCACAGGACTGCCGAGCGCGTGGCCATCCAGACCGGAGTTCCGGTGATTTCGGTCAGCCAGTCCATGCAGATCATCGCCCTCTACGTCAACGGGCTGCGGCACGTGCTGGAGGGCTCAGAGAAGGTCCTCGCCCGCGCCAACCAGGCTCTCGCAACCCTCGAACGCTACAGCGCCCGCTTGGACCAGGTCACCAGCGCCCTGTCGGCCCTCGAAATCGAGGCCATGGTCACCGTCCGGGATGTGGCTGTCACCCTCCAGCGCCAGGAAATGGTCCGGCGTATCGCCGAGGAAATCGCACAGTATGTCCTGGAGCTGGGTGAGGACGGCAGGTTGCTCTCGCTGCAGTTGGAAGAGCTCACCACCGGCCGCGGCCCGGGCAGCGACGTGATCATCCGGGACTACGCCGGTGCCGACGCCTCGCCGGAGGACATCGACGGCGCGGTGCAGGCCCTTCTGGATCTTGGCCCGGCAGAGCTGATTGATCTGGGCAAGATCGCCGGGATCATCGGTTTCGCCGGTGGCATGGACGTGCTCGACGCCGGTGTGCAGCCGCGCGGCTACCGTCTCTTGTCCGGGCTGAAGTCGGTTCCGAAAGCCGTGGCCGACCGCTTGGTGGAGCACTTCGGCGGACTCCAGTACCTTATGGCCGCCACTATCGACGATCTGATGACCGTGGACGGCATCGGCGACCAGCGCGCCCGGACCGTCCGCGAAGGGCTCAGCCGCATGGCCGAAGCCAGCCTGCTGGACCGGTTCCTCTAGCCAAGCTGGAAGACCGCTTTGGTGCTGGCCTTGTTTCCCAGTACGGCCTTGAAGGTGTAGGTACCGGTGGCAGGCTTGGCCGAAATTACACCACAGCCCTCCGTCGTCCGGTTACGCTGCCACGGGAAGTTGGCGACCTCGCTCTTGCCCGGATCGATCTGCTTGACGAGGTCATCGCCCTTCGCTTGGCAGTCCTTGGAGGAGAAAATCCGGTCCTCGCCGCTCATCACCAGGAACTCCATCTGGGACGTGCCGACGTTGACCTGGCACGGTGCCGCCCCGCCGTTGGTGATCTTCATGCTCAGCACGGGGTTCTGCCCGGCCGCATAGGCAGGCTGGTCCGTGGACGCCGTTACCGTCACCAGATTGAGGTCGCACACCGGCGTGGCCGTAGGCGTTGTGGTGGCCGCGATGGGATCCGTCGAAGGGGTCTGGCTCGCAGGAGCGGCTCCGACCGCTTGGGTCTGGGCTGCGCCGGGATCAGCCTTGCCTGCAAGGGAGGAACTCATAGCAACGACCCCGGCCACGAGCATCGCCAGGACCACCAGGAGGGCCCCGAAAACAACCAGCCTCCGACGCCGGTAGACGGCAGGGCTCGTCCGTCGCCTTTGGGGCCGGGTCCCATTCGTCGAACGGTTCGCGCCTGCGGTCCGGGCAGGGCTTTTTGCCGACGGCGACGTGCGCGCCCTCGGCGGTTGCTTGCCCTTGTTGACCATGCTTCTAGGCTAGGCAACGCAAGGCCGGGATGACGCCGCACCACGCCGCCCGGGCCTGATCGGAGCCAGTATGACCTACGTCATTCCCGGCTGGCTCCACTACAGTGGATGGCAGGAATCGGCCGCCAACAGGGCCCGCCACGAACCGCAGCAAGGATCTCCATGTCACTGCCAGGCGCCGCTGAACTTGCCGGCACCCATCACCTCACGGACTTGCACCGGTCCATGGACCGCTGGTTCTCCGAGGTGGCCCGCGTATTGCCGTGGAGATCACCCGACTGCAGCCCGTGGGGAATCCTGGTCAGCGAGGTGATGCTGCAACAGACTCCGGTGGTTCGCGTCCTGCCGGTGTGGGAAGACTGGATGGAACGCTGGCCGGAACCTGCGGATCTCGCAACGCAACCCGCAGGCGAGGCCGTGCGACATTGGGGCAGGCTCGGTTATCCCCGCCGTGCGCTCAGGCTCCACGCGGCCGCCGTCGCGATCGTGGAACAGCATGGCGGCAGGGTGCCGGACACGCACGCATCGCTGTTGAGCCTTCCGGGCGTCGGCGACTATACGGCCGCGGCCGTGGCTGCTTTTGCGTTCGGGCGCCGCGAAACCGTGGTGGACACGAACATCCGGCGAGTGCATGCCCGGCTCGTTTCGGGACTTGCGCTGCCGGCACCGTCGCTCACCGCGTCGGAGATGCGCCTCGCCGAATCACTCATGCCCGACGACGTCGAGCTCTCCGTCCGCTGGAACGCTTCCGTCATGGAACTCGGAGCGCTGGTGTGCACCGCCCGCTCCCCCAAGTGCTCAGACTGCCCTGTCCGCGATTCCTGCGGGTGGCTTGCCGCAGGTGAACCGCCGCCGACGTACACGCCCAAAGGCCAGGCGTGGCACGGCACAGACCGGCAGCTGCGGGGTGCCGTCATGGCCGTCTTGCGCGTGGCCGATTCGCCGGTAGCCCCGGAACTGTTCGAACGCCCCGCGGCCGACCTCGGTTTCGCCGCCGATGGCGCGGCCGTACCGCTGGCTGCCCTGCATCGCTTGAATTCGGCCCCGGAGCAGCTGGAACGGGCTCTCGAGGGGCTCCTGCGCGACGGCTTGGCCGAGATGCACGACGGCGGGCTGCGGCTCCCGGCCTAGGCTTGCGTTTGCGCTGTCTCCGTCACGGTGCTTCCTTCACGACGCGGCCGGTTTGCGCGCTGGCTTACGGGCTAAAAGATACGCCTGCCGGGTTTTCTCGTACCTGTCGTCCGGTTCACGGAGAAGCTGCGCTTCGACAACAAAGCCGGCTTGAAGGAGGAGTTCCGTGATGCGTTCAGGCGGCAAGCGGTAGGCATCGAGGTCGATCTCGTGGCCATACGCGAAGCCCAGGTGCCTGGGCTCGTCGCCGGCCTGGAACGCGAGCAGCAGCAAGCCGCCGGCCAGGAGGGTCCGGTGGAATTCGGCGAACACCCCCGGCAAACGGGCCGGCGGCGTATGGATGATCGAATACCAAGCGACGATGCCACCCAAGGTGCTGTCCGCCAACTCCAGGGCCTCAATCGACCCTTCATCAAACCGCAGTCTGGGGTGGTCCTTGCGGGCTACTGCCACCATCACCGGCGACAGGTCGACGCCGAAAGCCGCCAAGCCGAGGGAGTCCAGGTGCGCCGTAATCCGTCCGGGGCCGCAACCGAGGTCGGCAACCGTCCCGCCTCCAGAGGACTGCACGAGCTCGGCAAACGTGCCGAGCATGGCCCGGTCAAAGGGTTTGGTGTCGAGTTCGTTGCGCAGGAGTTCAGCGTAATCGGCAGCTACCGTGTTGTAGGCGGCGCAAGTGGCATGCACATCCGAGGGTAGAGTCATGCAAAGAACCCTATTCTTTGCGGCCGGCTTATTCCCTGCGCTCAGCAGAAAACCCTGCCGAACCGGCCGTGACTTGGGCTTGAGGTCGCGGAGCCGCAACGATCCGTAGATGTCGGTAACGATGTGCCTGCCAGTTGCCGGCATCCCGTTCCGGGCCCCGGCTGCGGGATTATTCTCAATTATGCGCAGGTTGTGGGCCGCCATTGCATTGACCACGACGGCGGCGCTCTGGTCGGGATGCGAACCTCAAGTCACCGTTTGTCCGGCAATTGCGATGGCCCCCGTGGTGTCCCTGACAATCACGGCAGAATACGCGCCAACCATCAAAACCGTCCATTTGAAGGCGTGCCAAGACGGGAAATGCCGCGAGGCCGACTTGGATTTGCGCCCGGGCAGCGCGTCGGTGCCTCAATCCTGCGGCCCTGAACCCGACGGGTCATGCTCTGCCGTCGCGTCACCGGACGGCACCCGCTACGGCTTCCTGAACATGGGAACACTGACGTCCTCACCCATCGATGCCGAAGTGACCGGCGCCGACACAAACGGCGGGACCTTGCCGGTCAGGACACTCAACTTCACGCCCATAAGCGCCAAACCGTGGGGCGAGCAGTGCCAGACCACCATCACGGCAAGCCTCTTGCTCGATGCCCACGGTCTGCGGCAGTCCTGAACCCAAAGGCCGCGTGCGGCGAGATCCCGGCGCCGCACCAAATCTCTCCGCGGCGTCAGATCTCGCCGAATCCCTGTTCCACCAGCCGCCTGACGTAGTCCACGGCCTTCGATGAATCTTTGCCCCAAGCCTCGACTCTGAGCTTGCCGCCCTTTCCCACGGCGAGGCTCATGAGTTCCATAATGGAGGTGCCATCGACGCCGTTTACGGTTGCCTCGACATCCAGGCCGGCGAGTCCGCCCGCAATTTTCGCCGCAGGCCTGGCATGCATTCCCATGGGGTTGATGAGCTCGAACTCGCCGCTTTCCGCCGGCTCGCCCCTGCCTTGGGATTCAGCGGACGCCGCGCCATCAAAAGCGGGCTCCGGACCGAATCGAACCGCCTCCGCGGCGGCCTTCACTGCGGCCGCCAAGGCGCCACCCTGGGTGGCCACGGCGGCGGCGACCAGGCCCTCCACCAAGGGAGCGTCGGCAATGTGGACTTTGTCCGGCTCGCTGCAGAACTCCGCCGCTGATTCTGCCGTCATGACCGCGGAACCAAGGTCCGTCAGAACCACCACGCCATCGCCTGCGGCGTCCCCAAGTCCTGCCTCGAATGCGGCGATCGTTTTTTCCAGGTCCGTGCCAATCCGGCCATCATCCGTGCCGCCGACGCCGTAGAACCTCACATCGGGGGCCATCTGAGCGGCCAATTCCACGGCACCTTCCGCGATCTTCCGGCTGTGCGAGACCACCACCAAGCCCACCGTCATTCAGCGGCCCCTTCGGGGAATCCCGCAGCGGTAGCGGCTGCGCGCAACAACAGGGCAGAAGACGCAGCCCCGGGATCGCGGTGACCGGCGCTGCGTTCACCGAGGTAACTGGCGCGACCTTTGCGGGCTACCAACGGATCAGTCGTGACGGCCCCAACCTCGGCGGCTTCGGCCGCCGCAGCCAGCACCGCCACAGCATCTCCACCGGCCACCAGGACCTCGTCCGCCGCTTCCACAGCCGGAGACCAGGCATCCACCATGGTTTTGTCGCCCAACTCCGCCTTGCCCCTGGCAACGATTCCGTCCCGTGCCGCAGTCAGTGCTCCGGCGAGCGCCGCTGCGTCAACGTCCGCGCTTTCTCCCAGCGCCGTGGCCGCCCGAAGATACGCGGTTCCATACAGCGGTCCGGCTGCCCCGCCCACCTTGGACATCAGGGCCATCGCGGCCAGCTTGAGTGCTGCACCGGGTGTCTCCGGTGGAGTCTGGGCAAGTTTCTCCATGACGGCCTGGAATCCCCGGTCCATGTTTTCGCCGTGGTCGGAGTCTCCTATCGCACGGTCCAAGGCAATCAATTCCTCCCGGTGCTCGGACATGAGCCGAGCGGAGAGTGTCAACCATTGGACCGCCCATTCGACCCCCAGGCCCACTGTCACATCCCCCAACGCAGGGCCGGAGTGTGGACGGGTGCGTCCCAGAGTGCGGTGAGTTCGTCATCAAGACGCAGTACCGAGATGGAGCAGCCCTGCATCTCGAGCGAAGTGACATAGTTGCCCACCAGTGAGCGTTCCACTTTGGCTCCTCTTTCCGCGAGGATCTGGGCCGCCCGGCGGTAGACAATGTACAGCTCGCTGAGGGGCGTACCGCCCATGCCGTTGACGAACAGCAGCACTTCTTCACCGGCCTTGATCCCGAGGTCTTCCAGGACAGGGTCCAAGAGGCGGCTGGTGATGGCGTCGGCGCCCTCCATGGCGATCCGATGCCTGCCGGGTTCACCGTGAATGCCTATGCCGATTTCGATTTCGTCCTCCGCAAGCTCAAAGCTGGGCACCCCGGCATGCGGCACAGTGCAGCCGGACAAGGCGACGCCCATGGTGCGTACGTTGCGGACGACTCCCTCCGCTACACCCGCGACAGCTTCCAGGGAATCCCCACGCTCCGCTGCGGCGCCGGCAATCTTTTCGACCAACACGGTGCCACCCACGCCGCGACGGCCTGCCGTGTACAGCGAATCCTCCACTGCGACGTCGTCGTTGACGAGAACCGAGCGGACGCTGATTCCTTCAGCCTGGGCCATCTCTGCCGCGGTCTCGAAGTTCAGCACGTCGCCGGTGTAGTTCTTCACGATGTGTATGACGCCGGCTCCTGAATCGACTGCCGCGGTAGCCGGAATGATCTGGTCAGGCGTGGGCGAGGTGAAGACGGCACCCGGCACGGCGGCGTCGAGCATTCCGTGCCCCACAAAGCCGGCATGGAGCGGCTCGTGGCCGCTCCCTCCTCCCGACACAAGCGCCACTTTGCCGGCTACGGGCGCTCCTTTTCGAACGACGAAAATGGGGTCCGTGTGGACGTCCACGAGATCGGCATGGGCCATGCCGAAACCCTCGACAGACTCGTCCACCACCGAGCGGGGATCGTTGATGAGCTTTTTCATGGCGCGCTCCTGGGGCGTTGCTGGTAGGTGATTTGACCCTACTACCAGCGCCCCGGGCACGGTAGGGGAATGGTCCGTATGTGGAAAGTCCGGAACCCGGAAACGCAGAAGGGACAGCCCCCAATGGCTGTCCCTCCTGAAAGACCTACCGGCATGCGTCCGGTCAATGCGGCGGCCCGCCCACCGTCAAACGACCGACGCTGAAGTCTTGGGCTGTTGCGTCTTTGGCCATTGAGTCCGGCCAAAGATCCTTGCACGCGGACCGCATGCAACCCCCGGTCCCCCGCTTGCGCGACTCCGGCGTGGAGCCAGGACGCGGCATCTCAATCTGGAAACCTGAAAAGTCCGGAAACATAACGTGGTACTTCATTTCTCGCCTCCACAGTATGGTTGGCCCGCCGCAACCGAGCCTCAACTAGTTTATCCATCAAGTTGATATACGTAAAGACTTGGCATCAGCACATCCGGGCGGCGAGGAGAAGAACTCGGAGCTAAAGGACCTTGATCATGCGGGTGTTGCCCAGGGTATTGGGCTTCACGCGGGCGAGATCGAGGAACTCGGCCACGCCTTCGTCATGGGAACGCAGCAATTCCGAATAGACCTGCGGGTCGACGGCGGTTTGGTCCGCCATGACTTCGAATCCGTGGCGCTTGAAGAAGTCCACTTCGAACGTCAGGCAGAAGACCCGCGCAACGCCCAACGCGCGGGCGTCCTCCAGGAGTTGCTGGACAAGGACGTGGCCCACGCCCTTGCCCCGCCAATTGTCGTCCGCCGCCAAAGTACGCACCTCGGCCAGATCCTCCCACATGACGTGCAAGGCGCCGCAACCGATCACCTCGCCGTCGGACGATTCGGCAATCCGGAACTCCTGAAGGCTCTCGTAGTAGGCCACGGTCTCTTTGGCCATCAGGATTCGCTGCTCTGCCAGTGGCGCTACAAGCCTCTTGATCGCGGCAACATCGCCGGTGCGGGCAGGGCGGATACTGAACGTCGAAGTCACAGCCCCAATCCTACGAGGCGAAAGGCGCCTAAAGCCCCAGGTCCTCAGGAACAGGAATCTCCTGACCGAGTACCTGCCTGGCCAGGAAGTGCTCCACGACGCCGTACCAGACCTTGGCGTGCTGCGGCTGCAGGATCCAATGGTTCTCGTCAGGGAAGTACAGGAAGCGGTGCTGGGTCTCACCGTTCTCATCGGCGGGCAGCCCGGAGCTGGAAAGAAGTTCGTACCAAAGCCGAAGGCCCTCGCCGATCGGCACCCGGTAGTCCTTGTCGCCGTGGATCACCAGCATGGGCGTCTTGATTTTTGCGATATGGAGATGGGGCGAGTTGTCCAGTGCCATCTCTGCGGTCATTTCCTTGAGCCAATACTGCGAAGCGTCCGTAGTGGGCCCGAACTGGTCCATGGCCCACAAACTGGCGTGCGTCACGATCGCCTTGAAACGGTCCGTTTGCCCGGCCACCCAGTTGGCCATGTATCCGCCGAATGACCCACCCATGGCGGCTGTCCGCGTCTGGTCAACGTCGGACCGCTGGACCACTGCGTCGGTGATGGACATGAGGTCCGTAAACGGCGCCTTGCCCCATTCGCCCCAGCCGCGTTGGATGAATTGCTGGCCGTACCCGGTGGACAGTGCCGGGTCCGGCAGAAGCACGGCATACCCCTTCGATACGAGCAGCCATGGATTCCATCGCCAGGTCCAGGCATTCCACGAGCCCAACGGCCCGCCGTGGATCCACAACAGCAGGGGGGCCGGGTTCGCCTCGGATGCGCCTTCCGGGAGCGCGAGGTAAGCCGGGACCCTCGAGCCGTCAGCCGCGCTCGTCTCGACCCGCTCCAACGAGCCTTTGATCCTGGGACGCTCAGCGGGTGCGGGGAGCCGCTCGACGTCGCCCGAGGCGAGGTCGATCCGGACGGCTTCCGCCGGGAATTCATAGGAACTGCGCAACGCAAACGCACTCAATCCGTCCGGGGAAGCCACGACGTCGGTGTACGCGGCCGCGTCCTGCGTCACCCGGTTGACGGTACCGTCGGCGACGGCGACCCGGAAGACCGGCGCGGCGCCGTCGTCATCCGCTGTGACGAGGAGCGAGCGCCCGTCCGGAAGCCAGGCCGCCGGGCTGCCCCAGCGGTCCCAGGCGGGCGCGAGCGGCTCGAGGTCAAGGGTTTCTCCCGCCCCGACGTTCAAGAGGTGGAGTTTGACCTGGGGTGCCCGCGCGGGGGTACTGTCGCTTTCGCTGACTACCGAGAGCATCTTGTTGTCAGGGCTGACCGGGCCCGGGAAATAGCTCATTCCCTCATGGTCAAGGAGCACCTTGATCGAGCCGGAAGCGACATCGACGGCGGCGAGCACAAAGCGCGTGTCGGCCTTCGCGAGCGGCTTGGCCAGGCTCGTATAGATCGTCTTGCCGTCCGGACTGACCACGGCGTGGGTGTTGCGGAGGTTGCCGCCGACGTCGGGCGTCAGATTGCGCAGTTTCAGGGGTGCGGTAGCGTCCACTGTCGCGGGCTTGCCGGACTCGGCCGTATCTCCGTTGTCCACGGCGAACAGCCTTGGCTGGGCCGGCCCCAGATCTGCGTCCCAGTAGCGGACCGGGTAGCCGGTATGCAGAATCGCCGCTACCTTGTTGTCCATGCGGCTCTTGCGCCGCTCCTCGTCATTTTCCTCATCGGTGGAACCGGCAAGGACCGAGGCCGTCACGAAAGTGGCATCCGCGGCCGACGCGGTCATGACGCCCCCGACTCCGCCCGCGCGGGAGTGCACCACCCGGGCCTCACCGCCGTCGGCAGGCAGGAGCCACAACGCGCTCACGGGATCCGCTTCGGGGCTGTCCGGATCGGGCCGGGCTGAGGTGAAGTAGAGGTCACCGTTGGCAGCAAACACCGCGCCGGTTTCTCCCTTGGCGCTGCGTGTGATGCGGCGGGCGTGCTTCTTTCCCGCTGGATCAAGCTCCCAAAGGGCAGTGACGTACTCAGTGCCCTTGGCGTTGAGCGTGGACACCGTAGTGACCAGGCGGCTTCCGTCCGTGCTGAGAGCCAGGCCGCCGACCCGGGGGATGGCCAGGTAGTGGTCGAGATCGTGGAAAGGAGTTTCGGGTTGTGTGCTCGGGGTCTCTGAGGCATTCGAATCCATGCTCTGATTCAACACGCAATGTGCCGCAGATCACAAAAGGTTCACTAAGAGTGAAACACTTATTTCAGATATTACGAACCTGGGGAACGCAAAAACCCCGCCCGCTCCTTTCGGGAGCGGGCGGGGCCTTTGAGTCGGCGGAACCGGAACTAGGCGCTCGGAGCGATTTCCGGGATGCGCGGCTTGGCATTGCCGGCAAACGTGAACTTGGCGTCATCGCCTTCGCCGTCCACGTCGACCACCACGATGTCACCGGAGTGCAGCTCGCCGAAGAGGATCTTCTCGGAGAGCTGGTCCTCGATCTCGCGCTGGATGGTCCGGCGCAGCGGCCGGGCACCCATGGCAGGATCGTAGCCCCGGGTCGCCAGGAGGACCTTGGCGGCCGTGGTGAGCTCGATGCCCATGTCCTTGTCCTTGAGGCGGCCCTCGAGGCGCGTGACGAACAGGTCCACGATCTCGATGATCTCGTCCTGCGTGAGCTGCGGGAACACCACGACGTCGTCAACACGGTTGAGGAACTCGGGGCGGAAGTGCTGCTTGAGCTCTTCGGTGACCCGTGCCCGCATCCGGTTGTAACCGGTGGTGGTGTCCGTGCCGGACTGGAAGCCGGTCGCCACGCTCTTGGAGATGTCGCGGGTGCCGAGGTTGGTGGTCATGATGATCACCGTGTTCTTGAAGTCCACCACGCGGCCCTGGGAGTCGGTCAGGCGGCCGTCTTCCAGGATCTGCAGCAGCGAGTTGAAGAGATCGGCGTGAGCCTTCTCCACTTCGTCGAACAGCACCACGGAGAACGGACGACGGCGGACCTTCTCGGTCAGCTGCCCGCCTTCTTCGTAGCCGACGTAGCCCGGAGGGGCACCGAAGAGACGCGAAACCGTGTGCTTCTCGGAGTACTCGGACATGTCCAGCGTGATGAGGGCGTCCTCTTCACCGAAGAGGAATTCCGCCAACGCCTTGGCGAGCTCGGTCTTGCCGACGCCGGTGGGGCCGGCGAAGATGAACGAGCCACCGGGACGCTTGGGGTCCTTCAGGCCTGCACGTGTGCGGCGGATCGCCTGGGAGAGGGCACGGATGGCCTCGTCCTGGCCGACGACCCGCTTGTGCAGCTCGTCTTCCATCTTGAGGAGGCGGCTGGATTCTTCCTCGGTGAGTTTGAAGACCGGGATGCCGGTGGAATTCGCGAGAACTTCGGCAATCAGCTCCTCGTCTACCTCGGAAATATCGTCCATGCCGCCGGACTTCCAGTTACGTTCCTTCTCGGCACGCTCGGCAATGAGCTTCTGCTCCTTGTCGCGCAGCGAGGCGGCGCCTTCGAAGTCCTGGGCGTCGATGGCCGATTCCTTCTCCATCTTCACTTCGGCAATGCGCTCATCCATGGCCTTGAGCTCCGGCGGCGCAGTCATGCGACGGATGCGAAGCCGGGCACCTGCTTCGTCGATCAGGTCGATCGCCTTGTCCGGCAGGAAGCGGTCCGAGATGTAGCGTTCGGCCAGCGTTGCGGCAGAGGCAAGGGCGCCGTCGGTGATGGTCACCCGGTGGTGCGCCTCGTAACGGTCACGCAGGCCCTTGAGGATCTCGATCGCGTGCGCGACGGAAGGCTCCTTGACCTGGATCGGCTGGAAGCGGCGCTCCAACGCGGCGTCTTTCTCAATGTGCTTGCGGTACTCGTCCAAAGTGGTGGCCCCGATGGTCTGGAGTTCACCTCGGGCCAGCATCGGCTTGAGGATGGACGCGGCATCGATGGCACCCTCGGCAGCGCCGGCACCCACGAGCGTGTGGATTTCGTCGATGAAGAGGATGATGTCGCCGCGGGTCCGGATTTCCTTGAGGACCTTCTTCAGGCGCTCTTCGAAGTCACCACGGTAACGGGAACCGGCCACAAGGGAACCGAGGTCAAGCGTGTAGAGCTGCTTGTCCTTGATGGTCTCCGGCACGTCTCCGCGGACAATCGCCTGGGCGAGGCCTTCGACGACGGCGGTCTTGCCGACGCCGGGCTCACCGATCAGCACGGGGTTGTTCTTGGTCCGGCGGGAGAGGACCTGCATGACGCGTTCCATCTCCAGCTCGCGGCCGATCACAGGATCAAGCTTGTTTTCCCGCGCGGCCTGGGTAAGGTTGCGGCCGAACTGGTCCAGCACCACCGAACCGGCAGGGGTGCCTTCCTGTTGGCCCGGACCTGAGCCGGGACCCGCAGTTTCTTTGCCCTGGTATCCGGAAAGCAACTGGATGACTTGCTGGCGGACGCGGTTGAGGTCGGCGCCAAGCTTGACGAGGACCTGCGCGGCAACGCCTTCACCCTCGCGGATGAGGCCGAGCAGGATGTGCTCGGTACCGATGTAGTTGTGGCCGAGCTGCAGGGCTTCGCGGAGCGAGAGCTCAAGCACCTTTTTGGCGCGCGGGGTGAAGGGGATGTGACCGGACGGGGCTTGCTGGCCCTGGCCGATGATCTCCTGTACCTGCTCGCGGACGCCATCGAGCGAAATGCTCAGGGACTCAAGCGCCTTGGCGGCAACGCCTTCACCCTCGTGGATCAGACCCAAGAGGATGTGCTCGGTACCGATGTAGTTGTGGTTGAGCATGCGTGCCTCTTCTTGGGCAAGCACAACAACGCGACGGGCACGGTCCGTAAATCTCTCAAACATTTCGCCACACTCCTAGCTACGACGTACTTTGATGCTACGTGGCAACGCTGGAATTTTGGGGCGTGTTCGCCACAGGGGAAACATGGCCGCACCGGGAATAGGTTCACTCAACTCGTCCGTGGACCCTAGGACCACGGCGGAAACCGAATCCGGGGCTTCCACGATCACGCCGCGCTTCCGCCGACGCCCCCGCGAGCCGGCCGGCCGCCGTCGTTCTTCCCGGCAAACGTGGTGGCTGTCTACCGGATACGCCCAGTCGACTCCAAGCCTTCCGGGGAATAGTGGCGCAGGACACCGTTATCCCGGCGAACCGGGCGGTTAAAAGACAATACCCCGGCCGTTGGGCCGGGGTATTGATACTTGGTGTCAGGAATTGGCCTTCTGGTAGGCTTCCTGAATTTCGGCCTGAATGCGGCCACGGCTGTTTACGGTATAACCGTTCTCGCGCGCCCATTGACGGATCTGTGCGGAGTCCTGGTTTCTCCCTGCAGTAACGCGGCTACGCGTTGCACGGCCGGTCGATGTCTTGCGCGCCTTAGCTACAAATGGCCCAAGAGCGTCCCGCAGCTTCGCAGCGTTGGCACTGGACAGATCCATTTCGTAACTGACTCCATCAAGGCCAAAGCGGACAGTTTCATCCGCAGAGCCCTCATCCAGGTCGTCAACGAGGATAATTTTGACTTTCTGTGCCATGAAAAGACTCTCTTTTGGAGGGGTCGGATATGCAGAATAGCTAGACTACTAATTAAAGATTATCGTCCAGTGGATGGCACATCGTCAAAGGCTCGGCCAAAGGCATCCTCAAAGGGATCGTCAAAGACACTATTAAATCTTCGGGAGCGGCCGGAGAAAGAGCTATTTGGCAGGCGTTGAGCCGTCGCCCGTCGGCTTGGCAATTCCGAATCCGGCTTCTTCCTGGGCGCGGGCTTCTGCTTGGCGCTCTGATTTGTCCGCGTTGAAGATAGCCTTCATGGCAAACCAAAAGAGAAGTCCGACAACGACGGACGGTGCAAGAACGGCAATGTATTCCATGGTCAGTGCCCTTCGGGCTTGAGGAGTGGGAACAGGATGGTTTCCCGGATGCCTGCTCCGGTGAACAGCATGACCAAGCGGTCGATGCCTAGGCCGATGCCGCCCATGGGCGGAGCACCGTATTCAAGGGCGCGCAGGAAGTCTTCATCCAGCTGCATCGCCTCGACATCGCCGGCGGCCGAACGACGCGACTGCTCCGTGAGGCGTTCGCGCTGGATGACGGGGTCGATCAGCTCGGAGAAGGCCGTGCCGCGTTCCATGCCGCCGATGATGAGGTCCCAGGCCTCGATCAGGCGGCCGTCCTCCCGATGCGGGCGGGCAAGGGGCTGCGCGGAGGGCGGGTAGTTGTAGACAAAAGTCGGGTTGAGCAGGGTGGGTTCGACGATCTCGCCGAACAGTTCTACTACAAGCTTCTCGGCGTCCCACTTGGGGTCCACCTTGACCTCGTGCTTGGCGGCAATCGCCTGGAGTTCCGCCACGGTGGTGTCCGGTGTGATCTCTTCGCCGATCGCCTCGGAGAGCCCCGGGTAGACGGCAACCCAGGCCCATTCGCCGTCGAGGTCGATCTCTCCGGCGTCAGTCTGGATGGTGCGGGTGCCCACGACGTCGGCGACGTTCAGGATGATTTCCTTCATGCGCTCGGCCATGACGAACTGGTCCGCCCACGCCTCGTAGCATTCCAACGTGGTGAATTCGGGGCTGTGTGTGGAGTCGACGCCTTCGTTGCGGAAGACGCGGCCCATGTCGTAGACGCGGTCGATTCCGCCAACCACGGCGCGCTTGAGGAAGAGCTCGGTGGCGATACGCAGCGTCATCTTCTGGTCGAAGGCATTCATGTGGGTCTCGAACGGGCGGGCCGTGGCACCACCGTGGATGAGCTGCAGGATGGGGGTCTCCACCTCCACATAGCCGCGGCGGTCCAGGGTGTCGCGAACCGAGCGGGTAATCGCTGCGCGGGTGTAGACCATTTCCCGGGCTTCGTCCCGGACCATGAGGTCCACGTAGCGCTGCCTGACACGTGTTTCCTCATTGAGTTCGGCGTGCAGCACCGGCAACGGGCGCAAGGCCTTCGAGGCCATGGACCAGGAGTCGGCCATGACGGACAGCTCGCCACGCCTGGAGGAAATGACTTCGCCCTTGATGAAAACGTGGTCTCCGAGGTCCACCAGCGCTTTCCAGTCCGCGAGGGTTTCCTCGCCGACGTTCGCCAGGCTGAGCATCGCCTGCAGGCGCACGCCCTTCCCGTCTACACCGCCTTCCTGAAGGGTGGCGAAGCAGAGCTTGCCGGTATTGCGCACGAAAACGACGCGGCCAGTGATGCCCACAATGTCGCCCGTGGTTTCGTCAGCCTGGAGATGGGCGTACTTTTCGCGGATCTCGGCGAGGGAATGCGTCCGCTCAACACCCACCGGGTAGGCCTCGGTGCCGCGCTCAATCAGCTTGCTGCGCTTTTCCATGCGGATGCGCATCTGTTCGCTGGCGTCGGCTGGCTCGGCGGCGGTGTGCGGGGATGGGGTGTTTGCGGAAGTCACAATCCACAAGTTTACCGGGGATTCCTTGGAGTTC
This sequence comes from Arthrobacter sp. GAS37, assembly GCF_044908325.1. Classification (NCBI taxonomy): domain Bacteria; kingdom Bacillati; phylum Actinomycetota; class Actinomycetes; order Micrococcales; family Micrococcaceae; genus Arthrobacter; species Arthrobacter sp. GAS37. The sequence continues at coordinate 87,457 of NZ_JBIYDB010000018.1, forward strand.
CCTATCTTCCCCTCCCGTCCCTGCGGCAACATAGACTCGGGCTGTGGAGAGCAACATAGACTCGGGCTGTGGAGACATGGACAGTTGAAACGGACGACGACGGCGGCCACCTTGAGGTGCACTCCTTCCGGCCGGCCGCCGGCGCGTCCATTCCCGGCGCTTCGAGCGCTGCGGAGGAGCCCGGCGTCGTGCTTGTTCACGGCACCCTGGTGACCGATTCCCTTTACTGGCCATTCGCCCGGAACCTAAGCGTCCTGCTTGGCCGGCCGGTGCATTCCTACAACCGGCGCGGCCGCGGCCGATCGGCACCGCAACCGCCCGACTACTCCGCCGCGACGGAGACCAGCGACTTGCTTTCCGTAATGGAGGCGAGCGGATCCACCGATGTTGTCGGGCACAGTTATGGCGGATTCGTCGCGCTCCAGGCGGCGTTGCGCGCACCCATTTCCCGCCTCGTCACTTACGACGCCGCGGTTTCGCTCTCCGGGAACTTGAACGGGCGCTGGCGGCCGCAATTGGAAGAGGCCGTCACCGCGGGTCAACTCGACAACGCATGGGCGCATTTGGTCCAGGGGCTGGGCACGGCGGGCCCGATTTCCTATTTGCCGCTCGGGGCGCTGCGGGTGATCAGCATCCTCTCGGCCAAGACGAGGTTGGGATCCGAGATGAGGGAACTGCTGCCGACGGCGGTGTTGGAGATGCGCGCGATCATCGACGCCGATTCGCATATCCAGGACTATGCGGAGTTGAAAACGCCGACCCTGATGCTTAGTGGGGGGTGGAGTCCGGCGTACTTTGCCGAAACCGGTCGACAGCTTGCGGCTGCCATTCCGTTGGTGGACTTCGCGGTGGTCCCCTTGCAGTTCCACGAGGGTCCCCTCCGGCCGGGGAAGCAGCTCGCGGTGAGAATTGCCCGCTACCTGGCACAAGGCGCCGTCACCCTAGGATGAAGCGGTGAGAGAACGTGAGGTCCCCACGCCCGACGGCGGCAAGCTCGCCTTGTACAGTTACGGCTCGGTGGACGCGCCGGGAGAGCGCCGCGTGGTGCTCATCGGGGGCGCATTCCTGACCGCGCTCATCTACAGGCCCTTTTCCATGGCGCTATCCACGGGACTCGGCGAGGGCTGGGCAGTCGATGTCTACGATCGCAGGGGCCGCGGCAGCTCGACGGAACTACCCGCAAACTACTCCATGGCCACGGAGATTGCGGACGTGCGGAGCATCATGGACGCCACAGGCGCCAGGAACCTCCTTGGCCACAGCCTTGGCGGATCCGTGGCATTGAACGCCGTGCAGGAGTTTGCGGGAACGAGCTACGAGCCGGACAAACTTGCTGTGTACGACGCCGCCGTGAACATCGACGGGAGCGTCGACACGGGCTGGCTGGACGGCTTTGCCCAATCCGTGGATAGCGGGAATGTGGGACGTGCCATGGCCAGGCTGAAGCGGGGCATGCAGCCTGGCACCGCCTTGGCGCGGATCCCGGAACCCATCTTGGCCGGACTCATGGCCCTCGTTTCCCACACGAAGGTCAACAAGGTCCTCAGGGGACTCATGCCAACGGGCGTGGCCGAACTCAAAGCTGCCTACGACGAATCTGCGCGCCCCCGTGACTTCTCCGTCCTCCCCCGAAGCACGCGGTTCATGGTGGGCAGCAAAAGCCCCGAATACTACAAGGTCACTGCCGAGCGGCTGTACGCAGCCGTCCCCGGAAGCACGCTGGTGGTATCGCCAAAAGGCTTCCACGGATCCATTCCGGCCGCGGTCAAGGAACTTGTCATGGACCTTTCCAGCTATTTCAAGGACTGACGGAACCCTGCGGCTCCGTTAGGCTCGAAGCATGACGCGCGAGAACATCACAACGGCCGACGGCGGAACCCTCGAGCTCTTCACGACGGGCGGTGAGCTTGCCGCTGGCGGCTCAGGCGTCGTCGTCGTGCCCGCCTCCATGGTGACCGCCGCAGACTACTCCAAGTTTGCCCAGAAACTCAGTGCTGCCCTTGGCCGCCCGGTCCACACCTTCAACCGCCGCGGCCGTGGTGAATCATCGCCCCAGCCCGCGGACTACACCCTCGACGTCGACATCCGGGATCTTTCCGAAGTCATGAAGCACACGGCGAGCACCGATGTCTTCGGCCACAGCTTCGGAGGCGCAGTGGCCCTGCACGCGGCACGCACGCTGCCGGTGGAACGCCTGGCGGTCTACGACCCCGCCGTATCCGTCAACCACAGCGTGAAGGCCGAGTGGACGGGCGAATACGAGCGCGCGACGGCGGCTGGAGACTTTGACCGCGGGCTCGCTGTGCTTGTGAAGGGTGTCGAGACGGAGGGCGCCTTCGCGCGGATGCCGCTGTCCATGCTGACACTCGTCACCAAGCTCACGTCGGGCACTCACATGGGCAAGCAGATGCGTGAGCTCATGCAGGCCGGCGTGCGTGAGATCAAGGCAGTCATCGCCGCGGACATGCCGGCCGAGCCGTTCCTTGAGCTGCCGCTGGAGACACTCATTGTGGTCGGGGAGAAAAGCCCCGCCTACTTCGGTGTGGCGTGTGGCCAGATCCACGACGTCTTGTCCGGATCGAGCTACACCATCCTGCCAGGCCACGGCCACGACGGAGTGATCCGAGCACCGGACAAGCTCATCGCCGAGCTCTCCGACTTCTTCTCGGGCTAAACGCCCGCTCACATATAACGGGTCCTGACCGGACGCTAGCTCACATATAACGGGTCCTGACCGGACGCCCGCTCACTTCCGCTGAGGGCGGGCGGGGGGCTGGGGCCGGCCCGGCTCATGGGTGAGCCGGGGTTTGGGTTTTCCGGCTTATACGTGAGCCGGGGTTTCGGATTTCCGGCACATAGGTGAGCCGGCGTCTGCGCCGGTTGGGGGGTGGGGTGTTAAATGGTGCAGGCCCCGACGTGTGTCGGGGCCTGGACCGTTAATGGTTGTCCGGCGGTGTCCTACTCTCCCACACCCTCCCGGGTGCAGTACCATCGGCGCTGTGGGTCTTAGCTT
>NZ_JBIYDB010000019.1:0-86283 GCF_044908325.1 Arthrobacter sp. GAS37
CCTCCAGCACGCCCCCGATCAGCCGGACGCACCCACCCAGCAAAAATCAGGACCCAGACGACCGTTCAGACAACCGATGAAAAATCGAGGCTAGGGCACGCCCGGGCAGCCCTCGCCCCGCGGATTCACGATGCAGTTGTCGGCGTAGTTTCGCGTGATCGACCGCCAGACGCTCATCTTCTGTGACGGCGACGCGAACTGTCCCGTGCCAGGAATCGGCATGTTCGGGCCACCGTTCACGGAGTAGGTGCCGCGGAAGGTGGTGGTCACGGATACCTGAAAGTCACCTGTCTGTTGATACACGTGGCTTGTTCTGGTCTTTTGGCCCCATTCCGCCTCCGGAAGCGGCCCGCCGGCAAAGGCGGTTGGCCCGAGACTGTTGCCGTCCCCGTAGACGTAGGTGTACTCCACGGGGGTTGCGACTATGTGGACTCGCTGACCGAGGATCGTCACATCGAATTGCTGCTCAACGGCGTCCGCGAAGATGTTGGTTTCAGCGCCCTTGAGCGTGTGCGGGCTTGGCTGGGCGGTCAGGTCTGCGGGCTTGATCGGAAGGTTGCGGAAGTCGCTCTCAATTCTCGCCGCAATCCGCTGCAAGAGATCCTCTGGCTTTTGGTCGTACAGGCAGGACGGACCGTTGTTGCCCGATTTCCAATCAATCCACGTGGGATTCGGAATCGCCTTAGGCGCCACCTTCCAGATAACCGGCGTTCCAGACTTCCCACCAGGCTCGCGGGGCGGGCATTGCACCTGTCCAGGAAGGCACTTCTTGTCCAGGGCATTGTCGTCAACCTGGCATTGGAGATCTGCCTTGTATTGGTTGGGGTCGTCGCTGACGTGGCCGGGTGCGGATAGGACAAATTCTCCCGATTCAGGGTCGCGGACATAGATAATCGGCTTTGCTCCAGTATCGGTCCATCCGATCTCGCCACTTTCGGTCGCAGCATTCGCCACCTGCCCACTAAAGCTCACGAAGAGGAAGAGCGATACCGATCCCAAAACGCGTGGGCGCCACCTTCTCTGTTTCATCGCAGGGGGTTTACCGCGTCAAGCCGCCAGGCACCTTCGATAAATCGAACGAAAGCGACGTTGCCAGTATTGGTCGCCTCTGTGGGTTGTCGATACTCAGTCCCATCTGGGCTCCAGTAGTGAATCTTGTCCTGGATTACTTGAACGACTACCGGGATGCTCTGGTCTGGTTGCGGTTTGAAAGTGGTCGACACCGACGGTGTCGAAATGAGCCCACCGCTGATCCATCGGTCGCCGGTGTATGCCTTCGGGACGACCCTCTTGACCCCATCACACATTTCACAATTGGCCCCCGTGACCTTGCCGAGCGGTCCGACGTCACCAGTTTCATAGGCATAACTCATCACGCGGAACCAATGGGCTGCAAACGCCTCCACGCCTTCCTTGCTGTTCGCCTTCGCGGCCTCCGGCAGCGCCGGAATGGGCACGTTCTCCGCTTTCCCCTTGGCGTCGGCGGGTTTGTAGACGGCCGTCGGGCTCGGAGAGGGCGTAGCAGTGGCAGTTGCAGAACCCGTAGGCGTGGCAGATTGTTCGGTCTGCGGCTGGGTACTGTTCCCGCAGGCGGTCAGCGTCAACGCCGCTGCGAGGCCGACAATGACGAAGAGGCGGTTGCGAGCAGAAACCGAGGTGCGTGGAGTCATGGTTTGCTATCCCCAAATAGTTTTCAAGACTAAACGTTTCCCAAAATGGTAGCTTACTTCCCCATCCTGGCGGGAAAGTTATCCACAGGCTCCCCTTCCACTACCCCATCGCTTCGCCAGCGCGGCTCAGCACAACCAGCGCAGCGCAGCAAAACAAGCACAAACCAAAGGCCTCGACGACGGGACCGCGGCCAGGCCGCCCATCCGTCGTCGAGGCCCATGGGGCCTTTGAACTCCCGCCTACTTCTGAGCCGGCAGGACCAACTCCCCCGTCTTATCCGTCGACAAGGCGAGCGAAGAGATGAACTGCGGTTCGCCGTCGGTCCCGTCCTGGGCCGACCGGACCATGTCCGGACGCTCGAACTCAAGGCCCGTCACGTGGCACATAAGCTTGGCGTCGCTCGGGTTGCCGTCGGCGTCGAACATGGGCAGATCGATTCCGTCGTCGGAGCGGCGCAGGTAGTACTTCCCGCGGGTCAACATAGCCAGAGCCGGCGGCAGCACAAGCGCCAGCCCGACGGCGAAAATCGGCGAGAATGGCTGGACAGCCGACCCGAAAGCGCCGAAGAACACCGCAATCGAGACAACGGCCGAAACCAGCATCGAGATGAAGCCCACCGGGTTGACGGCGTAAAGCATTCCGCGGCGGAATTCGGGAACCTTCGGCGAAATCTTGAGCAGGTATTTGTTGATGGCGATATCGGACGCCACCGTAACCACCCACGCCATAGCGCAATTTGCGTAGAAACCAAGGATCGTATTGAGGAATTCGAACATGTTGGCTTCCATCAGCACTAGCGCAATCACCAGGTTCACAACCACAAACACCATCCGGCCCGGGTAGCTCTTGGTGATACGCGTGAAGCTGTTGGTCCACGCGAGAGAACCGGAGTAGGCGTTGGTCACGTTGATCTTGATTTGCGAAATGACCACGAGCACCACGGCCAAGGTCATCGCCAGCCACGCAGGCATCATTTCCTGGTAGACGCCAAGGAATTGGTGCACGGGCTCGTTGGCGTGGACGGAGGCGGCCGGATCCAGCGTCGCGATCAGATAGATGGCAATGAACATGCCTACGATCTGTTTGATCGCGCCGAAGATCACCCAGCCCGGACCGGCCAGGATCACGGCTCGCCACCACGCGGCCTTGTTTTCGGCGGTCTTGGGCGGCATGAAGCGCAAGTAATCAATCTGTTCCGCGATCTGCGCCATAAGTGAAAGACAGACACCTGCGGCGAGCATCACGGAGGCCAGGTTGGTGCCTTCGGCTCCGGATTTGCCCGTGAACGCGAAGAATTCCCCAATGCTGTCGGGGTGTGAAATCACCAAATACCCCACCGGAACCACCATGAGCAAGAGCCACAAAGGCGTGGTCCACACCTGCAGCTTGGACAAGGCTTTCATCCCGTAAATCACCAGCGGAATGACAATAAGGGTGGACGCCGCATAACCGAGCCACTGCGGAATCCCCAGCCCAAGTTCCAGGCCTTGCGCCATGATGGAACCCTCGAGCGCGAAGAAGATGAACGTGAACGTCGCGAAAATAACGTTGGTGACCACCGAGCCGTAATAGCCGAATCCGGAACCCCTGGTGATGAGGTCAAGGTCAATGTTGTAGCGGGCCGCGTAATAGGCCAAGGGAAATCCAGTGGCGAAAATGACCACGGCCGCCACCACAATTCCAAAAATAGCGTTCACGGTGCCATAAGAAATACCGATATTCGCGCCGATGGAGAAATCAGCCAAATAGGCGATCCCACCGAGCGCACTCGTCGCCACCACGCCCGCTCCCCACTTGCGGTAAGACCGTGGCGCGAACCTGAGGGTGTAGTCCTCCAGGCTCTCCTTTGCTGCACTCATCGCATCGGCATTGCCTGCCGTGCGGCTCCCGGCGGCTAGCGCCTCGGAAGGTTCGACGACGGCGACCGCCTCCGGTGAGCGGCCCGCCGTCGGGGGTTCAAGCACTTGCGTTGTCTTCGAATCGTCAGTCATCCCCGCAACCCTCTTTGTCTGGACATGTTTCCCCTCTGAACATGGCCTTGACGCTATCGGCGGGATGAAACCACAGAGTCTCCACGGTGTTTCCGCCCTGTAACTTATCCAGCGAGCCTGCCGCCAAGATTGCAGCTTCGGGTTTGTGGACGTCCAACAAAATCACGTCCTCACAAGCCCACTACCGTCATGAAGGAACGCACTATCACCGCAAGTAACGGCCGAGGAGCATCATGACCACCCAGCCAAACCCAAGGCGTACGTCCACCTATCCGATTCTGGAAACAGCCCGCGAGCAAGTCCTCGCGAAAGGCGAAGGCCTCAGCGAATCCCAGCTGCTTGAGATCCTGGAGCTTCCAGACGAGGCCCTCCCCGAAGCCCTCCAGCTTGCCCACGAAGTTCGCCTCGAGCATTGCGGCGAGGACGTGGAAGTAGAGGGAATCATCTCCATCAAGACCGGAGGATGCCCTGAGGACTGCCACTTCTGCAGCCAATCGGGCCTGTTTGACAGTCCGGTCCGAGGCGTCTGGCTCGACATTCCCGAGCTCGTGAAGGCCGCCAAGGAAACCGCTGCCACCGGGGCCACGGAGTTCTGCATCGTCGCGGCAGTCCGCGGCCCGGACATCAAGCTCATGAACCAGATCAAGTTCGCGATCGACCGCATTAACGCGGAAGTGGACATCAACATCGCGTGTTCCTTGGGCATGCTCACCCAGCGCCAAGTGGACCAACTCGCCGAGTGGGGCGTCCACCGCTACAACCACAACCTCGAAACCGCGCGCAGCTACTTCCCCGAAGTCGTCACCACCCACACCTACGAGGAACGCCTCGACACCTGCAACATGGTCAAGGCAGCCGGCATGGAACTTTGCTGCGGAGCCCTGATCGGCATGGGCGAAACCACCGCCCAACGAGCCGAACTCGCCAGCCAGCTCGCGGCGCTCGAACCCCACGAAGTCCCGCTGAACTTCCTCAATCCGCGCCCCGGGACGCCCCTCGAAAACCAAGGAATCATGGACGGCAAGGACGCCCTCCGCGCTATCGCGGCATTCCGCCTCGCCATGCCGCGGACCGTGCTTCGTTACGCTGGCGGACGGGAACTGACCTTGGGCGACCTCGGCACGCGCGAAGGCCTCATGGGCGGCATCAACGCCGTGATCGTCGGCAACTACCTCACCACCCTGGGCCGTCCCGCCGACGCGGACCTCAACCTCCTCGTCGAGCTGAGCATGCCCATCAAGGAACTCCAGAAGTCGCTGTGAGCAGCAAGGTCACGGATAGTTACTGCGGTCTGTGCGGCGGGCGCCCGGCGTCGGACGCTCACCCGAGCTGCCAGCAGCGCCTCGCGATGGAACCTCCCCGCTATTGCGCTGTTTGTCGCCGCCGCATGAAAGTCCAGGTCACGCCGCTCGGCTGGACCGCGGAATGCTCGCGCCACGGAAGGCTGACAACATGAGCGTCATCCAGCGCGACCGGGCGAGCCTCTGGCATCCGTACGCTCCGGCGTCGGGTCCGCTGCCGTTGTGGGAAGTCGAAGACGCCGACGGCGTGACGTTGCGGCTCCGCGACGAAACCGGCCGACGCCATGAGGTGCTCGACGCCATGTCCTCCTGGTGGGCCGTCATTCACGGCTACCGGAACCCGGTCCTGGATGCCGCGGCGAAGCGCCAACTAGACACATTCAGCCATGTGATGTTCGGCGGCCTCACCCACGAACCCGCCGTCGAACTGGCCGAACGCCTGGTTGCCATGGCCCCTTCCGCGGCAGATCGGCCACGGCTCGAGCGGGTGTTCCTGGCGGATTCGGGATCGGTGTCCGTGGAGGTGGCGCTCAAGCTGGCGGTGCAGTTCCAGACAGCTTCGGGGTTCCCCAAGAGGCAACGCTTCCTCAGCATCCGCGGCGGTTACCACGGCGACACCTTCGCGGCGATGGGCGTCTGCGACCCCGTGGACGGCATGCATTCGGCGTTCCCTGGGCTGTTGGCTGCCAATGTGTTCGCCGCGCGACCGCCCGCCGCGGGCGCGCCGCCCGAGGAAATCGCGGAGTGGCGGGCGCACATCGAGGACCTTGCTGCGGAGCACGCGAATGAACTGGCCGCGATCATCGTGGAGCCCGTGCTTCAAGGCGCCGGCGGCATGTTCGTCTACGCCGCCGAGTGCCTGCGCATCCTCCGCGACATTGCCGATCGGCACGGGATCCTTTTGATCCTCGACGAGATCGCCACGGGCTTCGGCCGCACTGGTGAGTTGTTCGCCGCGGGGCATGCCGGCGTGGTTCCGGACATCATGTGCGTCGGCAAAGCCCTCACCGGCGGTTACCTTACGCTCGCCGCGATGCTCTGCACGGGCGATGTGGCGGCCCGCGTTTCGAGCGGCGGTGCGGGTGCCTTGCTGCACGGACCCACGTTCATGGGCAATCCGCTTGCGTGTTCAGTGGCCAATGCGAGCTTGGGCATTCTCGACGACGGTGCCTGGCGCAGCGATGTGGCCCGGATCGGCTCCGGCCTCGCGGCCGGCCTCGAAGCTGCCAACGCGTTCGACGCCGTCAAGGAGGTCCGCACGATCGGTGCGGTCGGCGTCATCGAGTTGAACACGGAAGTAGACGTCGCCGCGGTGACGAGCGCCGCCGTCGGGCACGGCGTTTGGCTGCGGCCGTTCCGGAATCTCGTCTATGCGATGCCGCCCTACATCACCACCGCCGAGGAGGTCCGGCGGACGGCCGAAGGCATGGTGGCGGCCGTGGCCGCGGTGCACGGCCCATGAGCAGGTCCATGACCGCGTGGTTGGAACAGCAGGCCGCGGTCCGCGAGCGCCGGGGCCTTATCCGCACGCCCATGACGCGCCTCGGTGGGGACTCCGAGGTTGATCTGGCGAGCAATGACTATCTTGGCCTCGCGACGGACCCGAGGCTGGCAGAGGCTGCCCGGGAGGCGATCGGCCGGTGGGGAACCGGCGCCACGTCCTCGCGACTGGTTGCCGGAACCACGGCGCTTCACCTGGAGCTCGAATCCGAGCTCGCGGACCTCACCGGCATGGAATCCGCGTTGGTGTTCTCTTCCGGATACTTGGCTAATCTGGGCGTCACGACGGCGCTCGGCGGCCCCGGAACCCTCATCGTGGCCGACGAGCATTGCCATGCTTCGCTGATTGACGGTTTCCGGCTGAGCCGTTCGAGGGTGGAAACGGTCCCGCACAACGATCTCGGCGCAACCGAGCACCAGCTGCGCACCCGCGCGGAACCCCGGGCCTTGATCGCGGTCGAGTCCATCTACAGCGTCTTCGGCGATGCCGCCCCGCTCCCCCAGCTGCTGGCATTGGCCGAAGAGCACGACGCGATGCTCCTCGTGGACGAGGCCCACAGCCTCGGTGTTGCGGGCGTCGGCGCGGTTGAGGGTCACGGCTCGGTGGCTGGAACGGACCTCGCGGCCCACCCCAACGTGGTGTTGACCGCAACGCTTTCCAAATCACTCGGCAGCCAGGGTGGTGCCGTGCTTGGCAGTGCCCTGCTCCGCGAACACCTCGTCAACAGGGCCCGCAGCTTCATTTTCGACACCGGGCTCGCGCCGTCCTCGGCTGCGGCAGCGCTGGCCGCCGTCGGAATCATCCGGGCGGAACCGTGGCGCGCGGCGGCCGTCCATCGGAACGCTGCCAGCCTCACGGCGGGACTGGCGCCCGCGCTACACGCGCGAACACTACAGCGGCACGGCGCCGCCGTCGGGCCCGTGGGCGCGCCGTTTCAGACGGCTGGTGCCGTGCAATCCATCCCCATGCCCTCAGCCGCCGCGGCACTTGCGGCGAGTCAGGCGGCACACCGGGCGGGTATCCGCGTCGGCTGCTTCCGCCCGCCATCAGTTCCCGACGGGGTCTCGCGCCTCCGGCTGACGGCCCGCGCCACTCTGACGCCCCTCGACATCGACTACGCGTGTGCGACGTTGCGCCGCATCCTGGAGGAAACACCATGAAACTGCCACACATAGTGCTGGTCACCGGAACGGACACCGGCGTCGGCAAGACCGTCGCGACGGCGGCGCTTGCGTCTGCGCTGCAGGCTGAGGGCTGCTCGGTGGCCGTGTACAAGCCTTGCCAGAGCGGCGATGCGGCGGGCGACTCCGACTGCACCGAAATCACCCGCTTGGCCGGACCACTCACGGCCGAGGCCGGCGTCGTGCTTCAAGAACCCCTCGCCCCAGTGCCCGCAGCCGCGCTGGACGGGGTCACCTTGCCGCCGCTGGCGGCGCATGCCGCACGCGTCCGCGAACTGGCCAGCACGCATGACCATGTCCTGGTGGAGGGTTCCGGCGGTCTCCTCGTGGAGTTGGACCCCGACGGCGGTACGCTGGCAGATCTGGGCAGTCACCTTGGGAGTGATGCCACCTTTGTGGTGGTCGCCCGCCCCGCACTGGGAACCCTGAACCACACGGCGCTGACACTCGAGGCCCTGGAACGCAGGGACCTGGCCATCCATGGCGTGATTCTAGGAACCTGGCCGGACGACCCGGGCGTGCTGGAACACGGCAACCGGGCGACGCTCGGCGCGTTGCGGCCGCTCCTTGGAGTGCTCCCCGAGCGCGCCGCGGAGCTCCCACCGGTGACGTTCCGGGCGGCGAGTGTGCACTGGCTGAGCGGTTTGGACTGCTTGAACAGGGCCTGGTCATGAGTGGCGCTTCTACCAGCGCCCAGACGTGCCCGTACATCGTGCTGCGGGAGCCCGGTGCAGTGCGGGAGGTCCTGCACCGGCCGGAAGACTTCAGCCCGGCGAACGCCCTCATCGCTGTGACACCGTTGTCCGGACCGTCCTTGCGGGTCCTGCAGCGTGCCCGCTTTGCCCTGCCGCCGGTGCTGGCCAGCAACCACAGCGATTCCCATGCGGGCATCCGCAAGGTGGTGGCAGGGTTCTTTACCCCCGCAACAGTAGGTGCTTTCGAGCCACGTATCCGCGGCATCGCGCGGGATGCGGCAGCGACCGCGGCCGGGCTGCTGAAGGCGGAAGGGCAGGTGGATCTGGTCCAGGCCGTGGCCGCCTACCCGCCGGCGATCGTGATGTTGGAGCTTCTGGGTCTCCCGGTGCGCGACCTTCCGGAGCTGAAAGCCTGGAGCCTGGACTCTCTGGAACTCTTCTGGGGCTGGCCGGATCCCGAGCGGCAACTGGAACTGGCACACAGCGCGGCAGAGTTCTACGGCTGGCTGCGGGAACTCGTCCTCGAGGCCGTGGCCTCGCCCGGGCGGAATCTCTTCAGCTCCTTGGCGGAACACGGTCTCAGCACTCCCGAGATCTGTTCCCTCGGCTACTTCCTGCTCATCGCGGGACAGGAAACCACTACCCAGCTGATCAGCACGGCACTATTCCGGCTTGCCGAGGGATCCACAGCCTTCGCCTGGAAGGACGCAGCCTCCGGCTCCACGGCCCGGGATCTCATCCGGCACGTTTTGGCCACGGAATCTTCCGTTCCGACGTGGCGCCGGGTTGCCGCGCAGGACACGGTGCTCGACGGCGAGCACATCCCCGCCGGCGCCGAAATCCTCTTGGAGCTCACAGGGAACCACTCGTTGTCGGAACAGGGTCCCACGGCGTACGGGCTGGCCTTCGGCTCAGGAATTCACCGTTGCCTCGGTGCGAAGCTCGGGGAACTGGAGGCCGCCGTCGTCGTGCAGGAAACCGCGGCAGCGATGCAAGGGATCCGTTTGGCAGAGCCGATCCCCGAGTGGCTCCGCCTGTTGTCCTTCCAGGCGCCGCGGACGGTCAGCGTCGAGCTTTGAGGAAGTCGGTGCACCCCAAATTCCCGAACGCTCGCTCACATCTGACAGCAAATTCCCGAACGCTCGCTCACATCTGCCGAACGCGCGTCCGTGCCCCAAGATTTACTTAAGGGTTGCCGAGGCGTTCATGTTCTTGCGGGCGCCAACCGATAGCCAACCCCGCGCACTGTTTGCAGCCAGCGCGGGTTCTGCGCGTCGTCGCCGAGCTTCCGGCGAAGGTTGCCAATGTGGACTTCGACGGACCGTTCGTCGGCGTCGCTCGTGTAGTTCCCGACGTCGTAAGGTTCGTTCCGGAGGCGGCGCACAAGGTCCGCTTTGCTCAAGACCGTGCGGCCTGCCTCAAGCAGGGTGTACAGCAGGTCGAACTCCGTGGGGGTCAGCCGTACGTCCTGGCCGTCGATGGAAACGGTCCGGGTGGCGTAATTGAACGCGAGCCCGTTGTGCCGGAAAGTGCGCTGGGAAGACGGAGCCTCACATGGATGGATTGCCGTGGCTCCTGAGCGCGGGCGCCGCATCATCGCGGCCACCCTGGCGCGAAGCTCTCGGGGCCGGAAAGGCTTGGTCAAATAGTCATCGGCGCCGGATTCCAAGCCCAAGAGGGTATCCAGCTCGTCGGCCCTGGCCGTCAACATGACGATATACGCATCGGAAAAGTTCCGGACCTGGCGTGCCACCTCGAAGCCATCAATATCCGGCAAGCCCAAGTCCAAGGTGATGACATGTGGCCGCAAATCACGCGCTGCCCGGATACCGGCTGCCCCGCTCGTCGCCATATGAACCTCGAAGCCGGCCTGGCTGAGGACAACGCGGACCAATTCCCGGATGTCGTGATCGTCTTCTATGACAAGCCCAACCCGTAATTCAGTCATTTGCAGCCCTCCCAGCCCGCTACGAGTGGAAGTATATCGGGCTGCCGGTATCCTTTCTGGCATGCGACGTGACCTTGAACAAATGCGAATTTTGGCCTTATGAAACGTCCGCTTGAATGGGATGCCAAAAGCGGCCGGATGATGTTCTTTCAACACGCCTTCCATGAGTACTCACTCAAGGATCGGGTTGCCCTCAGCCAATTGCCGCTGACCGTGACAGTGTGCCTCGGCGCGGTCCTGGTTGCCCTCTATTTCCCCGCAACCCTCGGCAATCCCCTTTTTGTGATCTTCCTGGCTACCCAAGCTGCTGCCTGGCTCCTCTGCTACGCCGTTCCGTGGGACAGACTCCCCTCTCAGACATTCCTGGCCATCCCGCTCCTGGACATGGTGTCCATCGGGCTGGGCCGTGAGGGAGGACAAGACAGTCCCATCGGAATCAGCCTCCTGACCGTCTTTCCCGTCATTTGGCTCTGCGCCTCGGGGTCGTATCGACGCACTGCCATGGCTGTTTCCTTCCTAGGGCCGCTCGCCATGATTTGGACGCCGCAATTCCTCCATGGAACGCACACGCCGCAGGATCTGCTGCGCGGATTGCTGCTGCCCATCATGATGCTCGGCATCGGCGTCTCCATCAGCGTGATGACCCAGAGCATGGTCGTGCAGCAAAAGCGCCTTCAGGAAAGGGACGCCGCGCTGCTTCGCGCCCTGGAGGACAGCCAGCAGAAGGAACGATTGCTCAACACAGTTCTTGAAACCGTCCACCTTGGCGTCGTGGCTATTGATGCCGACGGCCGCGAAATGATGGCAAACCGCAAGCAGCGGGAGAACCAAGTGCTCGAGGCTTCTGGAGACACCGATCGCCACGGCGCGCCACAGCTTTTGGTTTTCGACGCGGACCGCGTGACCCCCACAGCGTCGGATCGCCAGCCGATGCGCCGTGCTGCGTTGAGGCAGGAGTTCACGGACTACCTCGTCTGGGTCGGGACGGGCAGGGAGCAGCGCGCCTTCACCACCAGCGCTCGGTCCATGAAGGACTGCGACGGCAGCTACCTGGGTTCAGTGATCGTTTTCGGCGATGTCACCGCCCTCGTGGACGCGCTCGCCGCGAAAGACGACTTCGTCTCGAACGTTTCCCATGAGTTCCGCACCCCGCTGACGTCCATCACAGGGTACGTGGACCTTGTGCTGGAAGAGGCCGAAAACCTCCCGACCTGGGTGGTGCAGCAACTTGAGATTGTGCAACGAAACGCGGACCGGCTCCTCTCCCTCGTCTCCGACCTCATGGCAGTCCGTTCGGGCCACATGATCGTTCAGCCACACGCGGTGGACGTATCCGAGCTGGTCAAGTCGAGCGTTGCCTCGGCCGAGCCGAAAGCGAACGACGGCGGAGTGCGGCTTCACGTCGATGCCCCGGAACGCCTGGAGGCCCATCTGGATGCCAACCGTATTTCCCAGGTACTGGACAACCTCATCTCCAACGCCATCAAATACTCTCCCGACGGCGGCGACGTCCGCGTCACGCTGCTGCGGGAGGAAAACACCGTGGTGTGCCGCGTCAAGGACACCGGTATGGGCATGGACAAGCAGGACCAAGCAGACGCCTTCACCCGGTACTTCAGGGCCGGAAACGTCCGCAATACGGCCATTCAAGGCGTCGGTTTGGGGCTTTCCATTTGCAAGGCAATCGTCGATGCCCACGGCGGGACCATTGGCCTCGAGAGTGTTCCGGGCGAAGGAACAACCTTCACGTTCCGCGTTCCGGCCTGACCCCCGCTCACAAACAAGCCACCCCCGGCCAACCCCCGCTCACAAACAAGCCACCCCCGGCCTGACCCCCGCTCACATCATGTGATCGAGGGTTTTGGTTTTGGGCGCCATACGTGAGCGAGCGTCCGAGGAAGAGGCCACATACGTGAGCGAGCGTCGGGGGAAAGGACCATATAAGTGAGCGAGCGTTGGAGGGTGCGCTGCGTAGACTGAGGATATGGGCGAGAGCCGGGACCTGCTGACGCCTGAGCAACGCAGCCTGAACATGTCCAAGATCCGGGGCAAGAACACCAAGCCCGAGCTCTTGGTCCGTCGGCTCCTGCATGCCAAGGGCTACCGGTACCGGCTCCACGGCCGGGCCGCGGGCGGGAAGTTGCCCGGCAGCCCGGATCTCGTGTTTGCCGGCCGGCGCAAGGTGATCTTCGTGAACGGATGCTTCTGGCACTTCCACGATTGCAAGGCAGGCCAGCACGCACCGAGCGGCAACGCGGATTTCTGGGCGGCCAAGCGCAATCGCACCCGGGAGCGCGACGCCGGACAGCGCGAACTGCTGAGAGCCTCAGGTTGGGAGGTTCTCACCGTGTGGGAATGCGAACTGCGCGACCGTTCGGCTTTGGAGAATCAGCTCACGCAGTTCCTCGACGGCGGCCGAACAGGAAGTAGCTCAGCGGCCCAAAGAAATTGATGAAGCACGCGGCCCGCCATACGGCTTTGTTTCCCCTGATCTGGGCCGCGGGGGTCTTGGAGATGTTGCGTTGTGCCGCGACCAGCAGCGCCAACTGTCCCGCACCCACCACGAGCATGCCCACCCGTTGCCCAGGGGTCATGTCCTTCCAGGACTTCTTCTTTTTCTTGCCGTGCATGATGCCTCCATCTGCGGTGACTTGCTCTCTCAGGCTAGTCCGCCTGCCGCCCGGACGGAACCGTCCCCACCGCCTCCCTAACCTCGCTGCGCTCGGCCAGGGAACCCGGGCGGCGGAGGCCCCTTAGAGACGCGCCTGGCGTACCACTTCTCCCCAGGATTGCTGGGCCAGATCCGTGACTGCGGCAAGGATCTCCATCGGTGGCCGGGACAAGTCCAGGGGGTACTCCACAATGTCGATGTCCGTGTTGAGGATCCGACGCAGCTTCATCTCTCCCTTGCCCGCGTACACCAGCCACGCCGTGGGTACTTGCAGGGCGGTGCAGTAGGCCAGAAGTTGGTAGTGGTCCGCGTTGAGCGATGCTCCGGAATCCGTGGCCGCCGCGTATTTGGAGTCGTACACGACGACGGGCCTGCCACCCAGGAAATGCACGGCGTCGGGGCGCACTGTGAGCCGGTCCGAATCCCGGACAGCTTCGTTGAGGGTGGCCCCATATTGGAGCCGCATTTCACCCGGATGTGCCCTCATGGCTGCCCGCAAAGCCACACCCACGAATTCCTCAAACACAGTGGACATGTCCACTATAAACGAGGCGGTCTGCTGTTTCCCTTCGCCCGCTTCGGCAGAAGCATTCCGCAGGATGAGCTCGGCCAAGCGGAGGACGGGATGGTACCGGAGATTCATCCGATTTGCTTGCCACCGCGGGAGCGGCGCCCCGGACTGCAGTCGCGTGACGGCGTCGAGCTTTCCCTTGAGCTGCCGCAAGCGGCTCAGGACGTTCTGCCGGACGCCGGGAACCTTGCCCATCCGCTCGAGCGCAGCACGCAGGATACGGTTTTCGGCAATGTCCTCGGCGAATTCGTCATAAGAGACTTCCAGCGGAACCAGCATCCCGGGGCGGCGTGAGATCTGGTCCGAGATCCGGATGCGGCCCTTGACTGTCCGGAGGGACTCGTCCACGGTGAGATACCCCTGCAGCGGACCGCGGCTGAGGGCCCGCTCCGACAACTGGGCGAGGGACTCGGCCAGGGCGCTCCACAAATCCTTGTGCTCGACGGCGGCCACGGATTCCTCGCGGAATCCCTGGTCCCCGGCGTAGCTAAGGAGGAACAGGAGCCGGTTCAGGCCCAGGCGGTCCTTGGGCCGTACCTCGAACTGAACCGTCGGCGTCCGGACGGACCCGACCTTCCCCACAGGCTCGATGCGGTAGAGGCCCATCCCCATGGGCGACGCCTTCGCGAGCCCGCTCGAGTTGAGGAGGGCCGCGGCGTCCGGATCAAGCTTGTCCACGATGCCACCGGAGAGCTCGTCCATGACGATGTGCCGCACAGCCGGAGCCTTCGTGGAAGCGCGGACTGCAGGCTTGCCGATACCCGGGGCGCGGGCCGGCCGCGGTGGCGCGGTCTTAGCGGACCGCAAGTCGACCCAACAACTGGTCCAGACCGAAGCGCTCCTCCAGCTGGGCCCGGTTCAACTGACCGTGGTAGTGCTCCTCCAGGAGCGGCATGAGTTCGTACTTCCAGATCCGGCGCAGCCCGGCGGGGTTCTGGGCCGCGTTCTTCATGAAGTAGGAGGGGCCGATCATCAGGTCCCGGTCCCAGTCGTCGATGGAGTCGTTCAGGGCGTCAAGCAGGTCCGCGTTGAGGGTGTCCAGGCCGCGGGCCGTGAGGAAGCGCCGGAGCGAACCGCGGATCGGTTCCACCTTCGGGTGCAGTTCCACGAACGCAAAGCGGCGGCGGATGGCCGCATCCATCATGGCGATAGAGCGGTCCGCCGTGTTCATGGTGCCGATGATGTAAAGGTTGTCCGGCAGGCTGAACGGTTCATTGGGGCTGTACTGGAGGTAGATGCGGTCGTCGCGGTATTCCAGCAGGAAGTACAGCTCACCGAACACTTTCGCCAGGTTGGCCCGGTTCATCTCGTCGATGATGAGGAAGTACGGCTTGTCGGAGTTCCCGGGCTTCGCGGCTTCTTCCGCGAGGCGACGCAGCGGTCCGGCCACGAGCTTGAACGACACCTGGCCGTCGTCGGTCTTGTCCGGCCGGTATCCCTCGAAGAAGTCCTCGTACGCGTAGGACGGGTGGAACTGCACCAGCTTGACGCGTTCATCCGTGCTGTCGCCGGCGAGCTCGGCGGCCAAGTGCTTGGCGAGGTAGGTTTTTCCCGTGCCCGGAGGGCCGTAGAGCACCAGTTGGCGGTTCTCTTCCAGGAGCTCGGCAATCTCGGTGAGGGGCTCGAGCTCCATGTGGAGGGAGGCGGCGAACTCTTCAGTGAGGGGGCGGAACCCTTCAATCACGGGCTCGACGACGGCGTCCGGGGCGGCGGTTTCCTCGCCGTCGGATTCGGCTTCGGCGGGCAGGAGGGACTGCAGCGACTGGATGACCCTCGTGACGTCCACGACGATCCCCGAAGTGGAGAGCTGGCGCTGGACGTGCCGCGGAGCCTCGGCAATCGGGTGGGTCTCATCGAACCAACGCACTTTGCGGCGGAGCCGGCGGTTGTCCTCGTTGTGTTCCGGTTCGCCCAGGACCACGCCGATCCTGATGGCTCCCGAGTTCTGGAACAATGCGAGGTCGCCGGGCTTCATCACGGTCAGGAACGCGAAAACAGCGGTTTTGGTATCCTCCCGCTCCACGTAGCCGAGGTGCTTGTAGTCCTCGTCCACGGCATGCTGGACCAGGCCTGCTGTCACGCCGGGGGTGAGTTCGCGGAGGTGTTCGACGTCGAGCGTTGCCTTTTCCTCGTCCCGCCACGCGGCGAGGAGCTCGGCGGAGTCCTGGTGCGTGCGCAGCAGCCACGCACGGCGGCCGGGATCTCCCACTTTGCGCCACTGGCTGACGAGCTGGCGGTCGTACCAATCGATGCGCTGGCCGGCCTGTTCGTCCAGGTACAGCCGGATGCGGTGGACGTCCGCGGTGATGTCGGTTTCCGTTTCGCCGTGGGCGCCGCCAACGAGCGAAGCGAAAGCGTCCCGGATTTCGCGCCGCTCAACGTCGGCGACCACGGGCTCGAAGTAGCTGGGCCACGCCAAGTATTCGATGCTGCGCCGGATGGCTGGCTGGTCCTCGGGGGTTGCCGCCGCGAGTTCGTGGAATTTCAGCGGGTCTTTGAGGGCCTTGTTGATGCTCGCATTGGACTGGCCGTCGACGTGCGCCACGAACCGGCACAACCAGGTCAGGTGGTCCCAGATGGTCCAGTTGAATTCCGCGGTCCGGTCACGGATGACGCCGTGATCGGTCATCCCCTGGTACAGCTCCTTGGGGAGCTCGAGCTCGGGATCAAGCCAGGACGCGGCTTCGGCAACGCGGGCGCGCTTCACCTTGAGCGATTTAACCTCATGTGCCAGGGGCAGGGACTGCAGGAAGAGGAGTTCGACGGCGAGCAACTTGGCCTCGCGCGAGGCCCCTTCCAGGTTTTGGCGCAGGTTGGTCATCATGGGCGCCTTGGCGTCTCCGACGCCGCGTTCCAGGCGCTCCAGGAGCTCGCCGGCGGCGTCCACCGTCCAAGTGCGGGTACTGGCGTCGAGCGCCGAAGCCTTGCCTTGCAGCCCCGGGCCCAGCACGAACCACGCCGCATCTTCGATCTCCTTGGAGATACCGGGGGCACGTGTCAGTGGGGTTTTGGTGGAGGGAGTCACCATGCCAACTTACATGGTTTGTCTTGGTGCCGGCATCAGCTAAGCCGGCACCCCCGCCACATGCGTCCCGCCTCACGCGTTCTGCCACATGCGTCCCACAACTTGCCTCCCGCCGCATGTGCCCCGCGCCGGTGAACCCCCGGAAGTCAGTGCATTCCGAAGCGGTAGCTGGCAGGCACCGGCTCCCCGGGGCACACTTCCTGCCACAAGGCGGCGATCCCGTCCTCACCTTCCCGGATGTCCGGTATTTCGACGCCGTCCCGCAACATCCGTGCGGCCTCCTCGCCTCTGCCGACCCCCGCGAGGGCGAGCGCCGTCAGGAAGCGGACGCGCCCGACGTCGGACATTCCGGCAGGTGCCTCGCTCGCCAAGGCGAGTGCTTGGGCGGGGTTCCCGTGCCGGATGCTGAGGGTCATGGCTTCGCTGAGCAAGGGGAGGTTGGAGGGCTCCAACCGGCTCGCTGCGGCAAGTCCAGCCAAGCCTTCGTCGGCCTTGTTGGTGGCAAGCAGCGCAAGGGCCCGCCCCCGGTGGGCGAGGACCCTGGAACGTGGCGAGAGGGCGTTGGCCATCAGGGCGGCGTCGTATCCGGCGATCGCACCGGCGAGGTCCTGGCGGGCGTGCTTCATCGTGGCCAGGTGGAACTGCGCTTCCGCTCCGCCATCCTTTGCCAGCAGCTCTTCCCAATCGGCTCCAGCCACGAAGCTCCCGGCGCCCAGGAAGCTCGCTCCATCCAGCAGACTGTGCCAGGGGCCTGTTTCCTCGATCGCGTCAGGGGTTGCGTCATCGGCGAAGGGAGTGCCGCTTTCGTCCAGCCACCCGCGGCCTGAGTGTCGCCGTCGGGCACTCTCCAAAGCACCCCAAGAGCTGCCGCGCACCAGCATCTCGTCCGGAGGCAGCGCATAGTTCCGCGCGGCTTCGGCGAGGGCGACTTCGAGCTCCGCGTCCGGGACGAGGTCTTCGAGCCGGGCGCTGGCGTGGGTCACGGCCGCGTCCCAATCCTCGCCGTGGGAGGTTGCGGGATCGAGCTTCGCGTTGCCGTAGGCCTCCACCCAGCTCCACTGGGCGCCGGCAGGCATGGCCAGATGCTCGAACTGGGTTTGCGCCAGTCCGGCCTGGATTTCCGCGTAGGGGCCTGCCCCGGGACTGAGCCATTCCTGCCAGCGCTTCCCGCCGTCGCCCTGGCCCCAGACGAACAGCTTCTTCCCGCGCAGGAGGCTGGTGGACAGCATGGCCAGGCCGTCGCCGTCGTGGTCTACCGCGGCGATCCAATGCCGGTGCCCGGGCTGGATGTCGAAGAAGAAATCCGCCGCGTGCGGGCTGTTGACCAGCCATGTGGCATCCGTGCCTTGGTGTTCCGTGGGCCGGACGCGGGCGATGTCGGTGGTGTAATCGCTGCCGAAAGCCTCCGCGGCGGGTGCGATCACGCGCGTTTCCGCCGTCTCGGGAACGGCGGCGTTGCTCCACCAGTACATGGGGACCTCGTGGTCATGGGGGTTCCGGATCCGGACCGCCGTGAGGAGGACGTCCGAGTCCTCCGGAAGCCACATGTCTACTTGGAAAACCACCTCGCGGAGGCGTTCGAACTCCCACATGCGCAGGACGTCGTGGCCCTCGGGTGTCTTGACGATGGCTGTGTGCACCGGATCGCAAGTGGTGGGTGAGTGCCCGCGGGTGCCGATGTTCCATTCGAGCCCGCCGGCGAACCAGGCTTTGCGCAGCGCGATGTTGGCGAACTGCAGGGTCCCGTGGGTGTGGAGGAGTTGCTTTCCCGACGCCTTGTCGAAGAGTTCCCACAGCCGGCCGCCCAAGGTGGGAAGGACAACGGCACGCAGTTTGCTGTTCTCAAGCACGACGGCGGGCACGTCGTGGGCGGTCCGTTCGCGGGAGTAGCCGTCCTTCATCAAATACGGGAACATGTTCGGAACTTGCCCGTAGCGGGCCGCCACCTGCAGTTCCTCAGGGACTCCGTCGCCGATTCTGTATGGCTGGTCCAGTTCGGCCATGACTACAGGCAACGGGCTATTGGGGCCCAACTCCGCCATGTTCAGGGTGATAGTGGAGAAGCTCAGGTTTTGCATCTTTATGACTCCTGGAGGCTATTTTCGATCGCAATGCTTCACCCATCTTTGACCCAAGTCACCCCTGTGTAAAGGGAGCCGCCCAACTAGCTCGCACTTGATGTCGTTATGAGGGCTGATAACGACATCAACTGCGAGTCAGTTGGGGATGTCACCGGGAGGCGGCGCGTGCGGCCCTCACTACGTCCCGGTTGGTGACCATGTACACCGTCGGGTCTGAAGGATCCGGCGAATCGAGGGCATTGGCCCGGTTCTTCCACGTGGAAACCGTGGTCTTGGCTGACAAATGGACCGCGCTCAGTCCTGCCGCGTGCAGGGCCGGGATATCGTCCAGGGCGAGTCCGCCGCCTGCCATGACTTCAAGCCGCCCCGCCGCCCGCTGGACCATGCGCTCGAGGGTCGCGATTCCCGCCCCGACCGTGGCGGCGCCGCCGGAGCTGAGCACCCGGGTGAATCCAAGTTCCACAAGCTGCTCGACGGCGGCCGCCGGGTCCGGGGTTTGGTCGATGGCCCGGTGGAATGTCAGTTGGGCGTCGGGGTTGGTCTCCAAGGCCGAGTCTGCGAGCCTCCGAGTGGCCCGGACGTCGATAGCACCGGAGGCCGTGAGGACTCCGATCACCACTCCATGAGCCCCTTGGGCGAGGAGGAACCGTATCTCGCGATCCATGGTGTCCACATCGGCGTCGGAGTACAGGAAATCTCCCGGCCGGCTACGGATCAATGGGTGGATCTCCAGCCGTCCGTCGGCAGCTTCCTGCGCGGCTTCCATCAGCCCTTGGCTCGGGGTCAGTCCCCCGAGCTCCAAGGCGCTGCAAAGTTCAATCCGGTCCGCGCCTTCTTCAGCGGCAACGGCAGCGCCCTGGGCACCGACGGCGACGATCTCGAGTTTCATGGGGAAACTCTACGGCCACCGGGAGTGCCGAGACCGTGGGTGTGGCCCGCGAGCTGCGTTCGGGAACGCAGTCCACGGCCCGCACCCACGATCTCGAGCGGACAGGAGCGGACAGGAGCTAGGGCCGATAGGGCGCCAACTGTTCCTTCTGCTCGGGAGTGAGCCTGCGGACGCGGCCCGTGGACTCGTCGACGAATGCCAGATGGGTACTGGCGTTGACGCAGTCCTGGCCGGTCACTGGATCCTTGATCACGTAATGGAGGTCAAAACTTGCCCCTTTCACGGCGCCGACCCAGATCTCAACAACTGCCGGAATGTTCCGGTATTCCAAGGTCCGGACGTACCGGACCTTGTGCTCCACCACAAGGGTCATGACCCCGTCTTCAACGGAGTCGAAAACGGAGACCGGCGGTTCCACTCCGGGGAGTCCGGCACCGCGGGGCGGACCGAAGGCTGCGATGCGAGCCTCCTCGAGCATGCGCACGATCTGGACGTTGTTGATGTGCCCGTACGCGTCCATGTCCCCCCAACGCATTGGCACCAGCACCTTGATGCGCTGGCCAGGGGTGGTCTCCGGAGTTTCCGTATCGTTCGGATCCTCCCCGGCCCCTATTCTGGTATCCGCGCTCAGGTGTGCACCACCGTCGAGTCATCCACAACGGCTTCCCCGGCATCCTCACCAGCAAACTGCGACATGTAGAGGCGGTAGTACGCGCCCTGCGATGCGAGCAGTTGGTTGTGGTTGCCCTGCTCCACGATGCTGCCGTTTTCCATCACCAGGATGGTGTCGGCGTCGCGGATGGTGGACAAACGGTGGGCGATGACAAAGCTGGTGCGATCCGTGCGGAGGGCAGCCATGGCCTTCTGCAGCAGCAGCTCGGTACGGGTGTCGACGGAGCTTGTGGCCTCGTCCAGGATCAACAGCGAGGGATCGGAAACGAAGGCCCGCGCAATGGTGATGAGCTGCTTCTCGCCCGCGCTGACGTTGTTGCCTTCCTCGTCGATGATGGTCTGGTACCCATCCGGCAAGGCGCGCACGAAGCGGTCCACGTACGTGGCCTTGGCCGCCTCCATGATCTGTTCCTCGGTGGCGTCGAGGTTGCCGTACTTGATGTTGTCGTAAATCGTGCCGCCGAACAGCCAAGCGTCCTGAAGCACCATTCCCACCTTGGAGCGAAGCTCGGAACGGCTCAGCTCCTTGATGTCCACCCCGTCCAGGGTGATACGCCCCGAATTGAGCTCGTAGAACCGCATGACGAGGTTGACCAGGGTAGTCTTGCCCGCACCAGTGGGTCCGACAATCGCCACGGTGTGTCCGGGCTCCGCGCTGAGGGAAAGGTTCTCGATGAGCGGTTTGTCGGCAACGTAGCTGAAGGACACGTTCTCGAACTCGACGTGGCCGTCCGTGCGCGGGGGAAGGTGACGGGCCGCGTTCTCCGGCATTTCCTCATCGGCATCCAGGAACTCGAAAACGCGCTCAGCGGAAGCCACACCGGACTGGAGCATGTTGGCCATGCCGGCGATCTGGCCGAGGGGCTGGGTGAATTCACGCGAGTACTGGATGAACGCCGTGGCGTCGCCAAGGCTCATGGAACCGGAAGCCACACGCAAACCACCGACGACGGCGATGCCCACGTAGCTGAGGTAGGAGACGAAGTTCATGGCCGGGAAAATGATCCCGGAAACGAACTGTGCCCCGAACGAGGCCTTGTACAGGGCTTCGTTGCGTTCGTCGAAACGCTCCAGCATGTCCGCGTCACGCCCGAAGACCTTGACGAGCTCGTGGCCGGAGAACGATTCCTCGATCTGGCCGTTGAGCGAGCCGGTGTTCTTCCACTGGGCGGCGAAGAGCTTCTGGCTGCGCGAGCCGATCACGCCGGCAAGGACACCGGAGAGCGGCAAGGCCACCAGCGCGATCAGGGCGAGCTGCCAGGAAACGATGAACATCATGATGGTGATGCCGAAGACCGTCAGCACCGAGCTGACCAGCTGCGCGAACGCCTGCTGCAGCCCTTGCTGGACGTTGTCGACGTCGTTGGTCACGCGGGAGAGGATGTCGCCGCGCTGGCGGGTGTCGAAGTAGTTCAGGGGCAAGTGATTGAGCTTGGCCTGGACGTCGTTGCGGAGCCGGTTGATGACCTTCATGACGATCTTGTTCAGGATGTAGCCCTGGGCCCACAGGAAGATGTTGGCCACGAAGTACATCACAAGCACGATCGAGATCAGGAACGTGAGCTTGGAGAAGTTGATCCCGTTGGTGAGCTCCATCTTGGAGACCATGTCCGCGAAGTTGTTCTGGCCGGCCTGGCGGAGTCCTTCGGCGAAGGCCGCTTGGCTCACTCCGGGCGGCAACTGCTTGCCCATGACGCCGCCGAAGATGACGTCCATGGCACTGCCGAGGATCTTCGGGGCGATGACGTTCAGGACGACGGAGACCACCACGAGGCCGATAACGAAGACCACCCCGGCAGCCTCCGGCTTGAGCAGCCCGAGGAGCCGCTTGGCCGACGGTCCGAAAGCCTTGGCCTTCTTGGCCGGCAGGTTGCCGAACATGCCGCCGTCGGCTTCGCCAGGCGTGTATTCGGCTTCCTCGATGTCGTCATCTTCCACGGCTGTTACGGCACCGGCTGCGGCTGCATCTTTTGCTTCCGCAGCTTCGCGGGCAGCCTTCGCTGCGTCGGCTTTCGCGGCCCAGCCGCGCTTTTGCTGATTCTGTTCGCTCATGCCACTTCCTCCGCGCTCAGCTGGGATTCGACGATCTCCTGGTACGTGGGTGATGTTTCCAAGAGTTCTTCATGGGTGCCGCGGTCAACGATTCTGCCGTTGTCCAGGACCAGGATCTGGTCCGCGTCCGCAATGGTCGAGACGCGCTGGGCCACGATGATGACCGTGGCATCCTGCGTCTTTTCCTTCAACGCCCTGCGAAGGCGGGCGTCCGTGGCCACATCCAAGGCCGAGAACGAGTCGTCAAAGAGGTAGACCTTGGGCTGCGTCACCAAGGCCCGGGCGATGCAGAGGCGCTGTCTCTGGCCGCCGGAAACGTTGGTGCCGCCCTGGGCCACCCGGCGGTTGAGGCCGGAGGACTTTTCCATGACGAAGTCCTTGGCCTGGGCAGTTTCCAGCGCATCCCAGAGTTCCTGGTCCGTCGCGTCGGTCTTGCCGAAGCGCAGGTTGTGCTCGATGGTTCCGGAGAACAAGTACGGCTTCTGCGGCACGGTGGCCACGCGACTGGTGATTTCATCGCGGTCCAGGCTGGTGACCGGGACGCCGTCGAGCAATACATCGCCTGACGCGACGTCGTACAGGCGCGGCAGGAGCGACACCAAGGTGGTCTTGCCTGCGCCGGTGGAGCCGATGATGGCGAGGGTCTGGCCCGGCTCCGCGGTGAAGGAAATGTTGCTCAACACGGGAGCTTCAGCGCCCGGGTATTTGAAAGTGACATCGCGGAATTCAACGCGACCCTTCTTTTCCGCGGGCGCTACGGGCGCCTTCGGATCGTGGATGGAGGGTTCGACGTCGAGGACCTCGCCGATGCGGTCCGCACACACGGAGGCGCGCGGGATCATCATGGCCATGAAGGTACCCATCATGACGGCCATGAGGATCTGCAGGAGGTATTGCAGGAAGGCAGTCAAGGAACCCACCTGCATGTTGCCCGCGTCCACCCTTTGACCGCCGAACCACAGCACTGCCGCCGTGGAAAGGTGCAGGATCATTCCAATGGCCGGGAACATCAAGACAAACAGGTTGCCGATCTTGACCGAAACCAAGGTGAGGTCCTTGTTGGCGTCGCCGAAGCGCTTGGCCTCGTACGGTTCACGAACGAAGGCACGGACCACGCGAATACCGATGATCTGTTCGCGCAGGACGCCGTTGATGACGTCGATCTTCTTCTGCATGGAGCGGAAGAGCGGCATGAGCCTGACCACGAGGTAACCAACCACGGCCACGAGGACGGGCACCGAGACCCAGACGAGCCACGAGAGGCTGAGGTCCTCGCGCAAGGCCATGATGATGCCGCCAACGCACATGATGGGCGTGGACACCATGAAGTTCAGGCCCATCAGCATGAGCATCTGGACTTGCTGGACGTCATTGGTGCCGCGGGTGATCAGCGTCGGTGCACCGAAGCTGTTGACGTCCTTGGCCGAGAAGCTACTGACCTTGCGGAAGACGTCCCTGCGCAAGTCGCGGCCCATGGCCATGGCCACGCGGGATCCGAAATAGACCCCTGCGATGGCCGCAATGACCTGGCCGAGCGCGACCGCGAGCATCAGGGCTCCCGTTTGCCAGATGTAGTTGGTGTCCCCCCGGGATACCCCTTCATCGATGATTTTTGCGTTGAGGCTTGGAAGGTAAAGGGTGGCAATGGTAGACGCCAACTGGAAGATGATAACGGCCAGTATCTGCGGCAAATACGGCTTGGAGTAGCGCCGTATCAGGGTGACAAGCATGCCCACGGATCCTTAATGAGAGTGCGCGAATGAATTAATACATTGATAGCAGCAGGCGCTGACAGTATTAGTCCCTCAACTCTACGAAATCCGTTGCCTCAGCGAAATATCGATAGCCGAATATCATCCTTGCGGCGTAGCTGGGCGTTCAGCCCGCGTGCCGCCCGGTTTCCCCTGCCCTCGAGGCGTCGCCGGCGAGGAGCAGCAAGGCGGTCCTTTCCTGGCGGCGGCGTTCACGCTTGAGTTCCTTGCGCAGGGCGACCAACTCCTCGGCGATCCGCGACTGCTCGACGGCGGTAGCCTGCTGTTCGTGCACGCGTACCTGGAGCTCGCGCTGCGCCCTGCTCAGCTGAAGCTGTTGCTCGGCCAGCAAGCGTTGGGTGCGGGCAAGCTGGTCCTGGACCTCGCGCAGGCCGGCGGCAGGATCAGGACGTTCCTGCGTCAGGATCCGGGCAAACTCCAGGTCCAGGTCATCGTGCTCTTTCTCGGCTGCCGCACGGGCGCGGCTTGCGCCCAAGGGGGTGCCGCCGTCGTCGGCTGCTTGGGCGAACTCAGCGGATTCGACAACCGGAAGCGCGGAGGTGTCCAGAGTCATGCCGGCCTCGCCGGATGCGTTCGCCAACAGCTCCTTCTCCGGCGATGCATCCACGGTCTTCCGCAGCGGGACTTCCTTGATGAACAGCACGGCGATGAACGCGACCAGGGCAATGACTGCGGAGATCAGGAAGATCTGGGCGGTCGCGTCGCCATAGGCGGCACGCATGATGTCGCGGATCGGGGCCGGCAAGTCCGTCAGGTCCATGCTCGCGTTGCTGGAACCGCCGCTTACGGGGATGTGGGCAGCCGCGAGGCCTTGGGTGGCAAGGTCCTTGACGTGCGTGGCCATGATGGCACCGAGCACCGAAACGCCGATCGCACCGCCGACGGAGCGGAAGAACGCCACGGACGCGCTGGCCGTGCCGATGTCCTGGGCGCGGACGGTGTTCTGGACCGCGAGGACCAGGTTCTGCATCAGCAAGCCAAGGCCCAGGCCGAAGATGGCGGTGTAGCAGCAGGTGATCCACAGCGCCGTGGTGTGGTCGATGGTGCCGGTGAAGGCAAGGCCGCCAGCCAGCAGCACAGTACCCGCCAGGAGGAAGCGCTTCCACTTGCCGAAGCGGCTGATGAGCTGGCCGGAAGCCACCGAGCCCAAAAGGTTGCCCGCAATCATGGGCAGCGTCAGAAGGCCTGCCTCGGTGGGCGTGGCGCCACGGGCTACCTGGAAGTACTGGCCCAGGAAGGTGGAGGAGCTGAACATCGCGATACCCACGGCCACGGAGGCCAGGATCGCCAAAGCGGTGGTGCGCTGCGAGATGATCTTCAGCGGGATGATGGGCTGGGCCACTTTGGATTCGACCAGGACCAGCAGGGCCAGCAGAAGTACGCCGCCGCCGACCATGAGGGCGGACTGCCAGGAGATCCAGTCGTAGTAGTCCGGGTTGCCGGCGAAGGACACCCAGATAAGGAGCAGGCTTACGCCCGAGGTCAACAGGATGGAGCCGAGCCAGTCGATCTTGGCCGGGCGCTTGATGTGCTGGATCTTGAGGGTCACCTGGAGCAGGATGAGCGCGACGACGGCGAGCGGCACGCAGACGAAGAACGTCCAGCGCCAGCCGAGCGGGCTGTCAACGATGAAGCCGCCGAGGAGCGGGCCGCCTGCTGTACCTACCGCCATGACTGCGCCCATGTAGCCCGAGTACTTGCCACGGTCACGCGGCGGAATCATGGTGCCGATGATCGCTTGGGCCAGAGCGGTGAGGCCGCCCAAGGCGATGCCCTGGATGACGCGGGCGGTCAGCAGGAAGGGAATGCTCATGGAGAAGCCGGCCATGACCGAGCCGGCCACGAAGATCACGATGCTCAGCTGGACCAGGAGCTTCTTGTCGAAGAGGTCGGCGAGCTTGCCCCAGATGGGCGTGGTGGCGGCGTTGGCCAGAAGCGCGGCCGTGATAACCCACGCGAAGTCTGTTTGGGTGCCGTGGAGATCGGACATGATGGTCGGCAGGGCGTTGGCCACGATGGTGCTGCTCAGGATAGCGGTGAAGAATGCCGCGAGGAGGCCAGTCAAGGCCTCCATGATCTGGCGGTGCGTCATGGGCGCGGATGACGCCGGCACCGCCGTCGAACGTTCTTGTATTCGGGTTGCCATTGCTGCTGCTCCTAAGCTGTGTGGTTCGAGTGGTGGGAGCCGGCCGCCGTTGCCCGGACTGAGTGGTTGAGTGATGTGGTCAATTTCTCGAGGACCTGCCCTGCCTCCAGGGCGTCTTCCTCGCTCCACTCCGCGAGGTAGGCCCGTAAATTGAGGCTGCGCTGTTCTTCGAAGTCCCGGACCTTCTCAATCCCGGTTTCGGAGAGGGCCACCAATTGTGCGCGGCCGTCGGCGGGATCGGGGCGCCGGACCACGAGACCGAGTTCCTCCAGCTCGGCGATGTGCCTGCTGAGGACCGGGGGGCTGACCCCGAGGCGGGAGGCAAGCTTCGTGGCCCGGGACTCCCCTTCGCCGATGAAGCGCATGACGCCCTGCAGGGCGAACCCAACGTCGGCATCCTTTGCGATGTTCGCGGTCACGATGCAACGCAGTACCCGCTGCAGATCGAAAATCTGATGGACGAGTTCGGTTGCTGTGCTGGATGCGACAGCCATGGAAGACACCTCACTTTTGTTTGCCTAAAGCAACTATACGCCAAAATGATTGCCTTGGGAAACTAATGATGTGTGAGGTACGTTAAACACCAAGCGCGAACTGGCAGGTAATGCCCTCATCTTTCGAAAAACGGGTCATTATCTGCCAGCTCGCGCTGGGGTGTGAAGCGTCCGGGTTGTCAGTCGCCCAAGTGCGTGGGGCCGAACATCTTCAGGAGGGTTTCAACCACGACGACGTTGGGGCCGTCCGCTGCGAAGCTTTCCTTGAGCGCGTCCCCGACGTCGCCCGGGGCCACTCTGCGGGCCGGGACACCGAAGGACTTGGCGAGCTTGACGAAGTCCGGGCGGGCAAGCTCGGTGGCCGTGGCCTTGCCGAAGGCACCCACCATGTATTCGCGCAGGATGCCGTAGCCGCCGTCGTCCACGATCAGCCACGTGACCGGGACGTTGTGCTGCTTGGCGGTGGCCAGCTCGGAGATCGAGTACATGGAGGATCCATCGCCGGAGACCGCCAGCACGCGGCCGGGCTTGCCCACGGTTTCCAGTCCCACGGCACCGCCGATGGCCGCCGGGAAGCCGTAGCCGAGGCCGCCGGCGCCCTGGGCCGAGTGGAACTGGCCCTCACGGGAATCCCAGCAACTCCATCCCCAGTACGCGGAGATCGTCATGTCCCAGAAGGTCTGCATGTCCGCCGGAACGGCTTCGCGGATGTCGGCCATGAACTTCAGTTCCTTGCCGAGGTCCTGCTCTTCAAGTCGAGCCCTGACCTTGGCCAGGGACTCCTTGACGAGGTCCTCGGGAGTGGTGCCGTGCCAGTCCGGCGCCGCCGCCGTCGCAGACAGTGCCTCATCCAAGGCAGAATCGAGGGCGGCAAGGGCCTGGCCGGCGTCGGCGCGGATGCCCAGGCCGGGCCGGTTTGACTCCAGGACCCGGGGTTCGGCGTCGATCTGGATGATGCGCCCGCGCGGTTCGAAGGTGAAGTAGTTGGACGTCACCTCACCCAGGGAGGAACCGATGACGATCAGCACGTCGGCGTCCTCGAGGACATCGGTCATGTGGCGGTCTTCGATCCAGGACTGCAGGGACAGCTCGTGGGTCCACGGGAACGACCCGTTGCCACCGGGCGTGCAGATCACCGGGGCACGGAGTTTCTCGGCGATCGACAAGAGCGACTTCTCGGCCCTGCCACGGCGCGTGCCGCCGCCGGCGATGATCGCCGGACGCTCCGCCGTCGAGAGCCATTTGACGGCTTCGCGGATCAGCTCCACGCGCGGCGGGTTGTCGGCCGCTTCGGCGAGGGCGTCCTCCACCGGCGGGACCATGATGGGGTCCAGGAGCACGTTCTGCGGAATTTCGATCCACACCGGGCCCTGGGGAGAGGAAATGGCCTCGGTCCAGGCATCCTGGATGGCCGAGGGAATCCCGGACGCGTGCTGGATGAGGCGTTGGCTCTTGGTGACGTTCGCGGCCGAGGCCTTCTGGTCATCGAGCTGGTGCAGCATACCCTTCCGGCGCGCCCCCAAACCCTCCAAGGGAATCTGGCTCGCCACGACCACCATCGGCACGCCGGTGGCATACGCTTCCTGCAGGCCGGCCAGGGACGTCAACGCGCCCGGACCGGTGGACAGGAACAGCACCCCGACCTCACCCGTGGCACGGGAATACCCGTCCGCGGCGAAAGCCGAGTTGTTCTCCACGCGGGAGGACACGAAGTGCAGATTGCCGCGGCCCATGGCGTCGAACAGGCCCAGGGCGTGCTGGCCCGGGATCCCGAAGACCGTCTTGGCACCGAGCGCTTCAAGGGTCTCGACGACGAGGTCCCCGCCGTTGCGCTGATCCGTCACTTCGTGACCGCCGGGGCGAAACCGGCCGGGCGCCGGGATTCCTGGCCAAGGGCCTGGGCGGCGTAGCCGTTCGCGGCGCCGTGACGGTTGCCTTCGACGGCGTTGTCCGCCATGAGGGTGACGAGCTCGTAGGCAACATGGCTGGCAGCGACACCTGTGATCTCAGCGTGGTCATATGCCGGCGCGACCTCGACGATGTCTGCGCCCACGAGGTTCATGCCACGGAACCCGCGGATGATTTCGAGGAGCTCGCGGCTGGTGATGCCACCGGCTTCGGGCGTGCCTGTACCCGGAGCGTGGGCCGGATCCAGGACGTCGATGTCCACGGAAATGTACAGCGGACGGTTGCCGATGCGGTCGCGGATCTTGGCCACCGTTTCGAGGACGCCTTGGTAGTAGACGTCCGCCGAGGTGACGATGCCGAAGCCGAAGCGGTGGTCGTCGTCGAGGTCCTTCTTGCCGTAAAGCGGGCCGCGGGTACCGACGTGGCTGATGGCCTCGGTATCCAGGATGCCCTCTTCAACGGCGCGGCGGAACGGGGTGCCGTGCGTGTACTCGGCGCCGAAGTAGGTATCCCAGGTGTCCAGGTGGGCGTCGAAGTGCAGCATGGCAACGGGCTCGCCTGCGCGTTCGGCGGCGGCG
The DNA here is from genome assembly GCF_044908325.1 of Arthrobacter sp. GAS37. NCBI lineage: Bacteria > Bacillati > Actinomycetota > Actinomycetes > Micrococcales > Micrococcaceae > Arthrobacter > Arthrobacter sp. GAS37. The sequence goes on from NZ_JBIYDB010000019.1 coordinate 29,148, forward strand.
CGAAGCAGCGGCAGGGCAATGGTGTGGTCGCCACCGAGCGTCACGAGCTTGCTTCCGTTGGCGGTCAGGTCCAGCGCGTTCTGCTGGATGGTCTCGATGGCCTCGTTGATGTTGAACGGGTTCACAGCCATGTCGCCGGCGTCGGCAACCTGGATGTTCTCAAAGGGGCTGACGTCCCAGGCCGGGTTGTACGGGCGCAGCAAACGGCTGGCTTCACGCACGTGGTTGGCGCCGAAGCGGGCGCCGGGGCGGTAGGAAACGCCGGAGTCGAAGGGGACACCGACCACCGTGACATCGGCCTTGGAAACCTGGTCCAGGCGCGGCAGGCGGGCATAGGTGGCAGCACCGGCATAGCGTGGGATTCGGGCCGAATCAATGGGACCAAGGTTGCCGTTGGCCTCAATACGAAGCTCTTCCAAAATGCGCCACTCCTTTGTGAATAGGTGGGATCGGACAGTGACTGTGACACCAATCATACACTCAAAGTTGCCTTATATGCATCACTTGTTTACGACACTCACATGCCAAATGCCTTGAATGTGTCTGCCGGGAAGTGACCCCCCTCACAAGGGGCGTAAAGATTCCATAAAGACGGGCAACCCCTACCAGACGCCCCCGTACGCTCCATCTGGAGCAGCTTCCAGGCTGCGCGAAAGGACCCATGTGACAACGCTGACCAGGCCGCCTGCCGAACCCTCTGACCGGCCCAAACCCGGGGGCGAATTCAAACAGGGGCAATTGAAACGATGGTTGCTCGACGGAATGCCCGAGACGTCGGGAAAGCGCCAAGGTCCACACGGCAAACCGGACCAGGACCACACGCCCCAGGCCTGGTGGAAAGTCATGTGCCTCACCGGCGTCGATTACTTCTCCACCCTCGGCTACCAGCCCGCCATTGCGGCGCTCGCGGCCGGTATCGTCTCGCCGCTGGCCACGGTTGTCCTGGTCGCCGTCACCCTGCTCGGCGCCCTGCCGGTCTACCGCCGGGTCGCCGCCGAAAGCGCCCGCGGCGAAGGCTCCATCGCAATGCTCGAGCGGCTCCTCCCCCGCTGGGGCGGCAAACTCTTCGTGCTCGCCTTGCTGGGATTCGCCGCCACGGACTTCATGATCACCATGACCCTCTCCGCCGCCGATGCGAGCGCCCACGCCATCGAAAATCCCTTTGCCCCCGAATGGCTCCACGGCCAGGAAATCACCATCACCCTGGCGCTCATCGCCGGGCTTGGCGTGGTGTTCCTCAGGGGATTCAAGGAGGCTATCAACGTCGCCGTCGTGTTGGTGGGCGTCTATCTGGTGCTGAACGCCGTCGTCGTCGCGGTCGGCCTGGTGCACGTGGTGACCGAGGCGCACGTGGTGACCGACTGGTGGGCCGCACTGAACCAGCAGCACGGAAACCCGTTGATCATGGTGGGCATCGCGCTCCTGGTCTTCCCGAAACTTGCCCTGGGCCTCTCAGGATTCGAGACCGGCGTCGCGGTCATGCCACAGATCAAGGGCAGCCCGAGCGACACGGAAGAAAATCCCGCGGGCCGCATCCGCGGCACCCACAAACTGCTCACGACGGCGGCACTCATCATGAGTGCCTTCCTGGTGGCCTCGAGCTTCATCACCACGTTCCTCATTCCGGCCGCTGAATTCCAGCCGGGAGGGAAAGCAAACGGACGAGCCCTCGCATTCCTTGCGCACCAATTCCTGGGCGACGGCTTCGGCACGGTCTATGACATCAGCACCATCGCCATCCTGTGGTTTGCCGGCGCCTCCGCCATGGCCGGCTTGCTGAACCTCGTGCCCCGCTACTTGCCGCGCTTCGGCATGGCCCCGGCGTGGACCAAAGCCGTCCGCCCGCTGGTACTGGTCTTCACCGCCGTTGCTTTCATCATCACGTTGGTCTTCGAGGCTAACGTTGAGGCCCAAGGCGGCGCCTACGCCACCGGCGTCCTGGTCCTCATGACCTCGGCCTCGATCGCGGTCACCCTGTCCGCGCGCCGGAAGAAGCAGAAGGGCAAGACCGTCGCTTTCGGCGCGGTGGCAGTCGTCTTCGCCTACACCACCGTGGCCAACGTGGTGGAACGCCCGGACGGCATCCGGATCGCGGCCCTGTTCATCCTTGGCATTGTCCTGGTGAGCTTCGCGTCGCGGGTACGCCGGTCCTTCGAACTGCGGGCCACACACATCAAGATGGACCAAATGGCACTCGAGTTCACGGCCTCGAACGAGGAAGGCCCTATCCGGATCATCGCCCACGAGCCCAAGCGGCTGAGCGCCGACCGGTACCAGTTGAAGCTGCAGCATGCCCAGCAAGCCAACCACTTGCCGGTAGACAGCCACGCGATCTTCATCGAGATCATCGTGGACGACAGCTCCGACTTCGAGCAGGAACTCCTCGTGGAAGGCAAGCGCCGCCACGGCTTCAAGATCCTGGAGGTTCACAGCAACAACGTGCCCAACACGCTCGCCGCGGTGCTACTCCACATCCGGGACGTCACGGGACTCATGCCGCATATCTATTTCCGCTGGACCGAAGGCAACCCCATCGCCAACCTGAGCAAGTTCCTCTTCTTCGGCGAGGGCGAGATCGCCCCGGTAACCCGGGAAGTGCTCCGTGAAGCCGAACCGGACATCACGCGCAGGCCGTGGGTGCACGTGGGCTGAACATGGCAGTGTTGGTGCCGCTCCCCGCGGAGCGGCACCAACACAGTCTTTTCTAGCTGATCGCCTTAGCTGATCGCGGAGGCGCCGCGCTCCCCTGTCCGGACTCGCACCGCCTGGGAAACCTCGATGGTCCAGATCTTGCCGTCCCCGAATTGGCCGGTACTGGCGCCGGAGATGATGGCGTCCACTATTCCGTCCACCAGCTCGTCCGTGGCCAGGACCTCCACCCGGACCTTGGGAAGGAGATCGGAGTTGTATTCCGCGCCCCGGTACACCTCGATGTAGCCCCGTTGTTGGCCATATCCGTTCGCTTGGCTCACGGTCATCCCGTTGACTCCAAAGCGTTCTAGGGCTTCCCGGACCTCGTCGATCCGCTCCGGCCTCACGATGGCCGTGACCAGTTTCACGTCGACGCCTTGCTGCGCATCCGATCTGTTTTCCCGTTAGAGCTAGTTTCTGGTTCACCGCTGGAAGACGGGGTTTTGCCGTTCTGTGGTTCTCCGGGATTGAAGGACCCGCCAACCATGGCCAGCTCGTAGGCGGTTTCCGCGTGCTCCGTGATGTCGATGCCCGTCAGCTCTTCGTGCTCCTTGACGCGCATGCCCACCGTCTTGTGGATGGCCAGCCCGATCAGCGTCGTCATGATCGCCGTCCACGCGGTGACCATCAGGGCCGTCAATATTTGGGGCCAGAATTGGGTCAGGCCGCCGCCGTAGAAGAGGCCGCCTTCAGTCTTTGCCGAGGGTACGGCGAAGAATCCGAGGGACAGGGTCCCCCACAGGCCGCCGACAAAGTGAACGGCAACAACGTCCAAGGAATCGTCCAGGCCGATCTTGAACTTCAGCCCGATGGCCAGTGCGCAGACGGCACCAGCGATGACGCCGATGACGATGGCGCCAATGGGATCCACGAATCCACAGGCCGGGGTGACTGCCACCAAGCCCGCGACGGCGCCGGATGCGGCACCGAGGGACGTTGCGTGGCCGTCGCGGAGCCGTTCGACAAGCAGCCAGCCGAGGAGTGCTGCGCTTGTGGCCAGGAGGGTATTTGTCCAGGCGAGTGCGGCGATTCCATCAGCGGCCAGTTCCGAACCGGCATTGAAGCCGAACCACCCGAACCACAGCAAGCCGGCCCCAAGCATCACGAAGGGAAGGTTGTGCGGCCGGATGTTGGGGTCCTTCATGAATCCGAGCCGTTTGCCGAGCACGACCGCTAGCATCAGCCCGGCCATGCCCGCGTTCATGTGGACAACGGTGCCACCGGCAAAGTCGAGGGCTGAGATCTTGCTGCCGATGATCCCGGTGGATCCGAAGAGGCCGCCACCCCAGACCCAGTGGGCAATGGGAGCGTAGACGATGGTGACCCAAAGGCCGGCAAACAACAGCCACGGGCCAAACCTGACACGTTCGGCCACCGCGCCACTGATCAATGCGACCGTAATGATGGCGAAGGTGGCTTGGAATCCTATGAAGACCATGTCCGGCAAGCCCGGGGCTTTCCCGCCGATGACGCTGGCCAGTCCGCTGAGTCCGAAGTTCGCGAAGGGATCTCCGATGAAGCCGCCCAGGGTGTCCGGGCCGAATGCGAGTCCGTAGCCCCACAGGGCCCAGACCACCGCGACCACGCCAATGGCGCCGAAGCTCATCATCATGATGTTGAGGACGGACTTCATCCTGACCAGGCCGCCGTAGAAGAACGCCAAACCTGGCGTCATGAGAAGGACGAGGGCGGAAGCTGCAAGCATCCAGGCTGTTGCGCCGGGATCGAGGGTCTGGGGGTTCACATCGAGCCCTACGCTGAAGAATGCTGGGTTCATTTCGGGAGCCTTCCTGCATATACGGCGCTCCATGGCGCCCGCACGGCGAGACCATTTTTAAAACGAACAGGTCCTGGTACCCCACGGGATACCGACCTTGACGAGTTGCGTTGACTCGAACGTACCGTCGCCCTGTTTCAGCATTCGGCACGGATCATTTCAGGCACGTAACAGCGCAGGCCCCAGAGTTAAATCCTGAAGTCAGTCATGTTTCAGGCGTGTTACACGCCGCGTGTCGGCCCCGTACGCCGGGGGTTCACAGCGCCAGCGTCAGCGGCTGGCTGCCGGCACCAGGATCCAGAGCACCTCAACGGGCTCGTCCGTCGGATTGACCCAGGTGTGCGGCTCGCGGCCCGGGAAGGACAGCGTGTCTCCCTCTTCGAGCTCGTACTCCTCGTTGGTGAGGATCAATTTAATGCGGCCCTTGACGACGTGCAGGACGTCGACGTCGCAATCGACAGCGTAAAGCTCGGCTTCTCCCCGGCCGCGGGGCTCGATGGAGGCCTGCAGGATCTGCAACCGCCGTTCCGATCGGGCGGTCAGGAGCCGTTCCACGATTCCCTGGCCGCCGAGCGAAATCCGCGGCCCATCGTCGCGCCGGGTCAGATGTGTCTCCGGCGCGGCAAAAAGGTCTCCGATAGACACCGAAAGAACTTGGCAAAGCGTCACAAGGGAAGCGACCGACGGCGACGTCAGGTCACGCTCCACACGGCTCAGGAACCCTTTGGTCAGGCCGGTGGCGTCGGCAACCTGCTCGATGGTGAGCCGCTGCGATTGGCGTGCGGCACGGATTCTGGAACCGATGGCAACGGGGACGTTGCTCGGTTCAACGGGGAGAGCCTTCATTCACGAACCTTTCAGGCCGTTTATGCGGCCCTGTCATTGCAGCAATAGTAGCCGGATCGCCCGCGTGGCAGGGCCTTTGGCTAGCTAGAGGTCCGCCGATGAGTCCGCTGCGCAAAGCAGCGCCTTGACTGTTACTCGCATCACTACGTATCCTCATAGGCAACAAGTGTTGCTTGTGAGGCATACATCACAGGCTACTCTCCCCAATCACCCGCGCAGAGACCTTCCGCGACCCGCAACGAAACCCAGCGGACCGGCGTCGGAATCCCCAGGAACTCTGCGCATCACTTTCAGGAGCCGACCGTGGACTCTTCGTTCATCAATATTGCGATCGTGGTGGTGTATTTGCTCGCCATGCTGGCCTTCGGCTGGTGGGGCAAGTCGCGCACCAAGAACAACAGCGACTTCCTGGTGGCAGGGCGCCGCCTCGGTCCGATGCTCTACACCGGCACCATGGCCGCCGTCGTCCTCGGCGGCGCATCGACGGTTGGCGGCGTCGGCCTCGGCTACAAGTTCGGCATCTCCGGCATGTGGCTGGTAGTCGCCATCGGTTCGGGCGTCCTCCTCCTGAGCCTGCTTTTCGCCGGCACCATCCAGCGGTTGAAGATCTACACGGTCTCCCAGATGCTGAGCCTGCGTTACGGCCAGCGCGCCACGCAGACCTCCGGCATCGTCATGCTGGCCTACACCCTCATGTTGTGCGCCACGTCGACGGGCGCCTACGCCACCATCTTCGTCGTCCTCTTCGGCTGGGAGCGCTGGCTCGCCATCGCCGTCGGCGGCGCCATCGTCTTGGTCTACTCCACCATCGGCGGCATGTGGTCCATCACCCTCGCCGACCAGGTGCAGTTCATCATCAAGACGGTGGGCATCTTCTTCCTCATGCTCCCGTTCGTCCTCAACGCCGCCGGCGGCTTCGACGGCATCCGTGCCCGTGTTGACGCCAGCTTCTTCCAGTTGGACGGCATCGGAGCCCAGACGATCATCACGTACTTCGTGGTCTACACCCTGGGCTTGCTGATCGGCCAGGACATCTGGCAGCGCGTCTTCACTGCCAAGACCCCCAAGGTGGCCCGTTGGGGCGGCGCCACTGCCGGTATCTACTGCGTCCTGTACGGCGTCGCCGGCGCTTTGATCGGCCTTGCCGCCCGCGTTGCCCTGCCCAACATCGACGTCAAGGCCCTTGGCAAGGACGTTGTCTACGCCGAGGTAGCCACCCACATCCTGCCGATCGGCATCGGCGGCCTCGTCATGGCCGCGGCAGTCGCGGCCATGATGTCCACCGCGTCCGGAGCCCTCATCGCCGCAGCCACCGTTGCCCGCGCCGACGTGGTCCCGTTCGTGGCCAGCTGGTTCGGCAAGACGATCAACACCGACGACACCGAAAACCCCGAGCACGACGTCAAGGCCAACCGGTACTGGGTCCTTGGCCTGGGCATCGTAGCCGTGCTGATCTCCATGGCGGCGCAAGACGTCGTCGTGGCCCTGACCATCGCCTACGACATCCTGGTGGGCGGCCTGCTGGTTGCTATCCTCGGTGGCTTGGTCTGGAAGCGTGGCACCGGTATTGCCGCGGCTTGGTCCATGGCGGTCGGGTCCATACTGACGCTGGGCCTGCTGATCGCTTACGCCACGGGAATCATCCCCAGCGAAGACGGCGTCTACGCCAACGATCCCATCTACTGGGGCCTCGGCGCCTCGCTCCTGGTCTACGTTGTGGTCTCCCTCCTGACGCCGCCAACCGAGCCCGCGGTCCGCGAAGCATGGGACCGCCGCGTTGCCGGGGCGGCCGTGGAGGAACTCCCCTTGGAACCCCACCCGGTGGCCAGCCACTAAGCTTCAGCAAGCTGAGTACGACGGCGGCGCCGCACCTTCTCCTTGAGAGGGTGCGGCGCCGCTGCTGCATGTACAGTAGGAAGAGCTTCAAGAGATGTGGTGCAAAGCTCCGACTTGCCACACGCCAACCCCATGTTCACGGGTGGTTCGGATGAAGAAGCGGCCCGGCTCGGACCAGAGACAACCGAACGGGCAAGAGCAACTCCACAGGAGAAGGCCATGCCTTTCGAAAACGGCGCCACAGCCGACCGCACCACCCACTCCGGCACCCTCTTGTTGCCCCGCCCCCGGCGGGTGGACGAGTTCGTCCGGGTGATTCCCGGCGTCGACCTCTCCCAAGGCTCCATCACGTTCGTGGTGGACGGAAACCTGGAACGCTATTGGCATCATGAGCCCCGGCTCATCACCGAAGCGCTCTCAAAAGCAGTCCAGCCCGCGCGCTGGTTCCCCGCGACACGGAAACTCACCCTTACGGTGGCGGCAACCGGGCACCGGGCGGGCGTGCAGAGGCACTTCATCCTGAGCGCGTTCTAGCTACCAGGGCTTAGCACGTCGGGTTCAGCGGGTCGGGGTTATTCGATCTCTTCAACCTCACGGTGTTCGTCGGCATCGAGCCCAACCGGCCGTTCATCGTCGTCAAGAACCTCGGATTGGTCCTCCCAGTCCTCGTCCACCGCCAGGTCCTCGTTGTAGTCATAGGCGGGATCGGCCTCGACCGTGGGACGGTCGGGGTGGCGGGCGTGGGTTTCGGTGCTGTCCATGGTGCAACCTCCGTTCGACGTGCCGCTGAGCCCATCGCACAGGCATATGAGGCAGCCGGTCATCACGCTACCCCGCCAATTCGTGGACCCTGTTCATCCATCCCAGCACTGCCCCCTGCGGCGGTCAAGGCCTCCCGCGAGTCTCCCGGTTTTTGAGGCGCGCCTAAAATATCCAGTAAGGATTGCCAGCCGAAAAGCCGCGGAAATTGGCGATAAAGTGGAGCTGCAATGAGGCGATGAAGCCCGCCCCAGCAACCCAGGAGTCCCGGTGCAACCGCACACAAAACCCTCGCATTCAGGCAATCCCTCGGACTCAAGCAGTCCATCGCAAGACGCAGCAGCCACCAAGACTACCCCGTCGTCGTCGGACATCAAGCGCTGGCGGCAGTACTTGGCGGACGAGCGGGCCGAGGCCGCCGTGTACCGCGAACTGGCGCAGCGCCGGGACGGCGAGGAACGCGAAATCCTTTTGGCCCTCGCTGAGGCTGAGGGCCGCCATGAGGCACACTGGCTCAGGGTCCTCGGCGAACATGCCGGCATGCCGAAGGCGGCCTCGGTCCGGAGCCAAATGCTCGGCTTCCTGGCCCGGAACTTCGGATCAGTGTTCGTGTTGGCCCTCGCCCAACGGGCTGAAGGCCGCTCGCCTTACGCGAAGGATCCAGCAGCGACCCGCGCCATGGCGGCCGACGAACAGATCCACGAAGAAGTAGTCCGCGGCCTCGCGACGCGCGGCCGCAACAGGTTGTCCGGTACCTTCCGCGCGGCCGTATTCGGCGCCAACGATGGCCTGGTCAGCAACCTTTCCCTCGTGATGGGCATGGCGGCCACCGGCGTTCCCGCGGCCGTGGTCCTGTTCAGCGGCATCGCCGGCCTTTTGGCGGGCGCGCTGTCCATGGGTGCCGGCGAGTATGTCTCGGTCCGCTCGCAGCTCGAGCTCCTCAAGGCCACCCGACCCACCCAGGCCACGCTGACCGCAGCCCCGGCCCTGGACATCGAGCACAATGAGCTGGTCCTCGTGTATCTGGCCCGGGGCATGTCCCGGGAAGCCGCCGAACACCGGGCCGCCGAACGCATGGGCCTCTACAGCTGCGATTGCGATCCCAGCCTCTCGCTCCACCCCGAAGTGGAAGAAACCGTGAACGAGCACGAGGCCGTAGGTTCCGCCTGGGGCGCCGCAATCTCGAGCTTCTGCTTCTTCGCGTCGGGCGCCATCGTGCCCATCCTGCCGTTCATCTTCGGCATGACGGGCTTCGCGGTGCTTGCTGTGGCCGGTACGCTGGTGGGCATCGCGCTTCTGTCGACCGGCGCCGTCGTCGGCTTGTTGTCCGGAACCTCGCCGCTGACCCGCGGCCTCCGGCAACTTGCCATCGGGCTCGGTGCGGCCGCGGCCACGTATGGGCTGGGACTCGTCTTCGGCGCAGTCATCGGTTAGTAGCGCCGGCGCAGCGGGGCGCCGGCGCAGGGACTTGGGGGAAGACTTGCATTCAAACTACGGGTACGACGGCGGCCCGCCGCCCAAGCGCGCCAGTACCGTTCTGGCGCTGTTCCGAAACTTGATGGTGGTGGCGGTCGTCGCTGCCGTAGCCGTGCTTGTCAGTGGATTCCTCCGCGGCGGCCCTGGCATCACCGGTTTGCTTCCGAACCTGGCTCCCTCCGCCCACGCCACGGCAAGCATCCCCGGGCAGGACGCGGCTCCCGGGCAGGGGCCACCAAAGGCGGCCCGTGCGCCGGATACCCCGCCGCCTGGCCTGGAAGAAGCCGGGCACCCGCTCGGCTCCCCCGCCAAGCCTGCCGTGGCCAGCACCTCGTACAAGTTCCTGGCGACCAACGCCGACGGCACGCCGGTGGGCTACTCTCCGTGCCGGCCATTGCATTACGTGGTCAACGCCGCCCTCGCCCCGGCCGGATCCGAGGGGCTCATCGCCGACGCCATCGCCAAGATCGCTGCCGCCACAGGCCTCAAATTCGTTGACGACGGGACCAGCACGGAAAACCCTTCCGAGAAGCGCAAGCCGTACCAGCCCGCGCTCTACGGAGATCGTTGGGCGCCCCTGCTGATTTCCTGGACCACTCCCGAGGCGGCTCCGGCGTTGGCAGGATCCGTCATCGGAACCGGCGGCAGCACCATGTACAGCTTCGGCACCGGACCCAAGAGCTACGTCTCGGGAAGCCTGGACCTGGACGCCCCGCAAATCACGGAACTGCTGGGCGTCTCCGGCGGTGCCCATTACGTCTCCGCCGTGATTCAACACGAACTTGGCCACGTAGTGGGCCTTGACCACGTAGAAGATCCAATCCAGCTCATGTACCCGGAGATCGGCGCCCCCGATGGTTTGGCAGCCGGGGACCTGAACGGACTCTACAAACTCCACACCGCCCCGTGCCGGAGCGATCTCTAGCCCAGTTCAGGCCCTCCCCCAAGGGACATGCCCTCCGTTCGGTCTAAGCAGTGGACATGTCAGTGCTATGTCCACTGCTCAAGGCCAAGGCTGAGCATGCTCAATGGTTGACCTACCTGGGAATGGCTTCCAGTAGCCGAGCAGGCTTGAAGCTGGCTCCTGCGCCTGGGTAGGACGGGACCTCGATCCGGGCGTGGCTGTGGATCTCGTTGACCGTGGCCTTGGTGTGTTCTGCGATCCGTTCCAAGGTGGTCACCCACATCCCGTCCATGGCCTTGACGCGTTCGATCAGCTGCTCCAAGGCAACGGCCTTGGAGGGGCGGCCGGAGATGAAGGGGTGGTTGGTCAAGACGAAGCAACTGCCTTGGGCGTGGTGGGCTTCGGCTTCCAGAGTCCACATCTCCAAGACCTTGGCTGGACTCTCGATGACTCCGCTTCCTGTTACTCCCGGGTAGAACGCGTATTGTTCCCAATCGTCCAGGGCCCAATCCACCGGGATCTCCACAATGTCCCGTGAATCACCCGGGGCAACCGCCATGCGGTAGGGGGCATCGCCGTCGAGCAGGCTTGAATCGTAGAGGAAACCTCGGTCCGCGAGCAGTGCCGGCGAGTGCCAGTTCAGCTCCCACCACGGTGCCCTGTAGCCGACCGGTCTGACCCCGGCTGCCTTCGCGAGGGCTTCGAGCCCGCGGTCCAGGTAGCTGGCCTCGGTGGCGGCGTCGATTCCCTGCATGGGCTCGTGCAGGTAGCCGTGGTGGGCGACTTCGTGGCCGCCGTCGACGATCCGCCGTACCACGTCCGGGTAGCTCTCCGCCGTGAACCCCGGAATAAAGAAGGTTCCCTGGATCTCTTGGCGCTCGAGGATCTTCAGGAGCCGCGGAACAGCGACCCTCGGGCCGTAGGACTGGTGGCTCATGAGGGACATGCGCCTGGTGCTTGTGGGATCGTGCGCGATGGTGCAGGATTCGGCGTCGACGTCGAAAGTGAACGATGCCGCGGCCTTGAAATTTTCCTGCCACGTGATCGGGTGTGCCTCGTCAGGAAAAGCGTTGGTGGTCATCGGGTGTCCTCTCAGTCGTTGACCAGATTGGCGACGGCGTCTTCCGCAAGGGGCTGCGACGGCGCCGCGGCTCCGGAAGGCACTGTGGCCGCGGATGTCAGCGGAAGGTATCGGGCATGAACCCGTGGCCCCAGTGCGCCGTAAACTGCCGCGGCAACAAGTCCGCCTGCCAGCCAAGACAAGTCGATCCCGCCCATAGCCGTGGCGATGGGGCCCTGCATTATCGGCAGGACGCCGTACATGAACAGCCACGTGGCAAAGATGCCCACCAGGAGCGCGGTGATCCCGGCCCAGTTGGCTGCCGGGAGCCGCCGGGTGCCCGCGGGGTCGAAGAGCCGGTCGACTTCCACCGGGCTGCGCTTGTCCACCCAGAAGTAGTGCACCAGCATGATGCCTCCCCACGCGGCGACCCACGCCACGAGCCCGCCGAGCCAAGTACTCAGTGTCGACGCGAAGTCCGACTGCAGGATGAAGAACACGACGCCGACCAGTGCCAGGAGCCCGACGAAGAGGTTCAAGGTACGGCGCTTGGCCTTGATGTCCAATGCCTGGGCAGCCACCGAGAAGGTGTAGATGTTCAGGATGTTCGTCGCGATGGGACCGTGCAGCACCAGGAACAGCACCGGGATGGCCAGGACGCCGAAGTTGTCGACGATGAGGTGGCCAGGGTCTGCCGTGCCGCTCTTCGTTGCCAGGCTGGCGCCGAGGATGCCGAGCCACACTACCGGGAGGAACTGGCCGAATACCGAGGCCAGGTAAACCTTGTGCCGTGGGACGGACTTGCTGACGAAGCGTGAATAGTCCGCCGCGTAGGTGAACCAGGTAATCCCCCAGCCGATGCCGATGACCGTCATCACGGTGGTCATGGCCGCGATCCGCGCGCCGCCTTCAAGGACAGCACCGGGAGGGCCCGCGTAGCCCCAGTCGATGTTCATGCCGAACCAGGCCACGGCGGACATGGCGATCAGCACCACGATGGTGGGCGGGACGGTCCACTTTTCGAAAGCCGCGATGGCCTTGTAGCCGAACCAGGCGATGGTGACCTGGGCGGACATGATCAGGAAGGCCACCAGGATCTTGGGGCCCACGTTGGGCTGCTCCGGATCGACCATTCCGAGCTTGCCGAGGAGTGCCATGACCAGGTCCAGGATGATCCAGGTGTTGACCGCGCACCAACCGATTCCGAGGAGTGCCTGGATGGCGCTCGGGAGATAGTTGCCGCGGCGGCCGAAGACGGCCCGGGCCAGGACCATGCCGGTGGCTCCGGTCCGTTGCCCCAGGAGGACAAACAGGCCAAAGAGTGCCATGCCGATCAGGTTTCCCACCACCAGGACGGTGACGGTATCGGCAAAGCCCAGTCCGAGCTGGACGCCGAGGGCCCCAAGGACCCAGTTGATGGGGGCAAGGTTCGCGCCTGCCCAGATCCAGAATTGGCCCGCTACGCTGCGGGTGCGCGCCGATTCGGGAATGGACTGCAGGTTCTGCTCGACGTCGGTCTGCGCCGTTGCAGCCCCAGGCGTCGCAGTGGATAAGTTCTCGTGCATTGGGGGATCCTCCGTGTAGGAAAGGGACTACTTCAATGTATGTGCCCCACATCACAGCAACAAGATACGATGTGTACGATAGATCCCCGAAATTAGTTACGGAGTGTCATGCCCCTACTCCTTGCCGACGCTTTCGAGCACGAGAGCCTGAAAGCCGCTGAGCCAATCTTGCGGACGGATGTCCCCGAGGCCCTGTCCCGGCAGCTCCGCTGGGTCCATTCGAGCGAAGTGCTGGACATCGCTCCTCTGCTGCGAGGCGGAGAGCTGCTTCTGAGCGGCGGGCAGGCCCTCGCCACCGCTTCGGACGAGCGGCGCGTGGACTATGTCCGCCAACTGGCGGCCCGCGGCATCACCGCTTTGGCTATCGAGACGGGTCCCGAGCTGCCCGTAATACCGGAGTCCATGCTCGACGCCGGCCAGGACGCGGGGCTGCCCATCATCGAGTTGTGCAAAGTGGCGCCCTTCGTCGGCATCATGCAAGCCATCAACTCGCTGCTGGTCAGCGAATCGGTCGCGCAATTGCAGTTCGGCGACGAAACGAGCCATGCCATGGCGGCGGAACTAGCGCACGGAGGCGGACTGGATCAGCTCCTGGCCGTGCTGGCCAGCCGGACAGCTGCCGGCACGAGGCTCGTCTCGCCGTCGGGCATCACCTTGGGAAGCGCGACGTCCGGCGCCCAGCCCGGTCCCAGCAACGTCACCATAGTCGATGTGCCCGTCCGCGGCGTGCTGGCGGCCCGCCTGGAGTTGGAAGTGGCCGACGACGGCGACGCCAACCTTGCGCGGGTGGCCGGCGAGCGGTGCGTCGATATCCTCGGCTTGGCGTTGCTGCAACGCATGCCACCCGGGCTCAAGGAACTTGCGGGAATCGAGCTCATGCGGGCCATCAGTTCGGGCACACAGTCATGGCGTCTCCAGCAGTTGGGACCGGCCTCAGGGTTCCCCGCCAGCGGTCCGGTGGCCGCCGTCGTGGTGCGTTCCTCAGCGGCGGGACAGCTTCGGACACGGCTCGACGGCATCCTGGACGACGCGGTTCCGCAAAGTGCGAGCTACGCGGACAACGCCGAATTGATCGCCTTGGCCGCTCTCCCCCACGCCACGGCAGTGGCTTCGCGCATCGCGCTCATCCTAGCGCTTGGGGCCTTGGAGGTCCCCGACGGCTCGGTCATAGCCGTCGGTCCACTGGCGCAGGGAATCGGCGAGGCACCATGGTCGCTGGCAGAAGCACGCCGGACGCTTGAGCTCATATCGGGGTCGGAAACCGGCAACGGTGTGGTGGACGCCGAGGACTTCGCCGTCGAGCGCTTGGCGGAAGCAAGCCTCGACGCGGCCGCCCGCGAGGGATTCGTGCGGCGGCAGTTGGGTGCCGTCGTCGAGCACGACGAGCAGCGGCGCTCGGAGCTGGTGCGGACGTTGGCGGTATGGCTGGATACCGGGTGCAATACGGCGCAGGCGGCACGGGAACTTCACCTGGAAAGGCAGTCGATGCACCACCGGCTCCAGCGGATTTTCGAGCTGTGCGGCGGGGACCCACGGGGAACGGGCAGGCTGGTCGCCCTTCACTTGGCAACCCGCCTGGCGCGGCCCTAAGCGGATACCTCGCTCACTTTTGGCGCCATTCCGGTGGACGCTCCTGCAGCCAAACGCCAAATCGCCGGAACCCTGCCCGGCTCGACGATGCGCAACGTCGAGCCGGGCGGGTACCGGCGATTTGGGCGGCGCGGCTGCAGTTATTTCAGCACTACGGTCCTGCTGCCTTGCAGGATCACGCGCCCTTCGCAATGCCAGCGGACAGCGTTGCTGAGTGCTTTGCACTCTGTGTCGCGCCCGGCCGCGACCAGGTCGTCCGGACCGAAGGTGTGGTCCACCTCCACCACTTGCTGGGCGATGATCGGCCCCTCGTCCAATTCGCCGTTGACGTAGTGCGCGGTGGCACCCACGGTCTTGACGCCCCGCGCGTAGGCCTGGTGGTACGGCTTCGCGCCTTTGAAGCTAGGCAGGAACGAGTGGTGGATGTTGATCGCACGGCCATCGAGCTTGCGGGCAAGATCGTCACTGAGGACCTGCATGTAGCGGGCCAGGACCACCAGTTCGACATCCAGGCGATCGATGAGGTCAAGGAGTTGTCCCTCTGCCGCCGCCTTGGTGTCCGGCGTGACCGGCACGTGGAAGAACGGAATGCCGTGCCATTCGACCGTCCGCCTGTGGTCCGGGTGGTTCGAGACGACCCCGACAATGTCGATGGGCAGTTCCCCGATGCGGGCCCGGAACAGGAGGTCGTTGAGGCAGTGCTCGAACTTCGAGACCATGATCAGGACCCGGCGCTTGGCACCGTGGCGTTGCAGCTGCCAGCGCATGCCGAACTTTTCGGCAACAGGCGCGAAGGCATCCCTCAGCGAGTCGATGGTCGACTGATCCCCATCCGATGCGAAGTGGATCCGCATGAAGAAATGGTGATCCAGTTGCGAGTCGAATTGCTTATTGTCGATGATGTCGCAGCCGTGTTCCAGGAGGAAGCCGGAAACGGCGTGCACGATCCCCCGCGTTTCCGGGCAATCGAGCGTCAGGACATGCTCAACGGTGGTAGCCGGCAGCGCCGCTTCACGTCGCTGGGCGGGTTCATTCTGTGTGACAGTCATGGCTAGCACTCCACTACGTTGACGGCGAGGCCTCCGCGGGAGGTCTCCTTGTACTTGCTTTTCATGTCCGCTCCTGTCTCTCGCATGGTTTTGATGGCTTTATCAAGGGACACTTTGTGGCTGCCGTCGCCGTGCAGTGCAAGGCGGGCGGCGTTGATGGCCTTCACGCTGGCGATGGCGTTGCGTTCGATGCACGGAATCTGCACCAGCCCGCCTACGGGATCGCACGTGAGGCCGAGATTGTGTTCGATACCCACTTCCGCGGCATTCTCCACTTGCTCGGGAGTACCCCCGAGGACTTCGCACAGTCCGGCGGCGGCCATTGAACAGGCAGAGCCCACCTCGCCCTGGCAGCCTACTTCGGCGCCTGAAATGGACGCGTTGATCTTGAACAGGATCCCGACGGCGGCCGCCGCGAGCAGGAAGCGGACCACGCCGTCGTCGTCGGCTCCCTGCACGAATTTCGTGTAGTAGTGCAGCACCGCCGGCACAATGCCGGCCGCACCGTTGGTGGGTGCCGTGACGATGCGGCCGCCCGCGGCGTTTTCCTCGTTCACGGCAAGCGCGAACAGGTTCACCCATTCCATGGCGAGCAGCGGGTCTGCCGAACTTGAACCGTGCAGACCGGCGTCGGTGGCGGCGAGCGTCTTGAACAACGACGGCGCCCGTCGCCTCACGTTCAAGCCTCCCGGCAGGATTCCTTCCGCCGCGCAGCCGTTGTCGACGCATTCGCGCATGACGGCCCAGATCTGCAGCAGGCGCTCGCGAAGTTCGGCCTCGCTGCGCCACACGAGCTCGTTGGCGAGCATGACATCGGAGATGGACATGTCCTCCCGTGCGCAAATCGCCAGGAGCTCGTCCGCGGTAGTAAAGGGATAGGGCAGCACGGTGTCGTCAGCAACGATTTTGTCGCTTCCGGACGCATCGCCGTCCACCACGAAGCCGCCGCCGATCGAGTAGTAACTGCGTTCGCGCAGCACTTCCCCGGTGTGGTCGAGGGCCCGGAAAGTCATCCCGTTGGGGTGGGCAGGCAGGGATTTGCGTCGGTGCAGGACCACGTCTTCGTCCCAGTTGAAGTCCACGCGGTGGTATCCGGCGATCCGCAATTCGGCGTCGAGGGCTGCGGCCGCAACCTGGTCGTCGGCGGTGGAGGTGTCCACCGTTTCCGGCGATTGGCCCTGCAGTCCCAGCACCACGGCTTTGTCCGAGCCGTGGCCGCGGCCGGTGGCGCCCAGCGAGCCGAAAAGCTCTGCCTGGACGCGCACCGTTGCCGCGAGTTGCCCGGAGGATTCCAGGCCGTCGGTGAACTGCTTTGCCGCCCGCATCGGGCCAACCGTGTGCGAAGACGACGGCCCGATGCCAATGGAAAACAGGTCAAGCACACTCAGTGCCATCAGGGAACCTCAGGAGAGGCGAATTCCCTCATGCCGTCAAGCAGCCAGCGGCCCAGGAAGTCGGCGAACGAAGCCCGTGGGAAGATCCGGAAGCTGTCCTCGCCGCTCTTCAACAGCATCGCCGGGATGTTGCCGATTTCCGTTGCCAGGGCCGTCCCGGTGCGGAAGACACGGGGGTGCAAGTCCAGCGAGCAACCCTTTTCAAGGACGTCCCGGGCACGGACGCCGGACAGCTCGAAGGTGGTGCGGTTGGCGGACAAGTCCACCACTTGGCCCGGGTCGTCACCCAGGGCCTCCACCAGTGCGCGGACCAGGTCTCCGCCGAGGGAATCGTGGGCCGATTCCGGTGCGACCACCAGGAATTCTTCCGGCCCAAGCCACAAGGTGGTGGCCCTCTCATCCCCGCTGATCTCACCGCAGGCGGCCGGCAGGCCGCCGGTCACGGACGCGAGGCGGGCTCCGGCGTCGGACGCCCGGTCAACCCGGATCCCCACCATGGTCTGGAACGGGATCTCCTTCAACGCCACGGTTCCGACGACGGAACCGGACTCGAAGGTTGGTGCAAGGTGCGACGCCGGGCTGCGGCGTGCCGCACGGAGCGTCTCGGGGTTTGCGGGTGTTGCTGTTTCAGCCATCTTTACGGGTCCCTTCAGCGTCGAAAAGTACGGTTTCTCCCACAACGACGTCCAGCAACTGGTCGCCGACGGAGGCCACCAGGGTCTCGCCGATCCGGTTGCGGCCGTTGGTGATCAGTGCCAGGCCGAAGGACCGGCCTAAAGCGGCACTGTGGTAGCTCGAGGTCACGAAGCCTTGCATCGGCACGGGGCCGTATGCCGGGTTGACCGGGATTCCCTTTTCCACGAGCTGGGTGCCCTCCGGAAGACGGAGCGAACCGTCCGCCGGCAGGACGCTGACCAAGTGCTTGCGGTCCGTGCGGACCGCATCTTCGCGGCTGTACGAACGCTTGCCGATGAAGTCCTTGGCCTTGGAAACGATCCACTCCATCCCGGCGTCCTGCGGGGTGACGGTGCCGTCCGTGTCCTGCCCGACGATCGGGTAGCCCTTCTCGGCACGCAGCACGTGCATGGTCTCGGTGCCGTAGGGGGTGATGTTGAACTCGGCACCCGCGGCAGCAACGGTTTCCCAGGTGTTGAGCCCGTACCAGGAGGGAACATTGATTTCGTAGGCAAGCTCACCGGAGAACGAAATCCGGCAAATCCTCGCCTGCACTCCGGAGGCCAAGGTGGTCTCGCGGAACGTCATGAACGGGAATGCTTCGGCGTCCAGCCCGCCGTCGGCCGCCAGTTGCGGGGCGACTTTGGCGATCACGGCGCGGGATTTGGGCCCGACGACGGCAATCGTCGTCCACTGCTCAGTCACCGAGGTGCACACCACGTCGAGTTCCGGCCACTCGGTCTGATGCCACTCCTCGAGCCAGTCAAGGACCTTGGCGGCGCCGCCGGTAGTGGTGGTCATGAAGTAGCGGCCCTCGTCGAGGCGCAAGGTCACGCCGTCGTCGAAGATCAT
The DNA here is from genome assembly GCF_044908325.1 of Arthrobacter sp. GAS37. NCBI lineage: Bacteria > Bacillati > Actinomycetota > Actinomycetes > Micrococcales > Micrococcaceae > Arthrobacter > Arthrobacter sp. GAS37. The sequence continues at coordinate 47,622 of NZ_JBIYDB010000019.1, forward strand.
GCCGTCCGGGGTGCACATGACCCCATAGCGGGCGGAACCCGGGGCGAGCTTCTTGAACGCGTTGGTGTAGATGCGGTTGAGGAACTCGCCGGCATCCTTGCCTCGGATCTCGATCTTGCCGAGGGTAGTGGCGTCCATGAAACCCACCGACTCCCGGACTGCGGCGCATTCACGGAGCACGGCGGCGTCCATGTCCTCGCCCGCTTGCGGGTAGTACCACGGCCGCTTCCACTGGCCGACGTCCTCGAAGAGCGCGCCCTGGGCAACATGCCAGGGGTGGATGGAGGTCACTCGGGCGGGATCGAAAAGCTCGCCGCGCTGGCGTCCGGCCAACGCCGCGAAGGCGACCGGCGTGAACGGGGCACGGTACGTCGTAGTGCCGATGTCGCCGATGCCGCGGGATGCTTCGCCAGCCTGCTTGAGGGCCGCCGCGATCACCCCGATGGCATTGACGCCGGAGGTCTTGCCCTGGTCGTTGGCGGTGCTGATGGAGGTGTACCGCTTGATATGTTCCACAGAGCGCATGCCGGCCCCGGTGGAGCGGAGTACGTCGGCCACGGATTGGTCGCGCTGGAAGTCGACGAAGTGGTGGTGCCACTCCCCCGCGTTTCCGCTCTGGCCCGGCACGAGCCACAACTGGCGGGTAGGGGCTGAAGCTACGGGCGCTTTGATTTCGGCGGGCACCGTCCGGGAGCTGAACCCCGCGGCGATGGCGGCCGCTGCACCCGCGGATACGCCTTCGCCGAGGCAGTCCGCGAGCTCGTAGCTTCCGCGTCCGGCGCCGACCACGTGCTGGTCCTTGACCACGGAGCTTGGAACGAAGCCAGCCAGGTCATCGTCCCAACGCAACCTACCTTGGCGCTGGCTGTGGAGGTGGACCACGGGACTCCAGCCACCGGAAACCGCCAGCAGATCGCAAGCGAGCCGTTCGACGCCCGAGGTGACCTCGCCGTCGTCGTTGAGGCTGCGGATGGTGACGCCGTCGATCCGGCAGTCCTCCCCCGCGGAGGTATCGGCGACGGCGCTGCCAACGAGGACGCGGATGCCGCTTTCCACGGCGGCTGCGGCCCTGTCGCTGAGCTTCGGACGGGCGTCGACGACGGCGGCGACCTTGACGCCCGCGGCCAGCAGATCCGCGGCCAACGCGTAGGCGGAATCGTTCGTGGTGCCGATGACTACACGCCGCCCGGCAGCGACGGCGTATCGGTTGAGGTAGCTCCGGACCGCCGAGGCCAGCATGATGCCGGGCCGGTCATTGTTTTCGAAGACGAGCGGACGCTCATGGGCGCCGGGGGCCAGGAGGATCTGCTTGGCACGGATGTGCCAAATACGCTGGCGGGAGACGCCGTCCGCGGCCGGGCTGCCGAGGTGGTCCGTACGGTTCTGTGCCGCGATCACATAGTTCGCGTCGTAGGAGCCGAACGCCGTGGTGCGGTTGAGGACGGTGCATTCGGCGGCGGAAACGAGCTCGGCCTCCACGTCGGCGATCCATTCCAGCGCCGCTTTGCCTTCGATCACTTCGGCGAGTTCCGGGGCAGTGGAGCTGGAAAGCAGCGAGCCGCCGAGTTCGGGCTGGTCATCGATCAGGATGACCCGGGCGCCGGTGCGGACCGCCTCGCGGGCTGCCGCGAGGCCGGAAACGCCGCCGCCAACCACCAGGACGTCGGTGTGGACGTATTTCTTGTCGTATTCTGCACGGTCCTCGTTGGGATCGAGCTTGCCAAGGCCGTTCAGGAACTCAACGCCGAGCCCGTCCACGAGGGACACGGTGGTCGCGGGAAGCATCGACTCGGCGACATGGCCGGGGAAGCGGGCAGCCGCCTTGACCAGGGCGTTGGACTCTTCCACGCCGGCGGACATGATGCCGCGGGCCCGATCCTCATAGAGCGAGTTGCCGACGCTGATGCGGCCGTTGGCCAGCAATGCCGAAGCAACAGTGTCACCCGGGTGGCCGGTGTATTCCTGGCCGTCCACGGTGAACCGCCAGGAGATGCTGCGGTCGATGCGGCCGCCGGTGGCGAGGCGGGAATTCTGCGGGGTCACTTCGTGGCTCCTTCCGGAATGGTGGCTGCTGAGGTGTTCACATCGGGGCGCGGTTCGCCCATCTTGTAGACGGCCTGGATGTCGTAGCTGACGGTGTCACGGAGCATGTTGAACCATTGGCGGCAACCGGTGCTGTGCACCCAGCGCTCGGCGAAGGCACCTTTCGTGTTGTCGCGGTAGAACAAGTACTCGGCCCACTGGCGGTCCGTCAGCGCGTCCGGGTTTTCCGGATAGGCCACGTGGGCCTGGCCGCCGTAGTGGAATTCTGTTTCGTCTCGTGGCCCGCAATTGGGGCAGCTGATGAGCAGCATGGTTGGTCTCCTAAAGGGCTGCGGCTAGTGGGCGACGGCGGCGGCGCCGTGTTCGTCGATCAGGGCACCGGTCTCGAAGCGTTCCAGCGCAAAAGGCTTGTTGAGCTCGTGCGGCCTACCCGTGGCGATGGTGTGGGCGAAGGTCAGGCCGGCAGCCGGGGTGCCCTTGAAGCCACCCGTTCCCCAACCACAGTTGACGAACATGTTCTCCACCGGGGTGGTGCCGATGATCGGCGAGGCATCCATGGTGGTGTCCACAATTCCGCCCCAGGTCCGGAGCACGTGGGCCCGGGCAAAGATCGGGAAGAGTTCGACGGCGGCAGCCATCTGGTGCTCGATCACATGGAAGGACCCGCGCTGGCCGTAGCCGTTGTAGGAGTCGACCCCGGCGCCCATGACCAGTTCGCCCTTGTGGGCCTGGGAGACATAGACGTGCACGTGGTTGGACATGACCACGGTGGGGTGCACGGGTTCATGCAGCTCGGACACCAACGCCTGGAGCGGGTGGGACTGGATCGGGAGGCGGAAGCCGGCCATTTCGGCGAGGACCGAGCTGTGGCCGGCCGCGGCGAGGCCAACCTTTTCGGTGTGGATGGTTCCTTGGTTGGTCTTGACGCCTACCACGCGGTTGCCGTCCTTGAGGAAGCCCGTCACTTCGCAGTTCTGGATGATGTCCACGCCGAGTTCGTCGCACTTCCGGGCGAAGGCCCAGGCGACGTGGTCGTGCTTCGCGATGCCGGCCCGGGGCTGGTAGGTGGCGCCCATGACCGGGTAGCGGATGTTGTCGCTGATGTTCAGGATGGGGCAGAGTTCCTTGACTTGCTGCGGGTCCAGCCATTCGGCGTCGACCCCGTTGAGTTTGTTCGCACCGACGCGGCGGACGCTTTCGCGGACGTCGCCCAAGGTGTGGGCAAGGTTCATGACGCCGCGCTGGCTGAAGAGGAAATCGTATTCAAGTTCCTCGGGCAGGATCTCCCAGAGCTTCAGGGCGTGCTCGTAGATGGCAGCGCTCTCGTCCCAAAGGTAGTTGGAACGAATGATGGTGGTGTTCCGGGCCATGTTGCCGCCGGCCAGCCAGCCCTTTTCCAGGACGGCGATGTTGGTCATTCCGTGGTTCTTGGCCAGGAAGTACGCGGTGGCCAGGCCGTGGCCGCCACCGCCCACGATCACGGCGTCGTAGGAGGCCTTGGGCTCCGGGTTACGCCACAGGAAATCCGGGTGTTCGGGGAGTTGGTCTGCGCTCACTGGGCTGCTCCAATCATTTCTGCCTCAAGTTCGGTGGCAGCGGCGTCGTTGCCGCTGCCGGTCTGGGAAAGATGCGGGTAAAGCGGGAATTGTTCGGCGAGCGCGGTAACCCTCGCCCGGAGTTCGACGGCGGCGTGGTCGCCCGGGGTGCCACAGTTGTCCGTGCCGCTGCATGCTGCGGCGATCAGCGCCGTCGCGATGATGTCTGCTACCTCCGCGAATTCCTTGGCGCCGAAGCCGCGGGCGGCGAGTGCCGGGGTGCCGATGCGGAGTCCCGAGGAAACCATCGGAGGACGCGGGTCGAACGGGACGGCGTTGCGGTTCACGGTGATGCCGATGCGGTGCAAGGTGTCCTCGGCCTGCTGCCCGTCGAGTTCCGAGTGGCGCAGGTCAACGAGGACCAGGTGGACGTCGGTGCCTCCGTTGACCACCGAGATTCCTGCTGCGGCCACATCCTCCTTCAGGAGCCGTTCGGCAAGGAGCTTGGCGCCTTCCAGCACCCGCATTTGGCGTTCCTGGAATTCGGGCTCTGCCGCCATTTTGAACGCGACGGCCTTGGCCGCGATCACGTGCTCCAGCGGGCCGCCTTGCTGGCCGGGGAAGACTGCGCTGTTGATCTTGCGTGCGTACTTTTCCTTCGACAGGATCACTCCGCCGCGCGGACCGCCGAGGGTCTTGTGGGTGGTGGTGGTCACGACATCGGCATACGGCACCGGGTTGGGGTGCAGTCCCGCTGCGACGAGGCCGGCGAAGTGGGCCATGTCCACCATGAGGAAGGCACCCACGAGGTCGGCGATGCGGCGGAATTCGGCGAAATCCAAGTGGCGCGAGTACGCGGACCAGCCGGCAACGATCAGCTTCGGGCGGTGTTCCAGGGCCAGGGCTTCAACCTCGGCCATGTCCACCCGGAGGTCGGATTCGCTGACGTGGTACGGGATGACGTTGTACAGCTTGCCGGAGAAGTTGATGCGCATGCCGTGGGTCAGGTGCCCACCGTGGGCGAGGTCGAGGCCCATGATGGTGTCCCCCGGCTCGAGGAGCGCGAACATGGCTGCGGCGTTGGCCTGGGCGCCGGAGTGCGGCTGGACATTTGCGGCTTCGGCGCCGAAAAGGGCTTTGACGCGGTCGATGGCCAGCTGCTCGATGACGTCCACATGCTCGCAGCCGCCGTAGTAGCGCTTGCCCGGATAGCCTTCGGCGTACTTGTTGGTCAGGACCGAGCCCTGTGCCTGCATGACGGCTGCAGGGGCGAAGTTTTCGGAGGCGATCATTTCCAGCGTGGACTGCTGGCGGATGAGTTCCTGGGCGATCGCCTGTTCAACCTCCGGGTCCGCCTGGGCGAGTGGGCGGATCAGCGGTTCAACCATCATGTTCTCCTTTTGAGATACTTATATTTACTGACTAATCAGCAACTGATATATTAGAACTGTTGCCATAGTATGTTGGAGATCACACAACCGTCAACAGCCCGGCAGCAACTGAACAGCCAGACTTGGAATTGTGGCAAACGGGAGAGGGCACATGAGCACTGCACTGGAAGCACTGGACACAGGCACGCAGGGAACGTCCTTGGCGGAAAACGCCTACCTGCTCCTGCGCGACCGGCTCATCATGCTGGACATCAAACCCGGAGACCCTATCAACGACGGGCAGATTGCCACGGAACTCGGCATCGGACGGACTCCCGTGCGCGAGGCCATCAAGCGGCTCGAAAGCGACCACCTCGTCGTGTCATATCCCCGCCGCGGAACCTTCGCCACCGGCGTCGACATCACCCAATTGGCGGACGTCTCCGAAATCCGCGAGCTGCTAGAGCCCTTGGCGTCACGGCGGGCTGCCCGCATGGCCAGCCCCAAGCTGCGGGAAGAACTGCGCGAGGTGGCCGCCGCCATCAGCGGCCTGGAAGCACACGACGCCAGCCAGCAGGAACTCATGCGCTACGACATCCAGGTGCACCGGCTCATCTACAAGGCCGCGGCCAATCCGCACCTCGAGGACGTACTGATCCGCTACGACAACCTGGCAACCCGCATCTGGTGCCACATGCTGGACAAGATGCCTTCCGTGACAGGCCACGTCGCAGAGCACGCTGAGCTGCTCACCGCAATCGCCGACGGCGATGAGGACCGCGCGGCGGCGCTCGCCCTGCACCACGTGGTGAGTTTCGAAGAGACGATCCGCAAGGTGCTCTAGGTTCGGCACATACCCTGGCGCCTAGCCGTTCCTCTTCCAGCGCTTAGGCCACTTCACGTTCAACAGCAGCAGCCCCAGCAAGAGCGAATCAACTGAGATAATTCCCGCCATGAGGTAAGCCCAACCGATGATCACGGCTCGCTCACCACCAGTCGGCGGCCCGAGGTGCGGGGGTGCATCAGAACACGCATACCAATCTCCTGACCCGGATCCCCCCAGTCACTCGATAGTCCACCAAGTGTGGCACGACGGCGCCCAAGAAGGAACGGTCTTGGCGATCGACGGCGGGCCGCACCAAAGGAATTAACAACGACGGCGACACGTCCTTTTCGGGGCGTGTCGCCGTCGTGCGCGCCGGAGAGCGTTGAATAGCGGGAGCTACACTTTCGAGACCTCGCCACTGTGGGGGCCAATGGTTCCTGTCTGCAGGCTCAGGAGCGTCAAGAGGATGACCATTCCGAGCAGCACAACGGCCGTGGCCAACGTGAGGGTGCGGTTCCGACTGGGGGCTTCTCTGGCAGCAAGAAAGAGGGCAGATCCTGACAGGACAGCAGAGATAGCTGTGAATGGATAGAGCGGCAAAATCAACAAGATGGCCGCTCCCAGCAGGAAAAACCTGGAGAGCGCAACGCCTGAGCGCTTTCTTACCAAGGGCTGCATGATTGGTCATCTCCTTTTTCACCATTGCCGTGACCTATGATCCGCACGCAGGGCCGGGGCGACGACACGTCCCAACCCCCGACACCGAGTTTGAACTCGCGCTGTCCGACAATTTTAGCCGAGCCGCCCGAGATGATTGCGTGGCTGGAGACCTGACCATTGTCGCGCCACCCAATTGCAAACGTCTCACCCCACGTGCCGTTGAACCATGAATGTGTTGCTGAGGAACCGTTGCCACACCATCCGCCACTAACGGTCAGCTTGTAAAGCCACCCTCCAAAGGCATTCGTGCCTATAACCCAGGATGAAGTGTTCCAGCATCCGGAAGCCAGAGTGCCGAACTGAGCAGGCGTTATTCCCTTCAATGTGGATTGCTTGGCCAGACTATCTGCCGGAGCGTAGCTTTTCGGCGAACTGATGACATTCGCGACCGCGCTATAGGCTTCAAACAAACTAAGCTCTTCCGAGCCGAGCGATTTGGCCGCAAGCTCGGGATTATCGGACTCGAAGACCTTGCGGGCTACGGCCTCAGCCTTCGCGGCTTCCTTGGGCGCGTTTTCCAATCTCGCCGGACCGCCTCCCGCGTTGGCATCGACGTCAGCTATGGCGGGTGTCGCTGTTGAAGCGGTTAGGAGCGCAGAAATGGCCAGACAGGCCAGGATCCCTTTGAAATTCATTTGGTCCCCAATCGTGAAACTGTCATGGGCGTGGTCGACGACCCGCCTCACGAAGGCCTCATCGATGTTCCTTTTCGGTAATCGAAAGAACAGATACACCGAGTTCTTTAAGGCGCGACGGGGGGCCTTCATGACAAACGCTAACAAGGGAAACCTGCACTGAGTGGTCTTCCGAATCAAAATGAGTGGCGAATCGCCCATATTTGAGTGGTAGCGAGGGGAAGCACATAGAACCCTGAGCGTGAGGGCGTGATCAAGACACCCAAGGAAATCCTCGCCAAAGCCAAACCAAAAACAACTTCCAACATGGGCCATTAGGTTCGAGGTGGGCGAAGGAATGCGGGCAGGCTGGCCAGTTCGGTATCCCTGTCGCACCGGATCACGTCTTGACCAGCTGTTTTGGATCGAGGGGTTTGCGGATGCGGAGAATGAAGTGGCAATTTCCTGTTTTACTGGTTGGCGCCGCACTTGCTTTGATTGTGGCCCTCCTAGTCATTCGCTGGATGACGCATGGACCCGGGAACCTAACGGACAATGATTTTAGGCCTCCGCCTTTCGTTCCCAGCTCCCCTGCTGGTTCGGCGAACCGTTAACCCCGAAGCGCTGGTCAGGCTGGAGTGAGGACGCAGAACTCGTTGCCCTCCGTGTCGGCGAGGCACACCCACGGCACATCGCCTTGGCCGACGTCGGCGTCCGTGGCACCCAGCGCCCGCAGCCTGGCCACCTCTGCCGCTTGATCATCGCCGGGGTATGGCCGCAGGTCGAGATGGACACGGCCAGACACGGCATTCGCGGCGGGTGTGCGGACGAACTCCAGATACGGCCCGACACCCTTGGCCGAACGCAGCCTCGCAAAATCGTCGGTCACCTCGTGCAGGGTCCAGTCCATCGCCCCGCTCCAGAACCGGGCCATGGCCCGCGGATCCGCACAGTTGACCACCACCGCGGCGATCGGCCCGGTGTCCCGGTAGATCGGCCGAGGCTCCAGCACGCAGAACAGGTTGCCCTCCGGGTCGGCCAGGACCGTCCACGGCACATCGCCCTGGCCGATGTCGGCGGGCGTCGCGCCGAGCTTCAACAGGCGCGCCACAAGCTCCGCTTGATGGGCCGCTGAGGTGGTGCCGAGGTCCAGGTGGGCGCGGTACCTCACCGTCTCGGGGTCCGGGACGGTGACGACATCGACACACACGGCGGCAGGGTCCGGCCCGACGAAGCCCACGGGTTCGACATTGCTCACACCGGGTCCTTCGCTGGAAACACCCCACCCGAGCGCTTCCGCCCAAAACCGGCCGAGAGCCGAGTCATCCCGGGCCTTGAAATTCACTTGAACAAGTCGCAGTGCCATACCGCCCGATCCTATATCCAGGCAAGACAGGATAGACGGGCAGCATCCCAGGACACACAGCCAGGACACGCAGCCCGGAGAGGCCGCGCATTTGACGGCGTTTGAGACGATGAACCACATGGACGCTGACGCAAGCCTTGCCAACGACCCCTATACCGATCCCGCCGGCGCGCACCACGCCGGTGTGCAGTCCGTGGACCGGGCCATCACCGTGCTCGAAATCATCGCCCGCAACGGCGATGCCGGGGTAAGTGAGATCGCGGAGGAAATGGGCGTCCACAAGTCAACGGCGTCGCGCCTGCTAAGCGCCCTGGACGCACGTGGCATGGTGCAGCAGAACCACGAGCGCGGAAAATACCAACTCGGTTTCAACATCCTGCGCTTGGCCAGTGCCATTCCGGCCCGACTCAGCTTGGTAAGGGAGGCCCGGGAAGACCTCGAGGCCCTGGCGGAGAAGTTCGCTGAGACCGCCAACCTGGCAGTGCTGCGGTCAAATTTCGCGGTCAATGTGGACCAGGCCATTGGCCCCAACACGCTTGGCACGCAGGACTGGATCGGTGGGCTCACCCCGCTCCACGCCACGTCCAGCGGCAAGGTCATGCTTGCTGCCCTGCCGCCTGCGACGCGTGACCGCGTTCTCAGGGAAGCCGGCCAAGCGCGATACACGCCACACACCATCACCGACCGCGACGAGCTGGAGCAGCAAATGCCGGTCATTGAGGAGGCCGGATACGCGGCCACGTATGAAGAACTCGAACGCGGACTCAACGCTGTCGCCGTTCCGATCCGCAACCACAGCGGCACGGTAATCGGAGCAATTAGCCTTTCCGGCCCGGCCTTCCGATTCGAGCCGGAAAAAATACCCGGCCTGCTCGATGCGCTCAAGCAGGCCGGGTATTCAATCAGCGTCAAGATGGGTTACACCGCAGCCAGCGGCGCCTAGGGTCCGTCAAACCTGGCGATCACGCGCTGCCTGGGCGAGGTTTTCGTCCTCGGCTTTGATGGTGGTGTCCCCGCCATGGCCGGTCCGGACCACGGTTTCCGCCGGAAGCGTCAGAAGGCGTTCCCGGATCGAGGCCAGGATGGTCGGGTGGTCGCTGTGGGACCTGCCGGTGGCTCCTGGGCCGCCGTCGAAGAGTGTGTCTCCCGTGAACACTGTCCGTGCGCTTTCCAGGTAGAAGCACGTGGAACCCGGCGAGTGGCCCGGCGTGTGGATGGCTTGCAAGGCCGTGCCCGCCACTTCGAAGATGTCGCCGTCTGAAATATAACGGTCCGGCGCGGCATCCGGATACACCTGCTCCCAGAGAACCATGTCCGCGGGGTGCAGGTGGATCGGCGCGTTCACGGCCTTCGCCACGTCGAGCGCTGCTCCGATGTGGTCGTTGTGGGCATGGGTGAGCAAGATGGCGCGCACCTTCCGGCCACGGACCTGGTTGACGATCGCCTCCGCGTCGTGCGGCGAATCGATGATCACGCATTCGTCGTCGTTGCCGACAATCCAGACGTTATTGTCCACGTCCCACGTGCCGCCGTCGAGCGAAAACGTGCCCGAGGTGACGAGGTTTTCGATGGTGACGCTCATGCGATTTCCACTACCGAACGGAGCACTTTGCCTTCGTGCATCTTGGCGAACGCTTCTTCCACCTGGTCGATGGTGATCCGTTCGGACACGAACGCGTCCAGGTCAAGGTTGCCTTGCTTGTAATGCTGCACCAGCATCGGGAAGTCGCGGGAAGGCAGGCAGTCCCCGTACCACGAGGACTTCAGCGAACCGCCGCGGCCGAAGACGTCCAGCAGGGGCAGTTCGAGCTTCATGTCCGGCGTCGGGACGCCGACCAGCACCACGCGGCCGGCGAGGTCGCGGGCGTAGAAGGCCTGCTTGTACGTTTCGGGGCGTCCGACGGCGTCGATCACCACGTCGGCGCCGTTGCCGCCGGTCAGCGCCCGGATGGCCTCCACGGGGTCTTCCTGGCTGGAGTTGACACCATGCGTGGCGCCCAGGGACCTGGCCATCTCGATTTTGTTGGCGTCGATGTCCACGGCGATGATCGTGGTGGCGCCGGCGAGCTTCGCCCCGGCGATGGCAGCGATGCCGACGCCGCCGCAGCCGATCACGGCCACGGACTCGCCGCGCTTGACCTCACCGGTGTTGATGGCGGCACCGATCCCTGCCATCACACCGCAGCCGAGCAGCCCGACGGCGGCCGGATCGACGTCGTCGTCCACTTTGGTGCACTGCCCGGCAGCAACGAGGGTCTTCTCTGCGAAGGCGCCGATCCCCAGGGCCGGTGTAAGCTCCGTGCCGTCCTCCAGCGTCATCTTCTGGGTGGCATTGTGCGTGTTGAAGCAGTACTGCGGCTGGCCCTTGGCGCACGCCCGGCATTCTCCGCAGACCGCCCGCCAGTTCAGGATCACCCGGTCCCCTGGCGCCACTTCGGTGACGTCCGGCCCCACGGCGCTGACCACGCCTGTGGCCTCGTGGCCGAGCAGGATGGGGAAATCATCGGTAATGCCGCCCTGCTTGTAGTGCAGGTCGGTGTGGCAGACGCCGCAAGTGAGGATGTCCACCAGTGCCTCGCCCGGACCGGGGTCCGGCACCAGGATGGTCTCCACCGAGACCGGAGCGTTCTTTTCCTTGGCGATGACCGCCCTTACTTTGTAAACCATTGGCTGCGTTTCCTTTTCCTAGGTTCGCGGTAGCTCGTTACAAGACAGACAGTCCTCAGGCTAGCTGTGGGCGGGTACGTCGGCGATCTTGCTGGTGACCCAGCTGTGGAACGCCTCAATGTGGTGCTCGCTCGGCACCAGGACGCCGCCCTTGGCGTAGATCTTGGAGCCCATGGCTGGCTGGCAGCGTTCGCAAGCGTCGAAGTCCTGCTCGTTGACCCGGTGGAAGAGCTCCACCGAAGCGCTCACGTCCTTGCCGGATTCCACCACGCTGGGGAGGTACAGCCAGTCGCATTCAACGATCGTGTGGTCCGCTGCCAACGGGAACATGCGGTGGATGATGACGTGGTCAGGAACCAGGTTGACGAAGACATTCGGCTTAATGGTCACTGCGTAGTAGCGGCGGTCCTGGTCATCGCCGACTCCGGGAATTCGATCCAGGCCCTCGGAACCGTCAATCGTGAAGCCCTTGATGTCGTCGCCGAACTCGGCGCCGTGGCCCACAAAATACTGCGCTGCCAGGCCGTCGGCGAACTCGGGCAGGACTTCGGTGAGTTCGGGGTGGATCGTAGCGCAGTGGTAGCACTCCATGAAGTTTTCGATGATGAGCTTCCAGTTGGCCTTGACGTCGTACTTGATGCGCCGGCCAAGGCTCAGGTTCGCGATGTCATAGTCGTCAACAGCCCGCAGGTCCCCGAGGCGCTCCTCGATCGCCCCCATGACGTCGTCCTCGAACGACGGTGGCTCATCCGCGAGGCAGACCCAGACGTAGCCCATGTATTCGCGGACGTGGACCTTGACCAGCCCGTATTCGTTGCGGTCGATATCCGGCATCTTGGTGAGGTTGGGGGCCGCGATGAGCTTTCCCTCAAGATCGTAGGTCCAGGCGTGGTACGGGCACTGGAACGAGCGGTTGGCTTCGCCGGACTCCTCCATGCACAGCTTCACGCCGCGGTGCCGGCAGATGTTGTAGAACGCGCGGACTTCCCCCTTGCGGGTGCGGTTGATGAGCACGCTCTCGCGGCCGATCTGCACCGTTTTGAACGAGCCGGCCTTTTCCAGGTCCGCGGTCCGCACTGCGCAGAACCACATTTCTTCGAAGATATGTTCTTGCTCGGCGCGGAAGATGTCTTCGCTGACATAGGTGTGGCCGGGGAGAGTGGGGATCAGGCTGGGGGAAACAACTTCAGTGGTCATGCTGACTCCTATTCAGTGATGAAAGCGGGTGGGGCTTGAGGGTGTCTAAGGGGTTGCCAGGACGGGCGGGGCGTTGCGGGCGTTGAGTTGTCGGCGCCAACGGGTAAACAGGCGCGGCTGATTCACACCCAGAACGCCCACCGGTTCCTCGCCCCGGTAATACACGGCCAGGAAGCTGTGGTTCTCGAGCTGCCCCGCCTCGATCTCGACGCGCTCTGCGTCCCGCGCATGGCCGGCGAACTGGAGCGTCACTCCGTACTGGTCAGACCAGAAGTACGGCAGGTTGAGGGGAAGAGGCGCGGCGGAGTGATCCAAGAGCCCGGTCACGGCAAGGGCGGCACGTTCCTGCGCGCCGCTCCAATGCTCCACGCGGTGGTGCCGCCCGCTGCGTTCGTCGAACCAGGCCGCACAGTCTCCCACCGCAACCACGCCGGGGACGTTGGTCCGGCCCATCGAATCGCATGTGACGCCGTCGTCGATCGCCAGGCCCGAACCGGCCAGCCACCCGACGTTGGGGACCGCACCGATTCCGAGGAGTACGACGTCGGCGGAACGGTACTGGCCGTCGCTGAGCCGGACACCGGTCACATTTCCTTCGTAGCTGTAATACAAGTCGATTCCCGTGTCACAAATCAGCTCCACTCCATTGATCCCATGGAGCGTGGCCATGACGGCAGCCATCTCCGGACCGAGCGGAGCGCTAAGCGGCACTTCACTCTTGCAGATAATGGTTACGTCCATTCCCAAGCCCTTGGCTGTTGATGCGACCTCCGCGCCGATAAAGCCCGCGCCCACAACCAACAGGCGGCTGCCGGCAACGAGCTCCGGGGCCAGATCCTGGGCATCTTGGAGAGTCCGCAGCGTAAACACATTGGCTAGGCCCGCAAGTTCAGGCAGTGTGCGGGCCGAGGCTCCTGTGGCAATCACGACGCCGTCAGCCACCACAGTGCGCCCGTCGCCTAGCGTGATGCTCTTGGTGGCGGCGTCAAAGCTTCGTGCCGGCGAGCCCAGCAGCCATTCGGCCTGGAGCGGGTCATCTGCACCCGCCTCCTCAGCTTCCAACATGACGTGCTTGATACCGATTTTTCCTGCCAGGAACTCCTTGGACAGGGGCGGGCGGTCATAGGGCCGCTGCTGCTCATCGCCAATGATGAGCAACCGGCCAGAAAAGCCCTGCGCCCGGGCAGCGCGGGCGGCGGAAAGACCCGCCAATGATGCACCCACGATTGCCAATGTCTCCATGGCTTCCTCCTCGCCGAGCCGTTCGAAAGTTTATTGCGCAATACGCAACAAACTTCATTATGCGAAACAGCGTGACCGACTTCACATCGCGTGTCAAGGAATCTGCGCAGGAAATTAAACCCCTTGACAAGTCCCTGTGAGGTCAATCACTCTGTTGCGTATTGTGATCAGCGTTGATCATGAGACAACCGCCCCACAGGTTTCGACCAGCCCGGTGAAAGAAGGTTCGTGAGATGCACAGTGCTTGCCCGCTTAGCTCGTTGGCTCCGGGGGACGCGATTCGACTCGACACGTCTCCGCCCATTGCCGTATTTCACACCGAAGAGGGCGAACTCTTTGCCCTCGACGACACCTGCACCCACCAAGACGCCTCGCTCGCCGACGGCTGGGTAGAGGACTGCTGGGTAGAGTGCCCCCTTCATGCTTCAAAGTTCAACCTCCGCACGGGAGCCGCCGACGCGCCTCCCGCCAAATTGCCCATCAGGGTCCACGAAGTCCTGGTAGTGGATGGCCAGATCATGGTCAAAGAATCCGAAGACGCCCCCAACCTTCCGCCCGGGTTGACTGTCGACGGCCACGTCTAGGGTCCGGCGAGCCCCAAACTTCCACACCACTTACTTCAGGAGCAACCCGCATGTCCACAACACCCCGCGTCGTCATCATCGGAGCCGGCATCGTCGGCGCCAATCTCGCCGATGAGCTGTCCACCCGCGGCTGGACCAACATCACCGTGGTCGAGCAGGGACCGTTGACGTTGGCGGGCGGCTCGACTTCGCACGCCCCCGGCCTCGTGTTCCAGACCAACGCCTCCAAGGCCATGACCCAATTCGCGTCCTACACCGTGGACAAACTGCTCTCGCTCAACGAATCCGGAGTGTCCTGCTTCAACCAGGTAGGCGGCCTCGAAGTGGCAACCACGCCGGAGCGCCTGGAGGACCTCAAGCGCAAGCTGGGCTACGCGGCGTCGTGGGGTGTCGAAGGCCGGCTCATCGATCCGGACGAGTGCGCCAAGCACTACCCCCTACTCAACCAGGAAAAGGTACTCGGCGGTCTCTACGTCCCCTCCGACGGCCTGGCTTCCGCGGCCCGCGCCGTCGGCCTGCTCATCGCCAAGGCGAGCGCAGCAGGGGTCACGTTCCGCGGTTCCACTCCCGTCACCGGCATTGAACAGTCCGGCGGCAGAGTCACCGGCGTCGAAACGCCCGACGGCGTGATCCCGGCTGACATCGTGGTTTCCTGCGCAGGGTTCTGGGGACCCAGGATCGGCGCCATGGTGGGCATGTCGGTGCCGCTCCTCCCCTTGGCCCACCAGTACGTCAAGACCACCTCTGTGCCTGAGCTCGTGGGCCGGAACGATGCCTCGCGGCTGCTTGACCCCTCCAACGGCGCCTGGATGCCCATCCTCCGCCACCAGGACAAAGACCTCTACTACCGCGAGCACGGGGACCGGATGGGGATCGGCTCCTACGCCCACAAGCCCATGCCCGTGGACCTCCGGGAGCTGCCCGAGGTTGCCGCCTCTGACATGTCCGAGCACCGGATGCCGTCCCGCCTGCCGTTCACCGAAGAAGACTTCCTGCCGTGCTGGGAAGACTCCAAGGAACTCCTTCCGGCACTCGCCGGCGCCCGGATTGCCGATGGCTTCAACGGGATCTTCTCGTTCACCCCCGACGGCGGTCCCCTCGTCGGCGAGTCCAAGGACGTTGACGGATTCTTCGTGGCCGAGGCCGTCTGGGTGACGCACTCCGCCGGCGTGGCCCGCGCCCTGGCAGAGCGCCTCATCGAGGGCCAGTCCCGGATTCCGCTCCACGAATGCGAGGTCTCCCGCTTCGAAGAAATCCAGACCGCGGAGAGCTACGTCAGCGAAACGTCGCAACAGAACTTCGTGGAGATCTACGACGTCCTGCACCCGCTGCAGCCGAGGGTCTCCCCCCGCGAGCTGCGCGTGAGCCCGTTCAATGCCCGGCAGAAGGAACTCGGGGCGTTTTTCCTCGAAGCCCACGGCTGGGAGCGCCCCCACTGGTTCGAGGCCAACCGCGGTTTACTCGAAGAGCTCCCGGAAGAATGGAAAGCTCCGGAGCGCGAGTCCTGGGCCGCCATGTTCCACTCCTCCATTTCCGCCGCCGAAGCGTGGAAGACGCGCACCGCCGTCGCGCTCTATGACATGACGCCGCTCAAGCGGCTGGAAGTTTCCGGCCCGGGCGCCGTAACCCTCTTGCAGCGCCTCAGCGCCGGAAAAGTCGACAAGAAGCCGGGTGCGGTGACGTACTGCCTGCTCCTCAACGACGACGGCGGCATCCGCAGCGACATCACGGTGGCCCGCCTCGACGAAACCACGTTCCAGGTAGGCGCGAACGGCAACATCGATTTCGATTACTTCACCACCGAAGCCCGCAAGCAGACCGCCGGGGACGTCAGCCAGTGGGTCCAGGTCCGCGACATCACCGGTTCCACGTGTTGCGTGGGGCTTTGGGGGCCGCTGGCCCGCGAGGTCATCGCCAAGGTGAGCGACGACGATTTCAGCAACGACGGATTGAAGTACTTCCGCACCAAGAAGGTCCGGATCGGCGGGATCCCTGTCACCGCGATGCGGCTGTCCTACGTAGGCGAGTTGGGCTGGGAGCTGTACACGACGGCGGAAAACGGCCAAAGGCTCTGGGACCTGCTGTTCGAGGCCGGCCAGGAGCAGGGCATCATCGCGGCCGGCCGCGGCGCGTTCAACAGCCTGCGCCTCGAGAAGGGCTACCGGCTATGGGGTACCGACGTGACCCCGGAGCACGAGCCTTTCCAGGCCGGCCTTGGCTTCTCCGTCGGGAAGGACAAGGAAGGATACATCGGTGCCGAGGCCCTCAAAGCCCGCCGCGAACTGCCCGTCAACCACCGCCTGCGTTGCCTGACGGTCGACGACGGCACATCCGTGGTGTTGGGCAAGGAACCTGTCTATTTCCGCGGAGAGCCTTCCGGCTACGTCTCGAGCGCCGCCTACGGCTACACCGTCCGGAAGCCCATCGCCTACGCTTGGCTGCCCGCCGAGGCGGGCGAGGGTGACGCCGTCGAGATCGAATACTTCGGCAAGCGGATCCCGGCCACCATCTCCGCCGATCCCCTCGTGGATCCAAACATGGAAAAGCTGCGGGGCTGACGCCCTCCTGGCTACCGGACACAGCAATGGGGATCACTTCAAAGGAGTTCAACTAATGGCCAACGAAAAGTTTGACTACGTCATTGTGGGTGGGGGCAGCGCCGGATCGGTGCTGGCAGACAGGCTCAGCGCAGACCGGACCAAGACCGTCCTGGTCCTGGAGGCTGGCCGGAGCGACTACCCCTGGGACCTGTTCATCCAGATGCCGGCAGCGCTCACGTTCCCCAGCGGGAACAGGTTCTACGACTGGCGCTACCAATCCGACCCCGAGCCGCACATGCACGGACGGCGGATCGCCCACACCCGCGGCAAGGTTTTGGGAGGCTCCAGCTCCATCAACGGGATGATCTTCCAGCGCGGCAATCCCTTGGACTACGAACGCTGGGGAGCCGACGCCGGGATGGAGACCTGGGACTTCGCCCACTGCCTCCCGTACTTCAACCGCATGGAGACCGCCCTCGCCGCGGATCCCGACGACGAGCTACGTGGACACAACGGACCGCTGGTCCTGGAACGCGGCCCGGCGCGCAATCCCCTCTTCCAAGCATTCTTCCGCGCCGCCCAACAAGCCGGATTCGCACGGACCAACGATGTCAACGGGTACAGGCAGGAGGGCTTCGGCCCCTTCGACCGCAATGTGCACAAGGGGCAGCGGCTCTCCGCCTCCCGTGCCTACCTGCGGCCGCACCTCGACCGGCCCAACCTCACCGTGCGGACCCGGGCGCTCGTATCGAAAATCAACTTCGACGGCATTGGAACTTCCGAAGTCAGGGCCACGGGCGTCAGCTACCGCCGCAACGGCAAGCAGCACAGCGTGGACGCCCGTGAAGTCGTCCTGTGCGGAGGAGCCATCAACACGCCGCAGCTCCTGCAGTTGTCCGGCGTCGGGGACTCCACGCACCTCAAGTCCCTGGGCATCAAACCCGTGGTTGACCTCCCCGGCGTCGGCGAAAACCTGCAGGATCATCTGGAGGTCTACATCCAGCACGCCTGCACCCAGCCCGTGTCCATGCAGCCAAGCCTGAGCCTGTGGCGCTATCCGTGGATCGGCCTGCAGTGGCTGTTCGGGCGCAAGGGGCCTGCGGCCACCAACCACTTCGAAGGCGGCGGTTTTGTGCGGTCCAACGAGGACGTGGCCTACCCCAACCTGATGTTCCACTTCCTGCCGGTGGCCGTCCGCTACGACGGCCAGAAGGCCGACGCCAAACATGGCTACCAAGTGCACATCGGGCCCATGTATTCCGACGCCCGTGGCAGCCTGAAGATCACCTCCACGGACCCAACCGCCCACCCGTCCATGAAATTCAACTACCTTTCCACAGAGCAGGACCGGCGCGAGTGGGTGGAAGCCATCCGGATTTCCCGGAACATCCTGGAGCAGTCTGCCATGGCGCCTTTCAATGGCGGCGAGCTCTCCCCCGGCCCAGCCGTCCAGACAGACGAGGAAATCCTCGACTGGGTGGCCCGCGACGCCGAAACCGCCCTGCACCCTTCCTGCACAGCCAAGATGGGCCCGGCCACCGATCCCATGGCCGTAGTGGACCCGCTCAGCATGAGGGTGCACGGCACCTCGGGCCTGCGGGTGGCTGACGCTTCGGCAATGCCCTACGTGACCAACGGCAACATCTACGCGCCGGTCATGATGCTGGCCGAGAAAGCTGCGGACTTGATTCAGGGCCGCGAACCCCTCGCTCCGATCGCCGCGGCGTTCTACCGGCACGGTACGGTTCCGGGTGCAGAGGGGCCGGTTCCGGACAGCCTGGAAAGCCAGCCCGAGGCAACTTCGGCAAGGAACTAAGGAGCGGCATGAACACCCCACAACTTTCACAGATCCACACGGTGCGCGGCAGCTACGTCGACGGCGGCTGGCAGCAGTCCAGCGGAGGCACCCGGAGCATCAGCTGCCCGGCGGACGGTACGCACGTTGCCGACGTCGCGGAGTGCACCTCGGCCGACGCTGAGGCCGCTGTGGCGAGCGCCCGGAAGGCGTTCGACGACGGCGGCTGGCCGAACACGCCGGAACTGGAACGCGGCGCGATCCTGCTCCGCGTGGCCGGGTTGCTGCAACGGGACAAAGCCGGATACGCGGCGGCCGAAGCCCTCGACACCGGGAAGCGGCTGATTGAAGCCGAATACGACATCGACGACGTCATAGCCTGCTTCCGCTACTACGGCAGCGTGGCAGGCACGGACGCGGGCCGCGTGATCGATACCGGCCGGCCCGGCGCCATCAGCCGGGTCGTCCATGCGCCCGTAGGCGTCTGCGGCCTTATCACGCCGTGGAACTACCCGCTCCTGCAAGCTTCGTGGAAGGTTGCGCCCGCACTCTTGGCCGGCAACACTTTTGTCCTCAAGCCCAGTGAGTTGACGCCTTCGACGTCCATCCTGCTTATGGACACGCTGCGGGAAGCCGGCGTGCCCGACGGCGTCGCGAACCTTGTGACGGGAACGGGACCCGAGGTGGGTGCGGTACTTAGCTCGGATCCGCGGGTCGATCTGGTCTCCTTCACGGGCGGCCTCGAAACCGGCAAGCGGATCATGGTGGCCGCGGCGGAGACGGTCAAGCGCGTGGCCCTTGAGCTCGGCGGCAAGAACCCGAACGTCGTGTTCGCCGACGCCGACCGGGAGGCCGCGATCGACAACGCCTTGACTGCCGTCTTCCTGAACTCGGGCCAGGTGTGCTCGGCCGGGGCACGGCTCATTGTCGAAGAGTCCATTCACGAGGAGTTCGTGGCCGAAGTGGTGCGCCGGGCACGCCAGATCCGGTTGGGCGGCCCCTTCGACCAGGAAGCCCAGACAGGCCCGCTGATCTCCACGGCCCACCGGGACAAGGTCCACGCCTACGTGCGGGCCGGTGTTGCGGAAGGCGCCCGGCTGCTGTGCGGGGGCTTCATTCCGGACAGCCCGGAGCTGGCCGGTGGCAGTTTCTACCCGCCCACCGTGCTGGACGGGTGCACGACCTCGATGCGCGTTGTGCAGGAGGAATCCTTCGGCCCCGTCATGACGGTGGAAACATTCACCACCGAGGAAGAGGCCGTCCGGCTGGCCAACGACACGGTCTACGGACTGGCCGGTGCTGTGTGGACGGCAGACGCGTCGAAAGCCCAGCGGGTTTCGGAAGCGTTGCGCCACGGAACGGTCTGGATCAACGACTACCACCCTTACGTCCCGCAAGCCGAATGGGGCGGCTTCGGACAGTCAGGCAATGGCCGTGAATTGGGGCTCGCGGGCTTGGCCGAATACCGAGAAACAAAGCACATCTGGCAAAACATCAGCCCCGGGCCCAGCCATTGGTTCGAGCCGTCACAGGCAGGAGTACAGCAATGAGCAGTCCTGACATATCAGTGCGCAACCTCTGGAAGGTCTTCGGACCCGGAGGTGAAAAGATCCCCAAGGACCCCGAACTCTCGGCTTTGAGCTCGGCTGAATTGCTTGAACGCACCGGGTGCAATGCTGCAGTACGCGACATGAACTTCGACGTCGCGAAGGGCGAGGTGTTCGTCGTCATGGGCCTGTCCGGATCAGGAAAGTCCACCCTGATCCGGTGCCTCACCCGGCTGATCGAACCGACGTCGGGGAGCGTCCTGGTGGACGGCAAGGACGTGATGCAGGCAGGAACCGGCGAGCTTCGGGAGCTGCGCCGGCGGAAAATGTCCATGGTCTTCCAGCATTTCGGCCTCCTGCCGCACCGCACCGTGCTGGACAACGTGTCCTACGGGCTGCAGATCCGTGGCGCCGCCAAGAACGAGCGCTACGCCAGGTCCCGCGAAATCATTGAGCTCGTAGGCCTCAAGGGTTACGAACAGCATTTCCCGGACCAGCTCTCCGGCGGAATGCAACAGCGCGTCGGACTTGGCCGCGCCTTGGCAGGCGATCCGGACACCATCCTCTTTGACGAACCGTTCTCTGCCCTGGACCCGCTCATCCGGCGCGACATGCAGGCGGAAGTCATCCGGCTGCACAAAGAGATGGGCAAGACGATGGTTTTCGTCACCCACGACCTTTCGGAAGCGCTCAAACTCGGGGACCGCATCCTGATCATGCGGAACGGGGAGACGGTCCAATGCGGCACTGGCGATGATCTCGTCGGATCGCCTGCGGACAAGTACATTGCCGACTTCGTCTCCGAAGTACCTCGCGCGGATGTCCTGACGCTCAAGTGGATCACCGATCCTTTGGCTTTGGGCACTCCCGGGGATGCTCCTGTCCTGAGCGCAGGCATGATCATCCGCGACGCCATTCCCACCGTCATGAACTCATCGTGTCCTGTCCTGGTAGAAGACTCCGGCAAGATCACCGGCCAGATCGACCGCGACAGCATCTTGTCGGTCATCCGCAGCGCGGAAGTTGCGGCGTGATGTCCACTCTCGTTCGCGATCGCGCCCCGGTCCAAGCTACCCCTGTCTCCGTCCGCGCACCGCGCAAGCGGCTCAGCCGGCGCACCCTGATCCTGAGCGGGGCCGGCGTCGTGTGGCTTGTTGGATTCCTGTTCCTCCACGGCACGGCGACCCTCACGCTGCCGGCGTCGGAGCTTACTGATCTCCACCGCTCCCTCAACCAATTCAACGCCTGGGTGGCATCGAACCGTGCGGATAATCCCGTCTTCCAGTACGTTTTCACCCCCCTCCGCTCCGCCGTCGACGCCGTCGCCAACCTGTTCATCGGCATTTTCGCCGCCAGCTCCACCGGGCTTCGCCTGCCGGAAATCGGCTGGCTGGGAACCGTCGCGCTGCTCAGCTGGATCGCCTTCGCGGTGGGCAATGCCCGCGTGGCTTTGCTGACCGCGGCGGCCTTCGTGTTCTTCGGCCTCCAGGGGCTGTTTACGGAAGCGGCTTACACCTTCGCCCTCGTCATCACAGCCGTGCTGTTCACGCTGCTGATCGGCATCCCCCTCGGAGTGCTGGCCGGAGTCTATGGCCGGGTTGCCAAGGTGATCACTCCGGTCCTCGACTTCATGCAGACCCTTCCCACCTTCGTTTACCTGGCACCGCTGGCCCTCATCTTCCTGATCGGCCCCGCCTCCGCCGTGATCGCCACCGTGATCTACGCGGCGCCTCCGGTCATCCGACTGACGGCGCATGGCATCCGGTGCATCCCGGAAAACACTCGGGAAGCCTCCGACTCCTTGGGAACCACCGGCTGGCAGCGGCTCCTCACCCTTCAGCTCCCCCTCGCTCGGCGCACCATCGTGATGGGGATCAACCAGAGCACCATGGCTGCGCTGTCCATGGTGACCATCGCGGCGCTGATCGCAGCGCCCGGGCTGGGACAGGTGGTTATCCGCGCCCTGCAGTCGCTCGACGTCGGCACGGCGGTCAATGCCGGACTGTCGATCGTCCTGCTGGCCATCGTGCTGGACCGCGTGACCACGGCCGCCAGCCGCCGGGCCGAACCCGGAGCAAACCGAAAGCGCCGGATATCGCGGCGAACCCGGTACATTTTACTGGCGCTCAGCTTGCTTGTGGTGCTCGCCATGGTCCAGTTGTCCCGCACGATGCTCTGGGCCGCAGCCTTCCCGAAGGATCTCAACATCGGCCCGGCCATTGTCAGCGGAGTGAGCTCGGCCAGCGAATGGCTGCAGACCAACCTCTTCCTCTTTACGGTGTCATTCCGCGAGGCAGTCACCAACGGAATCCTCAACCCGTTCCAGTCACTTCTGACGGAAACGCCTTTCTACCTCCTGGTCGCCGTGATCGTCGTAGCGGCTTTTGCCCTCGGCGGCTGGAAGCTGGCAGCGGTCACGGCATCGTGCTTGGCCGTGATCATCTATTTGGGCCTGTGGAGCGATTCCATGGTCACCCTGGCAGGCACCCTCGTTGCCACCGCCGTCGTCATGGTCCTGGGCGTCATCTTCGGCGTGGCCATGGGCAGGTCCAACAAAGTGGACCAGCTCATGCGGCCCATGCTGGACGCGGGCCAGACCATGCCTGCTTTTGTCTACCTGGTTCCGTTCCTGGGCCTCTTCGGCGCAACACGCTTCACCGCCATCATCGCAGGCATCATCTACGCGGCGCCCGTGGCCATCAAGATCACGGCCGACGGCATCGCCGCAATTTCCCCCACCGTCATGGAAGCGGCCGTCTCCAGCGGCTCAACCCCCTGGCAAGTCATCACCAAGGTCCAGCTGCCCATGGCTCGGCAATCCCTGGCCCTCGCCGCCAACCAAGGCCTGATCTACGTCCTCGCCATGGTGGTGGTCGGAGCCCTGGTCGGAGCAGGTGGCCTGGGGTACGACGTCGTCGCCGGCTTTGTCCAAAGTTCACTGTTCGGCAAGGGCCTCGCCGCAGGCCTGGCCATCGTCTTCCTCGGCATCCTGCTGGACCGCATGACGCAGGCCGCCGCAGCCAACCCCGTCCGAAAAGTCCCCTCAGCAAAATCACCCGCCCACTAACGGCCCTGACACTCACGCACTGCCCCCATCAAGGAGACCCCACCATGAGTAAAGCTGGACTGCTGTTGAAACGAACAATTCCCACGCTCGCCGGAACCATGGCTGCCGCCCTGTTGCTCGCCGGCTGCGGCGGCGCAACAGTCAATCAGGCGGCCGCAGCCGGTGCTTCGAGCACCCCCTGCGGAACCGTCAACGTGGCCCTCAACGCGTGGGTGGGCTACACGGCGAATGCGGCTGTTTACAGCTACATAGCCCAAAACAAGCTCGGTTGCACCGTAGTCCAGAAGGACCTGTCGGAACAGATTTCCTGGCAGGGCTTCGGCTCAGGTGAAGTCGATGTCATTCTTGAGAACTGGGGTCACGAGGACCTCGCGAAGCAGTACATCACGGATCAGAAAGTAGCGGTGGACGCTGGTCCCACAGGCAATGAAGGGCACATCGGCTGGTACGTACCGCCATGGATGGTCCAGAAGTACCCGGACATCCTGGACAGCAAGAACTTGAACAAATACGCGTCCCTCCTTGCCACGTCCGAATCGGGCGGCAAGGGCCAGGTGTTGGATGGCGACCCCGCGTTCGTGACCAACGATGAAGCCCTCGTCAAGAACCTTGGCCTCGACTACAAAGTGGTCTTCTCCGGTTCGGAAGCAGCATTGATCCAGTCGTTCCGTTCGGCCGAGAAGAACAAGACGCCGCTACTGGGGTACTTCTACGAACCGCAATGGTTCCTTTCCGAGGTCCCCCTCAAGAAGGTCAGCCTGCCCGCCTACACTCCGGGCTGCGATGCCGACGCCGAGAAGGTGGCCTGTGACTACCCCGATTACAAACTAAACAAGGTGATGGCCAAGAAGTTTGCGGACAGCGGTTCTCCCGCCGCGAAACTGCTCAAGGCTTTCTCGTGGACCAACGCGGACCAGAACTCCGTCGCAACCGACATCCAGGGCGGCATGAAGCCCGATGCCGCGGCCAAGAAATGGGTGGATGCCCACCCCGACGTGGTGGCTGCCTGGCTCAAATAGTCCCTTAACGCTTGCTGTGAAGCTCCCCGGATCCTTGGATCCGGGGAGCTTCTTTTTGCATTCCGGGACAGGGCGCTACTCATTCTCCGCAACCACGTTGCAGCGAGTGCGCTACCCCTCCCCAACTAGCTCGCACTTGTTGTCGCTTAGAGGGCCCAATACGACAAGTAATGCGAGCCAGTTGGGCAGAACCCAGAGACCCTTGACGGCGATGCGCAACACATCTATTCTGGTGCAACAGCGTTGCGTTGAATGCAACCCCAAAATTCTTGGTGGATTCATGAAAAACGAAACATCCTCCGTGGCAGCCATCCCGGGAAGCGCTAGTGCCGGATCCAAAGGCGGATCCGGCGAGCTTCCCGACGCAACAGCCACCCCGGGCGGCCCGTCAAAGCCAGCCAACAACCACACGGTCAGCAAGGACACCCGCCGCCGCGTTATCACCGCGAGCTTCATCGGCAACTTCGTCGAATGGTTCGACTACGCCGTCTACGGCTACCTTGCCGGCATTATCTCGACCGTCTTCTTCCCCGCATCGGACCGGCAGACCGCCCTGCTCGCGACGTTCGGCGTCTTTGCCGTCTCCTTCTTTGTCCGTCCACTGGGCGGATTCATCTGGGGCCACATCGGTGACCGGCTCGGACGCAAACAGGCACTCTCCTTGTCGATCGTGCTCATGTCCGTGGCAACGTTCTGCATCGCCCTGATCCCCGGCTACAACACCATCGGCGTCATGGCACCGGTCCTCCTGCTGCTCGTCCGCGTTGTCCAGGGCTTCTCGGCAGCAGGCGAATACGCAGGTGCCTCAGCCTTCCTGGTGGAATACGCACCGGCCAATCGGCGCGGACTCTATGCCGCCGTCGTACCTGCCAGTACGGCGGCGGGCCTGCTGCTCGGTTCCCTGCTGGCGGCGCTGCTCAGCTCGGTGCTGAGCGCCGAACAGCTCGGCGAATGGGGCTGGCGCCTGCCCTTCCTCCTGGCCGCCCCTATGGGCCTGATCGGCCGCTACATCCGCACGAAGCTCGAGGACACCCCGGCATTCCGCGAAATGGCCGCGAAAGACACTGCGGTCAAGGCTCCAGCCTTCGCGATGTTCAAGACGTACCGCAAGCAGCTGATCATCGCGACGGGCGCAGTGCTGCTCAACGCCGTCGGCTTCTACGTGATCCTCAGCTACATGCCCACGTACCTCTCCGAGGAGCTTCACTTCGGCGCGGCCGAATCGTTCCTGGCCACCACCATTGCCCTCCTCAGCTACATCGGATTCATCTTCCTGACAGGGATCGCGTCCGATAGGTTCGGCCGCAAGCGCATGCTCATCACGGCTTCCGTACTGTTCGTGGTGCTGACCGTTCCGGCGTTCATGCTGCTCGACACCGGCAACTTCCTGGTCATTGTCCTGGTCCAGATCCTGCTGGGCGGCATGCTCACGCTCAACGACGGCACCCTGCCCAGCTTCCTTGCCGAGCTTTTCCCCACGAGGGTCCGCTACAGCGGCTTCGCCGTCAGCTTCAATCTTTCCAACGCCTTGTTCGGCGGCACCGCCCCATTCATGGCAACCCTCCTCATCGGCCTGACCCACAACCAGCTGGCTCCCGGCTGGTACCTCGTGGCGGCCGCCGTCATTTCCCTCATCGCGGTCCTTTTCGCTGTGGAGACTTCCAAGAAGCCCCTGCAGCAGGACTGAAAACAACCCACCCATTGAAAGGACACCACCCATGACCATCACCGAGAATGAAGCCGTAAGCGACGTCACCAAGCTTGAGCGGCTCAAGGTCCTCAACAACGGAGAGAAGGTCTCCCTGACCTTCTCCGACGCAGAGTTTGAGCGACGCGTTGCCGGACTTCGCCGGATCATGGCCGAGAAGGAACTGGACGCCGTCGTCCTGACCAGCTACCACTCCATCAAGTACTACTCTGACTTCCTGTTCACCTACTTCGGCCGCTCCTACGCCATGGTGGTCACGGCCGACGACACCGTCACTGTGACCGCCAACATCGACGCCGGAATGCCGTGGCGCCGCAGCTACGGGGACAACCTGGTCTACACGGACTGGCGCCGGGACAACTACATCTTCGGCATCCAGGAAGTGCTGCGCACCCGCGGGATCAACGTCCGGCGTCTGGGTGTCGAGGACGATTCGCTTCCGCTGGACAACCGCAACAAAATCCAGGCAGCCTTCTCCGGCGTGACGCTTGTGGATGTGGCCCAAGCCGCCATGCGCCAGCGCATGATCAAGTCTGCCGAGGAGATCGAGGTCATTAAACACGGCGCCCGGATAGGCGACCTTGGCGGCGAGGCGATCCGCAATGCCGTCACGGCAGGAATCACCGAGTACGAGGTCGCCCTGATCGGCACCGAGGCCATGGTCCACGAGATCGCCCGGACGTTCCCCGAGTCCGAGATCCGCGATACCTGGGTGTGGTTCCAGTCCGGCATCAACACGGACGGCGCCCACAACTGGGCCACCACTCGCAAGATCCAGGAACACGACATCCTGTCGCTGAACTGTTTCCCCATGACATCGGGCTACTACACGGCACTGGAGCGCACCCTGTTCTACGGCGAACCCGATGCCCGCTCCCTGGAGCTGTGGAACATCAACGTGGAGGTGCACAAGCGCGGACTGGAACTCATCAAGCCCGGGGCCGTCTGCAAGGACATCGCCGCGGAGCTCAACGAGATCTACGTTTCGCATGGACTGCTCGCCAACCGCACCTTCGGCTACGGACACTCCTTCGGCGTCCTCTCGCACTACTACGGCCGCGAAGCCGGACTAGAGCTGCGCGAAGACATCGACACGGTCCTGGAGCCAGGCATGGTGGTCTCCATGGAACCGATGATCACGGTCCTCGATGGCCAGCCGGGTGCCGGCGGGTACCGGGAGCACGACATCCTGGTGGTCGGTGAAGACGGTGCCGAGAACATCACCAAGTTCCCGTTCGGCCCGGAATACAACATCATCGGCGCCTGACACCCACCTCCAATGGACATGCCCAGCCTTGCGCCCGAGCAGAGGACATATGACTCATATGCTCATTGCTCTAGGCGAAGGCTGGGCATGTCCCAATAAAAAGAGCCATATAGTGACCATCATGACCCCAGCAGAACCGCGTGCAGAATCGCGTGCAGAATCGCGTGCAGAACCGCGTGCAACCACGAGTGACACCCCGGCCAACGGCGATTCGAAAGGCGCTTCGGTACTCGAGAACGCCATTGCAGTGCTCCGCAGCTTCACCGCCGAGGAACCCTTGCTGGGAGTCACGGAGATCGCCGGCAGGATCGGCTTGCACAAGAGCACCGTGTCCCGGATCCTGGCAACCTTCGAACAAGAACACTTGGTGGAGCGCGATCCCGAGTCCCGCCGCTTCCGGCTGGGCCTGGGGATGATCGCCCTTGCCGGCCCGCTCCTCGCCGAACTGGAAGAGCGCCGGGTGGCCTATCCCGTGCTGCGGGAACTGAGCGAACGGACGGGCGAGACGAGCGCGCTCATGGTGTGGAACGGGAACGAATCCATGTGCGTTGAGCAAATCGCGAGCCGTCACCAGGTCAAGCATCTTGCCCCGTTGGGTGCCCGCTACAACGAGGCGCTGAGCTCCTCGGTGCAGGTCTTCCTTGCAGCCGAAGACGCCGACCGCGTGCGCATGCTCCTGCGCAGCGGCTCCATCACATTGCCCGGTCTCGACGAGGAAGCCCTCGAGGCCTACTTGCTTCGGCTTCAGGAGTCTGTGGAGCGGGGCTGGTCCTTCAATTTCGGCGAAACATCCATCGAAGAAGTCGGCGTTGCCTCCCCCGTCTTTGACCATCGCGGAGACATCGTGGCCTCCGTCCTTATCCCCGCGCCGAAGTTCCGCGTCTCGCAGGACACGCTTGCCAGCCTCGGCGAGGCATGCCAAGACGCAGCCCGCAAAATCACCACGCGCCTGGGCGGTCGCGCCCCCCACTGACCCGACACCACCCTTCACCACACGGGGACATGCCCAGTTCTGGACCCCAGAAATGGACATGCCCACTCGTCATCCACGGGACATGCCCAGCCCCAAACCCCAGCAGCGGACATAACACTCTCACTCCAAGTGACATGTCCAGCCTTGGAGTCGAGAGATGGACATATTGCGTATATGTCCATTGCTCCGAGCCAAGGCTGGGCATGTCCTATGTGCCGGGCGGGCCGGGCGGGCCGGGCGGGGTGGGGCGGGCGGGGTGTGCCGGGCGGGGCGGGCGGGCGGGGCGGGCGGGGCCGGGGGCCAAGCTCACGGCGACCGAACGCAGTCAGCAGTTACCCCGCGACGACGGCGAGCGCCTCCTCGACGCTGTCCACCAGGAAGATCCGGGCCTCCATCACTTTCCCCGCCGCGAGGCTCTGCAGCATAGGCCAGGCGGGATACTTGTGCTCCCAATGGTCGCGTCCGACGAGCACCATGGGCGTGACGGTTTCCGGGGCGCCGTAGAAGTTCTCGCACGCATCCTGGAAGATTTCCTGCACGGTGCCGGCGGAGCCCGGGAGGAACACGATCCCGCCGTTGCATAGCTCGAGCAGGATCGCTTCGCGCATGGAATTGGCGAAGTACTTGGCGATGTGGGTGGCGAAGAGGTTGGGCGGCTCGTGCCCGTAAAACCAGGTGGGAATGCCCAGCGACGTCGTTCCGTTCGGATAATGCCCGATGACGACGGCCGCCGCCCGCGCCCAGGCCGTCACCGAGGGACGGAAACCCGGCACCGCCGCGAGCGATTGCAGCGCGACGGCGAAGTCGGCGTCGGGCAGGACGCTCAAGTAGGCACCCAAATTGGCGGCTTCCATGGCACCCGGTCCCCCGCCGGTGGCCACCGTGAAGCCGGACACGGCCAAGAGCCGACCCAGGCGCGCCGCGTCGTCGAAGTCCGTCGTTCCGCGTTGCGCGGCGTGCCCGCCCATGACGCCCACGATCTTGTTCCCCGCGAAATCCCCGTTGCCCAGGAGTTCGTCCAGGGCGTCTCCGATGGCATGGTCGTGCAGCGCGGCGGCGAGGGTGGCGTCCAGACTGGTCCGCTGCCCCGGCATGATGCTCCATTGGTAGACCAGGGCGTCGAGCGTGGCTTCGTACTCTGTGGAGTCAATGTCCTCGTACAGTTCGGCGGCGCTGTAGAGGCTGCCCCGGTACGGGTTGAACGGCACGCCGCGCAGCTTCGGAAAGATGAGTGCGCCGCGGCTGCGCAGCGAGTCCTCCACGCCGTCGTCGAAGGTACAGCCGAGGAAGATGGCGCCTTGGGGATCAAGCCTCTGCAGGTCCGCGCGTCGACCTCGCAAGTCCAGCGACTGGGCGTGCCATCCGTGCATCGTTGCGGCACCGGAGCTCAGAAGCCTGTCGAAATGGGCCACGCTCTCAATGTCGAGCGTGCGGGGACTGGGAGTCAGGGCGCGGGACGGATTCATGGCATCAGCGTAAGCCCGCGATTCCCGTTGCGCAGGAGTCGACCGGCCGGTGCATCATGGAGCATGCAGACTTCCGAACAGCAAAGCAGCTCAAGGCCCCGGATCGGCATTCCTGTCCGCCTCAGCAGCTCCGAAAGCACGGATCCCCGCGTCGGAGAGGCGAACGAACTCTTCGACTTCATCGTCGAACTAGTGCGCGACGCCGGTGCGGAGCCTGTACTGCTGGACGCCTCCTTCACCGACGAAGCCGGTCCGCTGGCCGACGAGCTCCGTTCCCTCAACGGGGTCCTGCTGCCCGGCGGCGGGGACCTGGATCCGCGACTCTACGGTGAAGAAGCGACCGACGCCTGCTACGACGTCAACCCCGACCAGGATCGCCTGGACTTGGCGGTCGCCCGTGGATCGCTCGACGCCGGTTTGCCCACCCTCGGCATCTGCCGCGGCCATCAGCTCCTCAACGTGGTCTACGGCGGGACGCTCATCCAGGACATGCACCCATCGTTGGTGGAGCACAACGGCCTGACACCGGCGGAAGGTGAGCTCAGCGCCTGGGCGTGGCACGACGTCGAACTTTCACCGGGTTCCAAGGTGGCCGGGCTCTATGGCTCTCGGGCCTCGGTGCGGATTGCTTCGGGACATCACCAGGCCGTGGCCCGGGTAGGCGATGGCTTGGTGGTGACGGCGGTGGCGGAGGACGGGACCGTGGAGGCCCTCGAGGATCCGCAGCGCTGGGTGGCATCCGTGCAATGGCATCCCGAGGCCTCGCAGCTGCCTGATGAAGAACGGCTCGCCCCGTTCAAGGCTTTCGTGGAGGTCTGCAGGACGCTGCGTCCCGTGGGGTGATCGAGCGGCCCTCCTCCACCTGCCGGAATCAATTTCCCGCACCGGTGAACCTGACCGCTCCGGAATTCGTCTCATCAATGTGGCAAGCACATTGCGGCCACCGGACACGAGAAGCGGGGAACCAATCATGAGGAACCACCCCAAAGCCATGATGGTTATCGTTGCGGCGGCCGCCCTGATCGCCGTGAGCGGTTGCGGGTCGTCCGGAACCGGCGGCTATGGCGCGTCATCGAGCCCACCTTCCGCCGCGTCCTCCGGCGCTCCGCAATCCCAATCGCTCACCATCACCATCAAGGACTTCGGCTATCAAGGACCCGTCTCGGTCAGCCCGGGGGCCAAAATCACGGTAACGAACGAGGACACCCAGGCCCACACGGTCACCTCAGACGACGGCAAAGCCTTCGACGCCGCTGTCGACGGCGGGGGCGGAACAGCCCAGTTCACGGCACCCACCACACCGGGCAGCTACCCCTACCACTGCACGTACCACTCCAATATGCACGCAACCCTGGTCGTGAGATGAGCACCCGTGAAGCGGCCCGGCGCAAGCCGATGAGCCGCAGGCCCAAGGACATCCTTTTGCGACTGCTTGTGGCGGCAGCCCTGGTCGTCGACGCAGTGGTGCACTTCGATCTTGCCTCCGGCTACCAATTGGGTGCCTCTGGCGGAATCGGGGAAGGCAACCTGTTCCGGATTGAGGCCGTCGCTGCAGTTCTCGTCGGCCTGTATGTCCTGGTCCGCGGCAGTCGGCCGGCCTACGCGGCTGCGGTGGTCGTCGCTGGAAGCGCCTTCATTGCGGTCCTCCTCTATCGTTACGTCGACATACCTGCCCTGGGCCCAATCCCTGCCATGTACGAGCCCGTATGGTTTTTCGAGAAGTCGCTCAGCGCCGTCGCCGAGGGACTGGGCGCGGTCCTGGCAGGGGTCGGCTACCTCAGGCAACGCGGCAGCGCTCGCCGTCGCCGCCGCTGAAGGCGCCCGACGCCGAAAGTCAGGGTCGCCGCCGCTGGGGCCATCCACACATCGTTCTGATGTCTGGACATGTCCCAAACAAGGGCCCAAACAAGGGGCCTGAAACACCACAATAAACGCGCCTTCGTCACCCTTGACCCGCACAATGCTCCTGCTATCATCAGTAAAGCAGTATGTCCTATCAAGCGAACATGAGCGGACATGCTTGCAACTTCCGGGACAGTCCCGGAATGCGAGGGAGCATGTAATGGCGAATCAACTTGGCCTCACTATCGACCGTTCTTCCCCTGTGCCTTTGTACCATCAGGTGGTCCAGGGCATCGAGGCCGCCATCCACAGCGGAGTGCTGGAGCCCGGCAGCCGTTTGGACAACGAAATCGACCTCGCCGCCCAGCTCAACCTGTCCCGGCCCACCATGCGCAAGGCCATGGACGAACTCGTCCGCTCGGGCCTGCTGGTCCGGAAACGCGGCGTCGGCACCCAGGTAGTGTCGAGCCAGGTCCGCCGGCCCCTGGAGCTCTCCAGCCTCTATGACGACCTGACTAATAATGGCAAAAAGCCCACAACGCAGGTCCTCAGCTTCTCGCACATGGAAGCCGACGCAGCCACGCTGACCGCCCTCCAGCTTCCGGCCGGTTCAAAGGTCTATCACTTCACCCGCCTGCGCAAAGTGGGCGGTAAGCCGCTGGCGCTCATGGAGAACTGGGTCCGCGACGACATCACGACCATGGACGAGTCCATGCTCCAGGCGGAGGGCCTCTACGCCATCCTCCGCCGCGGCGGAGTCAACTTCCGCCTCGCCTCGCAGCGGATCGGCGCCATGATCGCCAACGACTACCAGGCACCGCTATTGGAGGCAGAAGTCGGCTCGGCTTTGGTCACCATGGAGCGCACCGCCGTCGACGACACCGGACGCATGGTCGAGACCGGCCACCACGTGTACCGGGCCGATTCCTACAGCTTTGAAATGACACTCGTACAGCGCTAACGCAAGGACATAACTTCATGGCCAACTGGGTCTATCCACTGGGAACCGCCAACGACGGCGATTGGGACATCTCGCTCGGAACTTCCGATTCCGCCTTGACTGTGGACGGTTGGGCCCACACCGGGCTCAAGGTCGCCACGCTCGCCGCGGGCGCCGTCGTCGAGCTCCCCGCCGCAGCTGAAGAGCGGATCATTGTGCCGCTCAGCGGCGCCTTTACGGTGACGGTCGACGACGTCGAATATCCCCTTGCGGGGCGGGCATCGGTTTTCCATGGCCCCAGTGATGTCCTGTATTCCGGCGCGAACGCTGCCGTCACCATCAGTTCGCCCGACGGCGGCCGCGTCGCCGTCGCGACCGCCCCGGCCAACGCGTCGTACCCCACCAGGCTCGTGACCGCCGCGGAAACCCCGGTTGAGCTGCGCGGAGCAGGAAATTGCTCGCGCCAGGTCCACAACTTCGGCACTCCTGCCGCCCTCGAGGCCGACCGTTTCATCGTCTGCGAAGTGCTCACCCCCGCGGGAAACTGGTCCTCCTATCCCCCGCACAAGCATGACGAGGAAAAGGACGGCGAAACGCAGCTCGAGGAGATCTACTACTTCGAGACCCGGGTGGCCGAAGGCTCCCGCGCCCCTGAAGACGCCGATGCTATCGGCTACCAGCGCGTCTACGCCTCCGATGACCGTCCGATCGATGTGGCCGCGGAGGTTCGGACGGGCGACGTCGTGCTGGTCCCCTACGGCTGGCACGGCCCCGCCATGGCCGCTCCCGGCTACGACTTGTACTACCTGAACGTCATGGCAGGCCCGGGACCTGTGCGCGAGTGGCTCATCAGCGACGACCCCCATCACGGGTGGGTGCGGCAGAGCTGGGATGGACAAGACATCGACCCCCGCTTGCCGTTCGGCGCCTAGGGTTCCCACACCCAACTAACTAGCAGTTGTTGTCGTTCTGGGCCGTCAAAACGACAACAACTGCGAGCCAGTTGGGGCCTGTAATCGCCTAACCGGCCTACGCCGTAGCGAGGGCCACCTTGACCGGGGCCCCGCTTGCCAGCGATTCCTGGGCGGCATCCGCCACGCGGGACGCCGCGACGGCGTCCTCCGGGGTGCACGGGTTCTCCCTCTGGTCCAGCACCAGTTCAACGAAGGCCGCCATTTCCGAACGGTAGGCCTGGTCGAAGCGTTCGGCGAAGGTCTTGTGGGGTTCTCCGGACGGGAAGGCGATCCCGGACTCGGCTGATTCCATGGCCGTCTTGTCGTCCAGGCCGACCATGATGGAGCGCTTGGAGCCCTGGATTTCGAGGCGGACGTCGTGCCCTGCACCGTTGTAACGGGTGGCCGACACTGTGCCGACCGTCCCGTCGTCGAACGTGATCAAAGCCAAGGCCGTGTCCACATCGCCCACTTCACCGATGGCAGGATCACCGTTATTGGAGCCCTTTGCATAGACCTCCACGATTTCGCGGCCGGTCAACCAGCGCAGGATGTCGAAGTCGTGGACCGAGCAATCCCGGAACAGCCCGCCGGACGTTGCCAGGAACTCCACGGGCGGCGGAGCCATATCGCAGGTTACAGCGCGCAGCGAGTGGATCCAGCCGAGCTCCCCCGCTTGGTAGGCGCGCTTGGCCTCGAGATAGCCGGCGTCGAAGCGACGCTGGTGGCCGATCTGCACCACGCCGTCATTGGCACGGATATGTTCCAGGACAGGCAGCGAATCGGCCACATTCATGGCCACGGGCTTCTCGCAGAACACCGGAATACCGGCGTCCACTCCCGCTCGGATCAGTTCCGGGTGTGTGCCCGTTCCGGTCGCGATGACCAGTCCGTCCACTCCGGAGGCGATCAAAGCCTCTACCGACGGCAGGAATTGAGCCCCGAGACCGGCTGCCACGCGACGGGCGTGTTCTTCAGCCAGGTCCGTCAGCCGCAACTCCACGTTGATGCCCTGGGCATTCAATTCCCCGTTGAGGGCGCCGATGTTGTTGGCGTGCATCACGCCGATCCGCCCTACTCCAACCAGTCCGAGAACGACGTCCTTCACAGTGCTACCTCCGTTGAAAAAGCTGAGCTGTTCCGGGACTCTGCGGCCTCAATCGTGAACGCCCGGCGGAACGCCTCAAGCGCCTCCATGCTGTCTCCGCTGGCCCATGCCTCCATGCCGACGGTCCCTTCATAGCCGGCAGCCACGAGCGCCCGGGCCACGGCCGAGTAGTTGATTTCGCCGGTGCCGGGCTCGCAGCGCCCCGGGACGTCCGCCACTTGGATCTCGCCGATGTGCGGCAAGGCGGTGCGGACCAGCTCGATGAGGTTCCCTTCCCCCAATTGTGCGTGGTAGAGGTCCAGCATCATTTTCACGTTGGGGTGTCCGGCCGCCTCCACGAGCGCCAAAGTGTCCTTGGCGCGGGCCAGTGGAATTCCAGGGTGATCCAGCACGGTGTTGAGGTTTTCCAGGCAGAACGTCAGTCCGTGCTTTTCACCGAGCGCGCCAAGGCGCTCCAAGGTCCGGGCACCCGTGATCCACATGCTCCCGTTGGACCGGTAGACAGGACGGGCGGCTTTGCCGTCGATCAGTTCCGCCGAGTGCACCACCATGCGGCTGACGCCGAGTTCCAAAGCGGTCGGAATCAGCGTTTCCGCCGTCCTCACGACGTCATCGGCGGTGTCGGCGTCAACAAGGCTCCCGGAGGTGTACCCGGTCATGGAGGAAAAGACCGCGCCGCTCGCCTTGAGTGCCGCAATATCCTTGCTCCTGGAGTCCCAGAGTTCGACGTCGAATCCGGCCTCGTGGATCCGGCGTACCCTCTCGGTAACCGGCAGCTCCGTAAAGACCATTTCGGCGCAAACGGCCAGCCGCATCAGACACCGGCCTTGCTGTTGCTTGAGACGGTAGGTACCTCCACCGGTCCGCCTTGCTGGACCGACTCGATGCAGGCCAAAGCCATCGCGAGGGCGCGGCGCGCGTCAGCGGCCCCCGGGGTGAGGGTGAAAGCGCCCGACGGCGGTTGCGTGCCATCGCGGCGTGCGCGGACTGCCGCCGCGAAGTCGATGAGTTCATCGGTGTAGGCATCGCGGAACAGTTCCACGTTGAGCCTCGGAGTTTCCGCGGAGAGGCCCTCTGCGGTGTACCTCAGGGCGGCCGTTTCAGTGGGCCGACCGGCCTGCACCATGCCCTTGGAGCCGAAGACTTCGCCCCTGACGTCGTAGCCGTATAGGGCACTGAAGTTGGCTTCCGCCACCGCCAAGGCTCCATTGCTGTAGCGGATGGTAACGACGGCGGTGTCCAGGAATCCCTGGTCACGCAGGCTCGGTTCCACCAAGGCGTCCGCGACGGCGTACACCTCAACCGGCTCGGCACCTTCGTTGAACCAGTTCAGGGTGTCGAAGTCGTGGATGAGGGTTTCCAGGAAGATCGTCCAGGCCGGAATCCTGGCTGCGTGTCCGATGCTCCCGGTGCCCGGATCCCTCGTCAACGAGCGCAAGAGCTGCGGCTCCCCCACAATTCCTTCGGCCAGGTCCTTCTTCGCGGCCTGGAAGTCGGTGGCGTAGCGGCGGTTGAAGCCGATCTGGAAATGTACCCCTGCCGTTTCGACGGCGAGGAGGGCGGCGTCGAGCTCTTCGAGGCTCTGCGCCGCAGGCTTCTCGCAAAACACGTGCTTGCCGGCGGCTGCGGCCTGGGCGATCAGGGATGCGTGGAAGCGCGCCGGGCTGGCAATGATCACGGCGTCGATGTCCGGATCGGCCATGATGTCCGCGGCGTCTGCGGTGACCTTGGCCGTACCAAGCTGGGCAGCCACGGACGCTGCGGAGTCCACGTTGGGATCGGCGACGGCGGCCAGGACCGCACCGGGAACCCTGCGGGCTATGCTTTCGCCGTGGAACGCTCCCATCCAGCCGGAGCCTATGAGGCCAAGCCACACGGGCGTGGGAAGACTGGAAGAGTGCTGTTCGATGTAGGCCATGGGCCCGTCCTTTCGATAGTCAGTACAACAATTGCTCAGGCGGCGTTGCCTTCGCCCGGGAATTCAATGCCCACTTGGCGGCGGATCTCATCGGCAACTTCCATCGTCCGGATGGAGGAGGCCAAGGGCCGCTGTTGGGCTTCCGTCTCACCGGCGGCGATGGCGCGGGCCACCGCTGCGGCCTCGTAGTGCAAGCCTTCCAAATGCCCGCCCGCAGCCTCGTTGTGGCGAAGTCGCGTACCGTCCGGGAACCGGATCTCGAAACCGCCGGGCATGTTGAAGGGGCCATCGATGGTCAACGTGGCCTCGGAGCCAACGATCGTTGCCGCGGTGGGGGTGAAGTTATGCAGGTGCGTATTCATCACGGCCTGGCTTCCGCCCGGGAATTGCATGATGGCGGAGAGCTGGGCGTTGACGCCCGATTCGTGGTGCTGGCCGAAAGCGCCCAAGCGTTCCGGTGCCCCCAGGACTTCGGTGATGAGGGCCAGCGGGTAGGTGCCCAGATCCAGCAAAGGCCCACCAGCCAGCGCGGGGTCGAAGATGCGGTGGCTACGTTCGAAGTGCTCGCCGTATTCCGCCAGGACCGTTGTTACGGTACCCAGCGTCCCGGCGTCGAGCACTTGCCGGATCATGTCGAACTTCGGAAGGAAGAAGCTCCACATGGCCTCGGCGGCGAAAACGCCCGCTGCCTTGGCCCGCGCGGCGATATCCCGGGCCTGCGCAGCGTTCAGGCCGATCGGTTTCTCGATGAGGACGTGTTTGCCGGCGTCGATGGCGAGCACGGCGGCCGCGTGGTGGAAGTTGTGTGGAGTGCACACGTACACGATGTCGATGTCCGGAGCTGCGGCCAGCTCTTCGTAGCTCCCGTACCCGGCAGGCACGCCGAAAGCGTCCGCGAAAGCCTTGGACCGGTCCAAAGAGCGGGAGCCGACGGCGGCAATCACCTGCGTTGAATGGGCCTGCACCGATTCCGTGAAGCGTTCGGCAATCCAACCCGGGCCCATGATCCCCCAGCGCAACGCGGGAGCGTCGCGGGAATCCGGCACCCGGGACACCGGCAGACCAGGCACCGGCAGACCCGATGTCCGCAGGCCGGATGAAGCCATCAGTAGACTACCTTCGTGTAGGCTCCGTCGCTGTGGAGCGAGCGGATCATCGCTTGTGCAAGCTGCGAGGCGCGCAGGCCGTCCTCACCCGTGGCGAGGGGCGCAGGCTCTCCCTTTTCGAGGGCTGAAATCCAGGCCTGAAGTTGCAAGCGGTAAGCGTCGGCGAAGCGTGGACGCCAGTCTGCAGGGATTTCGGAACTGCGTCTCCGCTCCTGCCGTATCGCCAGGGCAGCCGGTTCCGGGAGTGCCGTGATGCCGAACTCTGAAACGACCTCACACTGGGTGGTGTAACCGTACTGCGCGTTGAGGAAGAGTTCGAGGGTGGCGAGGGTGCCGTCGGCCGCGCGCAGGAGCATGAAGGCTGGATCCCGTAGGTCACCGGTACTGTGCCGGGAACTCCGCCCTGCTTGCCAGGACACCTCAGTGATAGGCGAGTCCAGCAGCCAAGGGATGATGTCGAGCTCGTGGATGGCGGAATTGGTGATGGCGGATTCCGAGCTCGCGCCCGGCCCCGCGGATACGGTCCGGCTAGTGCAGTGGACTTGCAAAGGCTCGCCTTGGGTGCGTGCCCGGGTGGCTTCGCGCAGGGCGACATAGCCGGGGTCGAAGCGCCTCATGAAGCCCATCGACAGCAGCCGGGCACCCGTTGCGGCGAGGAGGTCAGCTTCGGCCTCTACCACTTCGCGGCTTTCAAGGAGCGTGGGAGCCAGCGGCTTTTCGCACAGCACCGGGGTCATTGCTTCGAAGCATTCCAGCACTAGTCCGGCATGGGTGGAGTCATGTGAAGCGACGACGACGGCGTCAACCTCACTGGAGTTGATCAGCTCGGAAGGATCGGTGGTGATGCGTGCGGATGGCGGCGCCGCGGCTGACGCACGTCCGGCGTCGAGGTCTGCCACGAAGGTGACTTCGGCCCCGCTGATGGTGGTGGAGAGGTTCCTGATGTGGTCTGCGCCCATGACACCGGCGCCGATAACGCCAACCCGGATCGGCATGCTGTCTTCCCGTCTACTACTTCGTGCACATTTCCCGCGGTGGCGTGGCGAGCGGGGGCCCATCCGGTTTTCCGGCGGACCCCCGTCTCCGTCCGCGCTACACGTGCCGTGGGCTGTTTTCCTTTGAAGCGTCGGCAACGTCGGTAGCTTCGGTTACCCCGGCGACTTCGGCTTGGACTTCCTTGAGGGCTTCGGTGTGTCCGCCGAGTTGTTCGAGTTCGTGGGCGAGTTCGGCCAGTTCCGCGCCGCCGGCC
>NZ_JBIYDB010000020.1:0-81480 GCF_044908325.1 Arthrobacter sp. GAS37
ATATCATCACTCACCACCAACGATTAACAGGCTCCGGACCAAAAACCCGGTTAAAACGCCGACGCGGCTAAAATTAAACGCGACTGTAGTACTAGGGCTCGGTTCAGTCTGGGGAGGCTCAGTCCACCCAGAATCCGGAGAACTCGCCGGTGGCTTGCGTGAACGTGGCATCCACGTGTTTCACCCGGCCCGGGGCATCCCGGGATTGCAGCCATTCCAGCAAGGAGTCCACGGCGTCGCGATCACCTTCAGCGATTACCTGCACCGAGCCGTCCATCTGGTTGGCCGCCTCTCCGGACAGTCCCAGCATCCGGGCTTGGTGCATTGTCGAGTAGCGGAAACCGACGCCCTGGACGCGGCCGGTCACTGTGGCCGTGACCCGCACCAGGGAACTCATGCGGCACCCGATCCATACGGCCGCGTGATCGCCTCCAGGAAATGCCCGTCCGGATCGGCGAAGTAGACGCCGCGTCCGCCGTCGTTGTGGTTGATCTGGTGGGGGCGGGACCGCGCAGGGTCCGCCCAATAGGCGATTCCTTCGGTCTGGATCCGGGCGAAGATCCCGTCGAAGTCGTCCTCACTGACCAGGAAGGCATAGTGCTGGGGCGAGATGGGCCGGTTCGCCGTGGCGAAATCGAGGGCCACTCCATGGTCAAAGGACACAGTCATGAAGGACCACATGGGTTGCGGCTTCGGCAATCCAAACATGTTGGCCAGGAACTCCGCGGAACGGCGCTTGTCCGTTGCGTAGACGATGGTGTGGTTGAAAGAGACGGTGATGAGGTCCTCCTCAGGTGTGCTGTCTGAGACCATCTGACGTCCAATACCCCGCAATTTCAAGGGCGCTGGCTACGCCCGCGGTTTCACCGGGGTTGCGCCGGGCCTCGGGCGAGCGGCGATAGCGGCGAGGTCTCGCGCAGGGCCGGGAGGCGGAGTATTGCCGCTCAGCCAGACCGCCGTGAGTGTGCGGCGCAGCAGCACCCCGCGCACAGGCACGGCGACCAAGCGCTGAAGGACGACGTCATCCCGCACCGCGAGCGCACTTAGCACGGCAGGAGCCGTTCCTGCAGCCACCGCCGAACGGACTGCCGCCGTCGTCGGCAGTTCCACTAGGGGAGGGGCCGACGGCGGTGCGCCGGCCGCCGCGAGCACGTATTCCAAGGCGTCCCTCGTCCCGCTGCCGTGTTCCCTGGTCACCAGCGCGGTACGGGCCAGTTCGGCGGCGGTGACAGCAGACTTTCGCCGCGCCCACGGGTGGTCCGGCGCCACTACAAGGACCAAGTCGTCTTCTTGGACGCTGGCGGTGCTCAGGCCTGGCGGCAGATGCGGACTCTCTATGAACGCGATTTCGGCGTCCCCGGAACGGACGTGGGCCGCAGCGGTCTCGCTATTGGAAACCGTCAGCTCCACGACGATAGGGGTGGCGCCGGTGCCCTCCTGTTGTCGGCGCAAGGCAACCAGCCAATGGGGCAAGAGATGCTCGGCGATGGTCTGGCTCGCTGCAACGTGCAACTGGCGGAGACTGTCCGAACGGATCGATGCGATTCCGGCGTCGAGCCGTTCCGCCGCGGCGAGGACCTCGGCCGCCCATCCGGCCACCAGAACGCCGGATTCCGTCAGCGTGGAGCCGCGGGGCGTGCGGGTCAGGAGCGGGGCGCCAATCCGTGCCTCCAGGGCTCGCATCCGGGACGAAACAGCCTGCTGGGAAAGCCTTAGCTGCTTGCCGGCTGCCGAGAGGCTCCCCAGCTCGTGCACTGCGGCGAGCATTTCCAGCGCGGAGAGCTCGGGGACACTGGAGCTAAGCACGGCTTCCCTCCTGTGGTGTTGACCAGTCAGGTACAAGTGCAGCTTGTACCCTGACAAGTCTATGCCCACTACTGCGGGGCGACGGGACCCGGAAACATGGATGGCATGGGAAAACTTTCGGACCTCTTCGCCAACCTTACGCCGAACTGGTTTGCCAGCATTATGGGCACCGGAATCGTAGCAACCGCAGCGGTGACGCTGCCCATACAGTTCCCGGGTTTGCGCATCGCAGCAACCGTGCTTTGGGGCGTGGTCTTTCTCCTCCTGATCCTCCTGACTGCCTCGACCGTGGTGCACTGGGTCCGTCATCGCGAAACGGCACTCAGCCACCACAACCACCCAGTCATGGCGCACTTCTACGGCGCACCGCCCATGGCCATGCTCACCGTTGGCGCGGCCACCTTGCTGCTTGGCAAGGACGTGATCGGCGAGCGATTGGCGCTGGGCATCGATGCGGGACTCTGGATCCTCGGCACGGTTCTCGGACTGGCAAGCACGGTTGCCGTGCCGTACCTGCAGTTCACCCGGCACAACGTCACTGCGGCGGATGCCTTCGGCGGCTGGCTGATGCCGGTGGTTCCTCCCATGGTCTCGGCGTCCACGGGGGCTTTGCTGGTGCCGTATGTTCCTTCCGGGCAACTGGGGTTGACGATGCTCATGGCCTGCTACGCGATGTTCGGCCTCAGCCTCATGGCCTCCCTGATCATCATTCCCTTGATCTGGTACCGGCTGGCCCTTCACAAAGACCTGGCGGCCTCTGCCGTCCCTACCCTGTGGATCGTCTTGGGACCGCTGGGACAGTCCATCACGGCGGCCAATCTGCTGGGTTCCAATGCGCATCTGGCTGCGTCCGGGACGCTGGCATCTGCGTTGGAAGTGTTCGGGGTCCTTTATGGGGTGCCGGTTTTGGGTTTTGCACTGATGTGGGCAGCCCTGGCGGCGGTCATCACTGTGCGCACCCTGCGCAGGGGTTTGCCGTTCTCACTGACTTGGTGGTCCTTCACCTTTCCGCTCGGAACCTGTGTCACGGGCTTGAGTGGTCTCGCTGCGCACACGCACTTAGCAGTCTTTGAGGCAATGGCCGTCGGGGGCTACGCGTTGTTGCTTGGCGCGTGGGCCGTTGTTGCCACGCGGACGTTCCACGGAAGTGTCGTCAAAGGAGTACTCTTCCAAGCTCCTGGGGGTGTCGCTCCTGTAGGTGTCGCTTCTGCGGGTGTGGCATCCTGCTCGGTTGTTGGTTCCTCGTTTGGCCTGCCTCGTCGGGCGTGACGGCGTGGCTGTCGCGCCCACGCGACAGGCCTGCCCTGCGTTGGATTTTGCTGGATCATTCCCCACCCCAGGTGTTGTTCACCGCGTGATTCCAGGGGGCTTAGGTTTGTCCACTCGAATGATTGAGCAGAATCCGACGCGGGTGTGCCTGGGCGGCTGCTATTTCCGGTGGGCTTCGAAGAAATCGCGGAGCAACGCTGAACATTCGTTCTCGCGCACGCCTGCGTAGACCTCCACCCAGTGGTTGAGCCTGCGTTCC
This sequence comes from Arthrobacter sp. GAS37, assembly GCF_044908325.1. NCBI lineage: Bacteria > Bacillati > Actinomycetota > Actinomycetes > Micrococcales > Micrococcaceae > Arthrobacter > Arthrobacter sp. GAS37. The sequence goes on from NZ_JBIYDB010000020.1 coordinate 3,335, forward strand.
CGCAAGATATCGAACACGGATCCGGCGGCACCGGCCTTCTCATCCCAGGCGCCGAAGACCACCCGCGGAATCCGGGCCAGCACAATGGCTCCGGCGCACATCGCACACGGCTCCAGCGTCACGACGAGGGTGCAGTCCTCTAGCCGCCAGCCGTCTCCGCCTTCGCCGAGCTCAAGGGCGTGGCGTTGCAGGGCGGCGGCCGCTTCGCGGATGGCGACGATCTCGGCGTGCGCCGTTGGGTCGCCGTGCGCTTCCCGTTCGTTCCGGCCGGCACCCAGCACGCCGCCGTCGGGCCCTAAAACGACTGCGCCGATCGGCACGTCCTCCGTATCGAGCGCCCGCCGGGCCTCGTCCAGGGCCAGACCCATCCAGGCCGCGTGCTCTGCGTGATAAGGCTCGTTGGTGCTCATGCCTCAATGATAGTTTTGGAGTCATGCGCACACTCGTCGTGGACCACCCGCTGGTCGCTCACAAGCTCACCGTTCTGCGGGATAAGAACACTCCTTCACCGGTCTTCCGGCAACTCACCGAAGAGCTCGTCACCCTCCTGGCCTACGAGGCCACCCGGGAGGTCAGGACCGAACCGGTGGAAATCGAAACTCCTGTGACCAAGACGATTGGTACCGCCTTCACCAAGCCGACGCCGCTGGTGGTTCCCATTCTGCGCGCGGGCCTCGGCATGCTCGAGGGCATGACCAAGCTGGTACCCACCGCCGAAGTGGGCTTCCTGGGCATGGCTCGCGACGAAGAGACCCTGGACATCATCACCTACGCCGAGCGTCTCCCCGAGGACCTCACCGGCCGCCAGATCTTTGTCCTGGACCCCATGCTCGCCACCGGCGGCACCCTGCGCGAGGCCATCAAGTTCCTCTTCAAGCGCGGCGCGTCGGACGTCACGTGCATCTGCCTGCTGGCCGCGCCGGAAGGCCTGGCCAAGCTCGAAGAAGAGCTTTCCGAGGCCAACGTCAAGATCGTTCTCGCCTCGATTGACGAGAGGCTCAACGAAAAGGCCTACATTGTTCCGGGCCTGGGCGACGCCGGAGACCGCCTGTACGGCGTGACCGGCTAGCGAGGCCATCCGCGAATTCGTGGGTGTGGGCCGTGGGCTGGGTTCCGGCGGAACGCAGCCCACGGCCCGCACCCACGGTCTCGGCGCGGACGGCGCAGCCCGAGCCTCACCCCGCCCGGCGCTGCGCCTTGCTTGCCTTGAGCACCATGGGCAGCTTGGACCGCAGGGTGCACTCAAGCAACTCCTCGGCGGTCTCGTCCTGCTCGTAGACTTCCGGCAGGCGGATGCCGATCAGGGTGTTCATGAGCATGCCCTGGGCAAGGAAGTCGCGGGCGGTTTCGGGGGACAGGCCGGCTTCGTCCCGCACCAGGCGGTAAATATCCAGGAATCCTTCCCTGGCACGTGCCCCGATGGCGGGTTCATGGCCTGACACGAAAGCTTGCATGAGCATCATGAGGATCCCGCGGTCCTCCACCAGATCCGCGTAGGCGATGGCCATGAGCTGCTTGAGCTGTTCCGGTCGTCCGCTGCCGGCGGCAGGATCAAGGCGCTGGAGTCCTTCGGCGAGTTCTCCGGCGTCGTACGCCGCGATGACGTCGCGGAATGCGCGCAGCAACTTGCCCTGGGCGCGGTCCAAGGCCTCCAGGAACAGGGTCTCCTTGGTGCCGAACATCCGCACGACGTATGGCTGGCTGATGCCCGCAGCCTTTGCCACCTGGTCCGTGGTGGAACCGGCGTAGCCACGCTCGGCGAAGACGCCGGTGGCGGCTTCCAGGATCAGTTCGCGCCGTTGAGCCGCGGGTATACGTTCGGCCGTTGCCTGGCTGGTTGAGCCGCTTTCCGGGGCGCCTGTGCCCGCTGTTTTCTTCACCACACTTGACATGTTATCAGCTGATAACTAACTTGGGCCTTTAAGTAATCATTCGATTACAACAAGTCGAAAACGGCACCCTCAGCGACCCCGTGGAGTCATCATGAAACGCACCATTCCCGTCTGGTTGGCCATTGTGGCGGCCTCCCTTCCCGTCTTCATGGCCACCCTGGACAACCTTGTGGTCACCAATGCACTGCCCGTGATGCACAAGGCCCTCGGCGCGAGCGTCGAGGAACTGCAGTGGATCGTCAACGCCTACTCCCTGAGCTTCGCGGCGTTCATGCTGCTGGCCGTCGGCCTGGGGGACCGCTTCGGCCGCCGCCACGTCTTCATCGCCGGTCTTGCCATCTTCACCCTGGCTTCCGCAGCGGCAGCCGTCAGCACGGATCCGTTGCAGCTCATCGCGGCCCGCGCAGTCCAAGGCGTTGGTTCCGCGGCGCTCATGCCGCTATCGCTCACCCTGCTGGTGGGCTCGGTCAGTGACAAGCTGCGCCCGCTCGCCATCGGCATCTGGGGCGGAGTCTCCGGCCTTGGTGTCGCCCTTGGGCCGCTGATCGGCGGCGCCGTGGTGGAAGGCTGGAGCTGGGAAGCGATCTTCTGGCTCAACGTACCCATCGGAATCCTGTCGATTCCGCTCGCGATCTTCGCGCTGCCGAACGGCTTCGGCGCACGCATCCGCGCCGACGTCGTTGGCCTTCTTCTCTCCGGACTGGGCCTCTTGGCGCTCGTCTTCGGCATTGTCCGAGGGAACGACGCCGGCTGGTCCAGTGCCGAAGTGCTCGGCGCCTTGATCGGTGGCGGGGTCCTGCTGCTCGCCTTCGTTCTGTGGGAATCCCGCGTCGCCGCGCCGCTGCTTCCGCTCCGGCTCTTCCGCGACCGTAGCTTCACCGTGGCCAACCTGATCGGCCTGACCTTCAGCTTCGGGATCTTCGGGTCCGTCTTCATCCTCATCCAGTTCCTGCAGGTAGTGCAGGGCCATGGACCCCTCGCGGCCGGCGCCATGACGATGCCCTGGACGTTGGCCCCCATGTTCGTCGCACCGCTGGCAGGCCTGCTGGCACCCCGGCTTGGCACCAGGACCCTGATGATCACGGGCCTTGCGCTGCTCACAGCCGGCATGTTCTGGCTGGCCGGAGTCCTTTCCGCGACCGTCCCGTACGAAACGTTGGTGCCAGGCTTTGTGGCCGCAGGAATCGGGATGGGCCTGGTTTTCGCCCCGATGTCGACGTCGGTGCTCGCCAACATGCGCGCCGAGGACCACGCAAAAGCGAGCGGCACCAACTCCACGCTCCGCGAGATCGGTGTAGCACTGGGCGTAGCCGTCCTGACGGCAGTTTTCACAGGAGCCGGCGGCAAACTCACTCCCACGGGCTATGTGGACGCGGCCATTCCCGCCATCTACGTTGGTGCCTCCGTCCTGGTCCTTGCCACGTTGGTGGCATGGCTCCTTCCGTCCCGCGCCCGCGCACGCAGCCTGGCGGCTCAACTCGCCGCAAGCGAGGCTGAAACCGAAGCTGGAGCGGGCGCCCGGGCGGGCGTCGTCGTCGAGCCTTCCCTGCAAAACGCCTAGCCAGGTCCCGCGGATTCGCGGGTGTGGGGGGGGGGGGGGGGGGGGGGGGGGCGCCCCCCCCCCCCCCCCCCGGCCCACACCCACGGTCGAGGCGTTGCCGCGGTGCCGGATCGATTGCCCCCTACCGGTTTTCCGGCTCCGCCGATAGCCTTTGGCGCATGGACTGGAAACTTGAACTTGTGTTTGTCCCTGTGTCCGATGTGGACCGCGCCAAGGATTTCTACGTCAACAAAGTGGGCTTCAACGCCGACTACGACGAGCGGCCCATGGACGGCATCCGCTTCGTCCAACTGACTCCGCCTGGCTCGGCCTGCTCCATCTGCATCGGCGAGGGCCTGAACGACGCCCCTCCAGGGACCGCCCCCAGCCTGCAGATGGTGGTGGGGGATATCCAGGAGGCCCACAGCCAGCTCAAGGCCAACGGCGTGGAAGTCAGCGACATTGACATCCAGGATTGGGGCCACTTTGTCTACTTCGCCGATCCGGACGGCAACAAGTGGGCCGTTCAGTACATCCCCAACAGGCCCAACGGCTAGGACTCACACTGTAAAAGTTGGGCGGAGGACCAGCTTCAACGGCAGGATGGATTCATGAACCTGCCTGCTGAAGCCGTGAAAACCCTGACCGTCCGGGCTGTCCTGTTCGATATGGACGGCACTTTGGTGGATTCCACCGCGATCGTGGAGCAAGTGTGGAGCGAATTCGCCGGCCGGTATGGACTGGACATCGACGAGATCCTGCGGACTTCACACGGGGTCCAGGCCAAGGACACGGTGCGCCGTTTCGCCCCGGCCGGAGCTGACATCGACGCGCTCGCCGAGGAACTCGGCGAGATGGAGCGGACCCGGACGGACGGGATCGTGGCGTTGCCCGGAGCCGGGGAACTGCTGCGGTCCTTGCCGGCCGACGCCGTCGCGATGGTCACCTCGGCCGATCGGATCCTCGCCGGGGTGCGCATGCAGGCAGCCGGACTCCAGATGCCTGCGACCACTGTCACCTCCGAGGCCGTGACCCGCGGCAAGCCCGACCCTGAAGGCTACCTCAGGGCCGCGGCGCTGCTGGGTGCCGAGCCGGGCGACGTCGTCGTGTTCGAAGATGCCCCCGCGGGCATCGCTTCCGCCCGTGCGGCCGGCATGCGGACCGTGGTGGTGGGCGACGCCGGCGGCGAGGCAGCGGATGGGCTGTGGCAGATAGCGGATTACTCAGCTGTCACTGCCACGGCCAGTCTGGACGCTTCGGGTCGCCGGGTAATCGAGCTCCGGTTCTAGCGTTAGCGGGCTGGACGTAGGCCGGACCGGTCCTGCTGTTCCCCTGAGGACGAGGGTTCCTTCGAAGATGATCCTCGCTCCGGGCAGGCTGGTTGAGCCTGGGTTCTCGGATAGGGCAGCGACGGCGCGCCGGGCTGCTGCACCGACATTGACCGCGATCGTCGAAAGTGCAGGAAACGTTGTGGTCGCGAGGGTGTCGTCGCATCCGATGACGCTCAAGTCCTTCGGGACGTCCACGCCTGCGGCAGCAAACCCGCCCATCAGGCCGTGCGCGATGACGTCGTCGAAAGCGATGACTGCGGTGACGCCGGACACTGCCACCGAATCGCTGAGAGCCTTCGCCGCTTCGTAGGTGCCCGGATCCGCGCTGAAGTGCGTGACCTCGAGGGCATGGACCTTCGAGAAGTTGTCCACGGCCGAGCGACGCTGCTTGTTTGCCCAAGATTGTGGTGGCCCGCCGACGTAGGCCACGCGACGGTGGCCGAGCTCGGACAGGTGTGTCAGCGCGGAGCGGATGGCCGCCGTAGTGTCCAGCAGTACCCGGTAGGTCTCCTGAACATCGCGGTTGATGAAGGCCACGCGCTGGGAATCGGCGATTTGCCGGATGCGGGCCGAAGCGAGCCGGGATGAAACGACGATCAGCCCTTCAACCTGGGGCGCCATCCGTGAGATGAGACGATCTTCGCGATTCGGGTCTTCATCCGTGTCCGCCAAGAATACGGATAGTCCGAGGTCGCTCGCGTAGTTTTGAGCCGCCCGGACCAGCGGAGGGAAGAACGGGTTGGCAATGTCCGGCACGATGAGTCCGATCGCCCCGGCACGACCTGTTGAGAGGGCGCGTGCGTGATGGTTCGGTACGTAGCCGGCGGCTTCGGCAGCTTTTTGTACCAGCGCCACCGTCTCCGGTTTGAGGAGGTTCGGCCGGGTAAAGGCCCTCGACACGGTTGAGGGAGCGATGCCGAGTTCGGCCGCCAACTGCGTGATGGTTGGACGGCCTGTCATTGGAGCTCACCCATGAGTTCCAATGCGGCCTGGATCAGCGCTTCGGCACTGCCAGGCGCGAAGGGGGCCGGCATGCCGTAGTAGCGGTGCGCGTCCTCCACCTCGTATCCTCCGAAATCATATTCATCAGCGGCTGGGAAGTATCCTGGGCACCCGTTGGTGTAACCAGTGACGAATACGGGCCCCTCGACCCGGGAGGCGATGGCTTCCGTTGCGGCCAGGAATGGTTCTCCGGGTAATCCTACGAGGGTCAGGCCCTGCCAGTTGAAGACGCTCACCGGGGCCTCCCAGGACAATTCCTCTTCGGGACGGCGGTCCACGGCCCACTGCTTCCACGCGTTGAGAAGGGATCGCCGGCCCGTCGCTGCCGAAACCGCTTCGGCCTCCCACTGCCGGCTCAACTCCGCGGGCGAAACCGCATCGCGCGAATTCATTGCCACGCTGATGGTCCTCCGGGCGGCGGAGGTCTTCCCGGAATCGGAGACGGATAGGAGCGGGGTCCCCAACACGGATGCGGCCACATGTTCTCCGATCTTGCGCGCCTGCTCCATCGTCCTGCCGGCGGAGCCGGAAAGCGTGTACGACGCGTCGGCGGGATGGCCCGAGTTGATGTCCCCGGCGGTCCCGGGCAGGAAAAGGGCCACTGAGCCGGGGGAACGTTCCTCCAGGACCCTCCTGGTGAACGCCGGGTAATCGCCGCTGATGAGCCGGTTTTCCGGACCCAGGACCACCGGGTGGCAGGGATAGAGAACAATCCAGGCAACCACTTCTCCGCTTGCGTCGTTGAAAGAGGCAACCTGGACTGGCGGATCCACGGCACGTTCGGGATGGCGTCGGTTCCTGGCAACGTCCACTCCGCGAGATTGGCCGTATTGCAGGGTCGCCGGCCGCTGGGAGGCCACGGCGGCCTCCGTGGCCTCGCGGCAAGCCAAGACGATCTCCTCCAGGAGCCGCGGATCATGGCCTCCGAGCCGGCCCGGCATGACGCACGGGCCCGCGTGCGTGTGGGTCGCGGTGATCGCGACACGTTCCGGCATAAGCGGCAAACCGTGTGCGATGCGGGTGCATGTGTCTTCATGGAGGCCGCATACATCCACAGTGATCCAGCAGGTGTCATCGACGGCCAGCGCCCGGATGGTTAGGGGATCGTGGACGCCGGTGCTCGGTTCCGTCCTAGCCGCGAATCCGGCCATTGGGGTACCTGCGGGCGGAAAGATCTCGACGACGGCGGCGCCGACTCGCAGGACGGCCTGCTGGGGTTGGCTGGTACTCATTCCGGTTCGCCCGATACCTTTCGACCGCCTTGGATAACCGCGGTAATGGTCCCTGCTTCGGGTCCGCCCGCGGTGATCAGGACAAAATCTGCCGGGGAACCGACTTGAAGGTGGCCGAGCCCCGGTCGGGTACCCGGGATCACCCGGGCGGGAGTGGACGTCACCATTTTGAGGGCTTCCGATAGATCCAGGCCGACATTTCGGATCACGTTCCGGAAACCGTCCGGGAGGGTAGCGGCGGCCCCTGCGAGCAGATCCGTGCCCACATGGGAGAGCCTCCCGCCAGGGGCAAGATCCACCAGGCCGCCCACGGAAGTACGGTGGCGGCCTGGCTCGCTGCCGGCCAGCGCGGTGCTGTCCGAAACCAGATAAGCGCGTTCGGGGGTCTTGGCCCTGATCATGACTTTCAGCGTATCGCTGGGCAAGTGGTGGCCATCCGCTATGAGTCCTGCCGTGAGGCGGTCGTCAGCGAGTTGAGTCCACAGGGCATTGGGGTGCCTGGGCAGGGTGGTGGCTATGCCGTTGCCTAGATGGGTGGCCAGGCTGGCTCCCGCGGTGATGGCAGCCGTGATTTGTTCAGGACTCGCGTGCGTGTGTCCGATGGCCACATGGAGGCCGAGTTCGCGGATTTGGGCGATCTGGGCCGGCGCGTCGGGCGTATGGGGGGAGACGGTGACGATGCCGACCATTCCGCTTGCGCGAAGCCAGCGCCGGACCTCCTGGACGTCCAAGGGGCGCACGAAGTCGGCGTCGTGGACGCCCCGGGGACCGTCCTGATCCGAGATGAACGGGCCCTCGATGTGGACGCAGGGGATGGCTGCCCTGGTGCTTGGATCAATTTCGCAGGCCCGGTTGATCTGTTCGAGCGCGCCGGTGATTGCCTCTTCCGACGCTGTCACGATGGTTGGCACCCACGTCGTGACGCCCAGCTTCGCCAGCTCCGCGCTCATGTCGATGATGGTTTGCGGCGTGACGTCAGCGGCGTTGACGTCTAGTCCGCCGTAACCGTTGACCTGGCCGTCGATAAACCCCGGTGCGATGACGGGCAGCCCCTGGTCCGGATCGATCTCCCGCACCGACAGGATGGTCGTGTCGTAGGCGATTTCTATGTTGGTCCCCCGGTGGGGGTCTTTGCCCACAATGGTTTTCGGGTGTGTCACAGCTTGCGTACCCGTCCTTTGAAACGTGAAATGAATTGCTGGTTGGCTGCGTCCCCGCCTGGAGCATTTCCCGATCTCCACAATGGCGGCTCAATCCCGATTTCGTTCAGCTTGCTGATAGTGGACATCATGAGCCAGTTCAGGGTGAAGGCATTGGCGAACGTGGACACAGCTGCTGTTTTTTCCTGTGCCCCGGGGACCTTCATGACGGCGTCTCCGACAGGAACCTTCGTGTCGATGTGGTGGTCGACCACGTCGTGCAGATTCAGCTTTTGCGGATGCCGTGCGGGATGGTCACTGGCTGTTTCCTCTGCGTGCTCCCGCGAGGAAACGCCGATGGTCTTGACCGATAGTTCACGTGCCGTCAGTGCCGCGTCGATGAGGGCACTGTTGATGCCGTACGCGTTGACCAGGATCAGGACGTCCCCTGGTCCGAGGCCCGCATCCTCGATGACGATCCGGCCGTAACCCGGAGTCCGTTCCATGGCCATTGACCGGAGGGCGCCGCTGGAGAGCAGGGTGCCTTCGTCCAAAATGGCCGAGACGTGCATCAACCCGCCTGCCCGGAAGAACACTTCCTGGCTCGCCAGGTTCGAGTGACCGCCTGGGCCGTAGATGTGTACCAGTTCGTCCTTGGCCACCTGGGCCGCGAGAATGCCGGCGGCGATGCTGATGTTTTCGGCTTCTTCCAGGCGGATGCGCTCAAGGAGCTCGGTGATTCTTCCGAGGTAGTCCTGCGAGAGCTGCTCACTTGCGTTCATCGCGGATCGGATTCGGCGTCGAGGTAGATGGTGACGTTGGGGTGCGTGCGAAGCGCAGTACCGGGATGGTCTCCGCTGACCGGCTGGCTCAGCGTGTTGTAGACGGCCATCCTTTTGGCAAGACCGGGGACGGAAGCGATGATTTCGGAGGCATGCAACAACCGCGGGATGGAGACGGTGATGGCGCGCTGCGGAACGCCGTCGACACTCGCGAAATGCCCTTCGTCCACCTGTTGTTGGCGGCTTACTTGGTCCAGGTTGATGACGCGGGCGGGCAGCGGGTCAGTGAGGTCGGCCGGGGGATCGTTGAAGGCAAGATGGCCGTTGACTCCCAAGCCGAGCAGGACGAGGTCAAAGGGATCTTGGCCCATCAGCTTGCCATAGCGCTGCGCTTCCTCTTCGGCGGGGTTCCCCGGGTTTATGCGGTGAAAGGTGGTCGACGGAAGGTGGCTGAAGAATTTGCGTTGCAGCCAGTTTCCGAATCCTTGAGGTGCGTCGGCCTCGAGCGCGAGGTAGTCGTCCATGTGGAAACACGTTATGCGGGCCCAATCGATGCCGGGTTGCTGGGCGAGCGCCTGAAGCGTTGCCTCCTGGCTGGGAGCTGCTGCGAGCATCAGCCGGACCTGCCGTTGGTTCCGGAGCGCCCTGCGTAGCGTTTCCGCTGCGTGCGCGCCGGCGTGTTTCCCCAGTGCGGCCCGGTCCGGGTGTGTGGAAACGGCGGGGCTGTAAGTGGTCTGTGCTGTCACGTGTGTGTCCTTCGGGTTTCTAGTTCAGTAGTCAGGAGGAGTGATCGGGCTATATGGAAGGGGTCCTTGACTGGCAGCGCCACCACCTTGTCGAGGGGCTTTCCCGCGCGGTCGCGTATTTGCAGCCACTCCTGGCCGGAGGGGTCCGGAAATGTGTCGAGGGTGTAGGTCCAGATTCGCTCATGCCAGTCCAGGAGGTCGGGACGCCCGAAACGCTCGGCGAGCAGCCTGCTCGCGTAGAGGGCCTCAACCTGGACCCACCAGAGCTTGGTGTCCCATGTCTGGGTCACCAAGGTTTCGTAGGTGTCGTTGCCGAGGAGCCTGCCCCGTGGTTCTGCTCCGGTGCCGTCGACGTATCGGAAGATGCCGCCGTGCTGGTCATCCCAGCCGGCTTCGAGTGCCCGGACGGCAAGGTCCGGTAGCCAGTCCGGAATGTGAGGCGCGAGATCAGGAATGATCTCGACTGCTTCCATGACCATCCAGAGCATCTCTAGAAGGTGACCGGGGGTTCGGTGGCGGGCCAGGAGGGTGTCCAGATCATCGCTGCTGTCGGGTCGGTATTCCCACCAGGAGTCGGCCTTCCACATGCCTTCAGAGGTGCCGTCGCCGAGGAGTTGAGACAGCGCGGCACCGGCTGTGTCGGCGCTTTCAGCAGAGCCGCTGGCCAAATGCAGCTGGGCGCCCACATTTAGTAGCAGCATCAGCCCGGCCGCGTCCTTGAATCCGGCCCGGACGCGGTATGGCTCGGACGGAGCGTTCCGGGCCTCGATTCTTTCTTCGGCGTGGGCGAGAAGTGCGTGGGCTGATTGCAGCCACCCTTCACGTTCCCGCTCTGAAGCTTGGGGAAGCCGGGCTGCACCCGCCAGGCCCAAGGCCGCAAAGAGGTCGGCCAGTACGCTGACCGCGATCTCCCCTTGCGGCCCGGACGGTAGCGCCTGCCCTTCAGCCGATGTGCGGTATGCCGTCACACTGCCGTCCAGGATGGCGTGTTCTTGGATGAACCTGGCCGTTTCAATCGACAGAGTGGCCCACAACCGGGGATCTTCGCCGATGATTCCGGCCTCGCTGTCCAGCGCAATCCTTGAGCAGAGCCAGGCCCAGCGGCCTTGGGACCACGTATATTTTTCGTTCGAAAGCAATCGTCCTGAGTTGGAAAAGCAAGTGAAAACCCCGCCGTTTTTCCTGTCGACCCCGTTCTCGAGCCACCAAGGGAGGACGCCCTTGAGCAGCTGATCCCGTATTTCGGATCCGGTTGCGCTCATGCGACGGCGCTTTCAACTGGAAGCGATACGGCCGGCTCAAGGTCGCGGTCAAGGGACTCGACAAGGGCGTCGGAAGCCTCGTTGTGCCAAGGGCGTAGCCAGCCGAAGACGCAATAGACGATCGCGGACGCAAGCACCGGGGCGGCCACGTTGATTGTCTGCGCACTGGCCGTGCCCAGGCTCGCGATGGGAGCGGCCAGGGCGTACTTTGCGAGTGCGAAAACGATCAAACCGGTGGCCCAGGAGAACAAGGCTGCCGATGGGCCGCAGCGCCGGAATGGGCGCAGCATCCCCAGCAGCATGGGAACGGCGATTGGCCCCACCAAGGCCCCGAACCAGAGGATTATCAGGCCCAGGACGCCGCCGAATGAATCCGCGCTCAGGGCAATGACCATCGACAAGCCGATGAACAGGAAGGTGGAAATGCGGCCACCCAGTAGTTCCGCACGCGAAGTCAGGGGCCGCCGGGAACCGCGCAACGCAGGGATGATGTCCCGGATGACGACGGCGGAAATCGCGTTGGCGTCCGAAGAGGTCATGGCCATGGTGTGTGAGAACATTCCGGCGACGACCAAGCCCACCAGGCCGGCTGGCAGCAGCTGCTGGGTCAGGAGCGCATAAGCCTGATCCGGGTGCGTCAGATTGGGCAAGATCAGCGGCGCGGCCCACATGGGGAAGAAGAGCACCAGTGGCCACACGAGATAGAGCGCGCCCGAAAGCAGGACTGATTTGCGGGCCGCTGTGCCGGACGGGGCGGCAATGAAGCGTTGAGCCAGATTCCAGGTTCCTCCGTTGTAGGAAATGGTGCTGATCAGGCAGTAGGCGAGGAAGAATCCGATGGTGTAGTCGCCGGCGAATGGCTGCGAGTGGGAGGCCGGCAGCCGCGACCAGATTCCGGCGATCGAGGAAACGCCCCCAAGTTTGGCCACGGCGAAGATGAGCATCGCAATGCCCGCCACGGACTGGATGATGAATTGGCCCATATCGGTCAACGCGTCCGCCCACAAGCCGCCAATGGTCGAGTAGATGAGCGTGACCCCGCCGACGATCAGGATGCCGACTGCAATCGGAACCCCGGCGAACACGTTCAGGAGGATCGCACTAGCCGCCCACTTGGCGGCTACGTCGAAGACTTTCAATGCAGCACCGGACCAAGCCAGTACTTGCTGAGCGGGCAGGTTGTAGCGCGTGGCCAGGTATTCGAGCGGGGAGATGATTCCGAAACGCTGCCTCAGGCGCGGCCAGCGCGGGGCGAAAAAGACAGAGCCCACAAGGCAAGCGATGGTGATCGTGAGCGCCCACCAGACATACAGTGCGAAACCGGTGGTGTAGGCGATGGCGGCGTAGGCCACGAAGACAGCAGCCGAATAGCCGGACATGTGGTGGGAAATTCCCGCCAGCCACCACGGCATCTTCCCACCGGCGGTGAAGAAGTCGGCAGCGTTTTTCACTCGACTCTTGGCCCACCAGCCAATCCCTATCATGACCACGAAGTAGGCCCCTAAAACGAGCCAGTCGGCGAAATACATACATCCTCCTTGATGCGATGAAGCTTGGAAACAGGATCTGCAGTGGCGTCCACTTTTCTCTGCAAACGTTTGCAAAACAAGGGGTTTTTTGAAAGTTTTCTTCTGGGGACCCCGAAAGCGGCAAACGGGCCGTGGCAGATCGCGGATTACTCCGCGGTCACTGCCACAGCCCGTCTGGACGCTTCAGGACGCCCACTCAGCCAGCCAGTGCGTACACCGTGGTCCCGCCGATGCTCTGTGCCTGGAAGTTCGCAGCCACCCATTGCGCGATCTGGGCAGGGGCTTCCGATCCGCTGTTCGCCTGCATGGTCCCGCCGGCGATGAAGTAGTGGATCTTGCCCTGCGCCACGAGCTGTTGGAACTGTTCGAGCGTGGGGGACGGGTCGGTGCCGTTGAAGCCACCCACCGCCATGACGGGCAGTTCGGTGGCCAGCTGGTAGCCTGCGGCGTTGTTGGAGCCCACGACGGCGGCCGCCCACGTGTAGTTCGAGGCGCCGGATTTGAGCGCGCCAACCATTTCCGACGACGGCGTGGTGGCGCCGAGCAGGCCGCCCATGCCGCCGCCTTGCCGGTTCCCGCCAAAGCCGCCGCCCTGGGCGCCCGGCTGCTGGAGAGCTTGCGGGGGAGTGTTCTGGGCCGCGTTGTTCTGGCTTGCGCCGTTTTGTCCGAAGCCGCCCTGTCCGAAGCCGCCCCGGCCGCCGAAGCCGCCGAACGTGGTCGTCGGACCGGCGCTGGGGATTGCGCCGCTATGCGTCACGGAGGCGGTTGAGATGGAGTACGCCAGTGGGCCGGCGAGGGAGGCCGCGAGGGCGAGCACCGCCGTCGTGCGCTGAAGGATGCGGGAGGCGAAGCGTCCCGAGAGCAGCAAGCCGGCCGCGGCTGCCAGCGCACTCAGCAGCACGGCCCAGCGCAGCCACGGACCATACGCGGTGGTGCTGCCCAGGAGGTCGAAGGCCACGAATCCCGCTGCCGCCACTGCTACGGCGAGCATGACCGCGGCGACGAGCTGCGCGCGGTGCTGCCACAAGAGCGCGACGCCCAAGCCCGCGAGCCCGGCGATCCCCGGGGCCAGGGCTACTGCGTAGTAGGGATGGATGATGCCCGCCATGAAGCTAAACACCAACCCGGTGACAAGCACCCACGCGCCCCACACGATCACCGAGGCACGGACGCCATCCGTGCGCGGGGCACGGCGCCCCAGCCACAGGAGTCCCGTTCCGAGGACCAGCACGGAGGGGAGCAGCCACGCGATCTGGCCGCCGAACTCGCTGTTGAACATCCGGAACAGCCCGGGAACTCCCCAGCCGTTGCCGCCCCCGACGCTGCCGGTCTCCTGGCCACTGAGCCTGCCCAGGCCGTTGTAACCGAGCGTCAGTTCCAGGATCGAGTTGTTCTGGGAGCCGCCGATGTACGGCCGCATGTTCGCCGGAATGAGTTCGACGACGGCGAGCCACCAGCCGGCCGAGACCACCATGGCTGCCCCCGCCGCAAGCAGATGAAGGAGACGACGCCCCACTCCACCCGGCGCGGCAACCACGTACGCCACGGCAAATCCAGGAACCACCAGCAGGACCTGGAGTTGCTTGGTGAGGAAGCCGAAGCCCAGGAACACGCCGGCCAGCAGGAGCCAGCGCAGCTTGTTGTCCTGGATGGACCGCAGCGTGGCGTAGCCGGCAGCCGTCATGAGCAGCACCAGCAGGGCGTCCGGGTTGTTGAACCGGAACATGAGGGTGGCTACCGGGGTGATGGCCATGACGACGGCGGCCAGCAGCCCGGCCCGGTGGGCGAGCCGTGGATCGCCGATGGCGGGGGCCGCGGCCCGTCGGACCGCGAGATAAAGCAGCCATGCCGTGGCAACGCCCATGAGTGCCTCGGGAACCAGGATGCTCCAGGAGCTCAGCCCGAAGATCCGCACCGAGAGGCCCATGATCCAGAGCGACGCAGGCGGCTTGTCCACCGTGATGGAGTTGGCGGCGTCGGAGGATCCGAAGAACCACGCGGCCCAATTCTGCGAACCGGCCTGGGCCGCTGCGGAATAGAACGGGTTGGCCCATCCGGAAGCGCCGAGGTTCCAGAGATACAGGACCGCCGTTGCGAGGAGCACAATGCCGAGCTCCACGCGGTGCCGCAGCGTATGCGGGCCATGGTTGGGGCGGGACTTTCGGGACTGTCGCGACTTTCCGGTCAGGCCGGGCCGGCCGCCCCCTCCCTGGGGAGCGGCCACTTCCGGCGGCTCCACCAACCGCGACGGCGGAACCGGCTGCCCTCGCTTGGAACCGGTATCTGTGAAATGCGAAGTGGTCATCGGGATCTACTTTGTCAGCTTGTAGACGGTGGAGCTGCCCACCGTCTGGGCTTGGAAGTTGGCCTGTACCCAGGAGGCTACCTCGGAATTGCCGCCTTGGCCTCCGAATCCGCCGCCGCCACCCATGCCGCCTCCTGCGATGTAGTAGCCGATCTGTCCCTTGGCCACCATGTCCTGGAACTGTGCCAGCGTGGGGTAGGGATCGCCGCCGTTCCAGCCACCGAGTGCGATCACGTTGGTGTGGGTGGCGAGCTCAAGGCTTGCGGCCTGGGTGGCGCCGGAGACGATCGCCGACCACTTCGTGGTGGTGGACGTCAGCAGAGCGGTCAGTCCGGCGTCGGCCGTCCCCTCGGAACCGGGTCCTCCCGCGGCCTGGCCCGCGCCACCAGCGGCGCCGAACCCTCCAGCGCGGTTTCCGAAGCCGCCCATGGCGGAACCGCTGGGTCCCGACGTCGGGATGGAACCGGAGTGCGCGGTAGCCGCCGTCGCGAGCGTCCACGCCGCGGTTCCGAGGCCGCCGGCCAGAAGGGAAACGACGACGACGGCCGCGGCCGCTGCGTTCCGGAACCGGCCAGCCGGCCGCAGTGAGTCGAGGCGAAGCAGGATTGCCGCGGCCGCCACCACACCCAGGACGACGATCACGATGCGCAACCAAGGAAGCCATGAGGCGTCGCGGCCCAGGAGAACCGCGGACCAGGCCGAACTACCGAGGATTACCACGGCCAGGACGATCCTGGCCGGCCAATACCCGCGGCCACGCCACAGCTCAACGCTGCCAATGCCCACCAAGGCTGCGATTGCCGGTGCGAGGGCTACCGCGTAGTAGGGGTGGACGATGCCGCTCATGAAGCTGAAGACTCCCGCCGTGACCAGAATCCACCCGCCCCACAGGATAAGCGCGGCACGGGTACGGGAGGCCCGCGCTTCCCGGCGGGTGAACCATAGGCCGGCTGCCAGCAGAATCAGTGCAGCAGGGAGAAGCCAGGAGACCTCACCACCAAAGCTCGTGCCGAACATGCGGGTAATCCCGGCTGCTCCACCGAATCCGCTGTTGCCGCCACCGCCGCCGAAGGCGCCGAGGCCGCCTCCGCCAGGGGCCCCGCCTCCGCCGGGTGTCCCTTCGCCCGAGCCGGTGATGCGGGACAGCCCGTTGTAGCCAAACGTCAGCTCAAGGAAGCTGTTGGTTTGCGAACCTGCCATGTAAGGACGTGCCGAAGCCGGGGTCAGCTGGAACAGAGCAACATAACTGCCGGCCACTACTGCGATGCCAGCCAACGCGCCGAACAGGTGCACCAGCCTCCGCCGCAACGGGGTGGGGGCGGCCCAGAGATACGCGAGTCCCAGTCCTGGAACAATCAGGAATCCCTGCAGCATTTTGCTCAGGAACGCGAGGCCCACCACGGCGCCCGCTGCGGCGAGCCACTTCCAGCCTGCGCGTTCGATGGCACGGGTAGTGAAGTAGGCCGCGAGCACCAAGCACAGAGTCAGCATGGCGTCGGGATTGTTGAAGCGGAACATGAGCGCCGCCACCGGGGTCAGTGCCAAAGCGCCACCGGCCAACAAGCCAGCGCCTGGTCCGGAGACCCGCTTGACCGTCAGATAAAGGAAACCGACGGCGGCGACGCCCATCAACGCCTCGGGAACCAGCATGCTCAGGGGCGAGAAGCCGAAGATCCGGCCCGCCAAAGCAGGGATCCACAAAGAAGCCGGGGGCTTGTCGACGGTGATGGCGTTGCCGGCGTCGAGCGAACCGAACAGAAACGCCGTCCAGTCCTTCGTGCCGGCCTGGATGGCCGCGGCGTAGAAGGAGTTTCCATAACCGGTGGCCGCGAGGTTCCAGAGATACAGGAACGCGGTGGCTACGAGGAGCCCGGCGGCGGACGGCCGCACCCAGCGGGGCTGCCGGCCAAAGGCATATCGCTTCCAACGGGGCGTGGCATCCGGGGTTGACGGGTCTGCCGAGTGACGGCCCTGCGGTCCGTCCGCAGTCCCGAGGGCGGCGGGAACCTCGGCGCCGGCACTTCCGGCGGCGGGTCCCGTGCTTGCGGGAGTAATCGTGGAGGTCATGATGCTGCCGTTTCTGTGCGCGTTTTGGCTTGTGTCGTGGGTGCAGTCGCCTTCGCTGCAGGCTGCCGGAAGACCCAAAGGCGGAACAACAGGAAGCGGACTGCGGTGGCGGCGAGGTTCGCCGCAACTACGGTGAGGAGCTCGCCCCAGCGGTCCGGCGTCGTCGTACTGTGCACCAAGGCGAGTGCCCCTGAAGTGAGCGCGAGGCCGATCCCGAAGACGATCAATCCCTCGAAGTGGTGCCGAACGGGATTGCCGCCCTGGATGCCGAAGGTGAAGCGCCGGTTGGCGCCGGTGTTGGCGATGGCCGTGATGAGCAGCGCCAGGAAGTTGGCCAGCTGCGGGTCCATGAAGCCGCGGCAGAACAGGAAGATGAGCACATAGGCGAGGGTGGACGCGGCGCCGATCGCGGCGAACCGGACCAGCTGCCCGAAAAGGCTGCTGCGCGGGTTCTGCTCGGCGGTGCGGGACGACGCCGGGAGCGGCCCGCGTGCAAGTGCTGCGCGCAGTTCCGGAATGGGGATGCGGCCCGAGACGAGATCCCGGGTGAGCCGGACCATGCCGCGGATGTCGGCCAGGGCAGTGCGCACCACGTCGACGCTGGAATTGGGATCGTCGATCCAGTCAACGGGAACTTCGTGGACCCGGAGGCCGCAGCGTTCGGCGAGGACCAGGAGTTCAGTGTCGAAGAACCACGAGTTGTCCATGGTGTGCGGGAGGATCTGCTGTGCGACATCTGCCCGGATCGCTTTGAAGCCGCACTGGGCATCGCTGAAGCGGGCGCCCATGAACGAGTGCAGCATCAGGTTGTAGCTGCGCGAAATGAACTCGCGCTTGGGGCCGCGGACAACCCTCGAATTGCGGGTCAGCCGTGTGCCAATGGCGAGGTCCGAATGGCCGGAGATCAGCGGCGCCAAAAGGGGCGCCAGCGCGGCGAGGTCCGTGGAAAGATCCACGTCCATGTAAGCCAGAACCGGCGCCGGCGATGCGAGCCACACCTTGCGTAGGGCGTTGCCGCGTCCCTTCTCCTCAAGATGGACGACCGCGAGCTCAGGCAGTTCCCTGGCCACGCGCTCCGCGATTTTCAAGGTGCTGTCCGTGCTTGCGTTGTCGGCCACGGTAATGCGGAAGCCATGCGGGAAGGATTCGCGCAAATGGCCGTGAAGCCTGCGCAGGCACTCTTCGAGGTCGCGTTCCTCGTTGAAGACGGGGATGGTGACATCGAGGACGGGGACGGCGGTGTGGGTGTCGACGGGGGCGCGCCGCGCTGTGCTGCGTTGAAGGGGGGTGTTGGGTGGGATGGGAAGGCCCGGCGGCACCACCGCGGGGTCCTTCAGGGTTCCGGAGGTGGATTCGATGAGCGTCATGTATTCAGAGTGCCGTTGCAGAATATGAAGGCTTTAGGCGGAACCTGTGACGTGGCTGTGGATGTATGGCCGGCGTGGCGAATCACATGCCTGGCCAAAATACGCAGAGGTCCGCCCCTGGAGGGACGGACCTCGACGTACTTGTGCGTGGCTCTTGGTCTAGTACCAGTTGTGCGCCAGGTGGAAGGACCACGCCGCGGACGGCGATCCGTAGCGTTCCTTGATGTAGTTCAGGCCCCAGCGGATCTGCGTCTGGTAGTTGGTCTGCCAGTCGGCGCCCTCTGATGCCATTTTTTCGCCCGGCAGCGATTGCCCAATGCCGTAAGCGCCACTGGAGGCGTTGGTGGCAGTGGTGCGCCAATCCGATTCCTTGTTCCACAAGGTGAGCAGGGCGGACATCTCGCCCTGACCCCAACCGTAGGATGGAAGGATGCTTGCGGCATAAGCCTGTGCGCCGGAGGGATCATCGACGGCGACAGGTGCGGCCGGGGCTGCTGGAGCGGGCGGTGCCGCGGGCGCGGCCGGTGCGGCGGCCTGCGGTGCGACGGCGGCCGGAGCGGGGGCAGGTGCCTGGCTCGGCGTCGGCGCGGCGCTCGGCTTGGGGCTCGCGCTTGCGCTCGCCGACGGCGTGGCGGCGGCCGATGGCGTGGCTGAGTTATCCGCCGCGCGGGATTCGGACGTGCGGCTCATGTCCTGGGCATTGATGGCTTGTCCGGCAGCCTGGGTGGCGGCACCTGCACCGAGGAACACGGCAACGACGCCGGCAACAACTGCCATGCGCTGGCCGGTGCCGAGGTTCGAGGCGGCTCGCCTCAACGTGGAACGTGACTTGTTTCTCCGGGCAGGTTCGCCGCGGTGGCGCGCAACAGGGCGCGACTGATTCCTGGAATCAGACATGGTGATTGCCTCTCGACGCCTGCGGAGTTAGCTGTCGGATTCGGATGAGGTCATCCGGCCGTGGCCACAGGGAATCGTGGCGGTACGGCTTCACCCCTAGGGCTGGCTCAACATGAGCGCTTGCCCGGAGACCTGGGTCCCCCGTCTCTGCCTGGATTTTTGGGCACCGGGGAGTGGCAGAGCTCGGCGCCTACCCGGCGGTGGCCGGAATGATCCCGCGCACCCATTCGACGGTACAGGAGGATTTTACTTAAGTCACATTTAGGTAACGGAGATCACGACGTCGGTGCGTCGACTTGCGCCCGCCGTGCACCGGCGTCATACCCTCCTGGGCGGCCGTTCAGGCCGTGGCGGTCCTGAGCGCCGGAAGCCGCACCGCAAATTCCGTCCGGCCGGGCCGCGACGCCACTTCGACGGTGCCTCCATGCGCCTGGACAATGGATTCCACAATCGACAAGCCGAGCCCGGAGGTGCCCTCGGAACCGGAGCGGGCGGCGTCGGCCCGGGCAAAGCGCGAGAAGATCCTGCCCTGGAACTCCGGCGGGATGCCCGGCCCGTTGTCAGTCACTGTCACCACGGCGCTGCCATCGGCGGAACGCATGACGCCCGTGACCACGGTGGTTCCCGCCTCCGTGTGTTTGCGGGCGTTGGAGAGCAGATTCGCCAAAACCTGGTGGAGTTGAGTGGTGTCGCCGCGGACCGTGAGGGGCTCATCCGGGAGCTTGAGCTGCCAGATGTGCTCGGGGGCCATGACCTTCTCGTCGCTGACGGTCTCGATCACCAACTGCGTGAGGTCCACATCGGTGAACTCGGGGGCCTTCCCTTCGTCCAGCCGGGCCAACAGAAGGAGGTCCTCAACGAGGGTTGTCATGCGTTCGGACTGGCTCTGCACCCGTCCCAGCGACTTGCGCCCGTCCTCGGTGAACGTCTCGGTCATGCGCAAGAGCTCGGTGTAGCCGCGGATGGCGGTCAGCGGAGTGCGCAGTTCGTGCGAGGCATCGGCGACGAACTGGCGCACCTTTGTTTCGCTTTGCTGGCGGGCTTCGAGGGCGCTGGAGACGTTGTCCAGCATCAGGTTCAAAGCATGGCCGACGCTTCCCACTTCCGTGCTCGGGTGGGCCGCCGACGCCGGAACGCGCACCGCGAGTGCCACCTCACCGGCGTCGAGCGGAAGTTTCGATACCTTCGTGGCGACGTCGGAGAGTTGCTCCAGGGGGCGCATGGTGCGGCGGATCAGCACGGTTCCGGCCAGTCCGATCAGGACCAGTCCGCCCAAGGACACCAGCACCATGGTCCACACGAGCGAGGCCTCGGTGTCCTCTTTCGAGGCGAGCGGCAGCCCCGTGATGACAACATCGCCGTATGGAGTTTCGGTGGCCACCAGCCGGTAGCCGCCATTGGACAGGGTGCGATCAACCGGACGGCCATCGGCGGGGAGCGCGGACAGGATTCGAGCGTCGCTGGGCGACAACGGCGCACGGGTGGCATCGGAGGACAAGAATCCAGCATCGCTGCTCACCTGACCTGCGAGAATACGCGCATTCAGCGTGCCGATGCTCTGGCCCCGGGGGTCCAAGGGGTCCGGACGGCCGCCCGGGTTGCCTTGCGGCGGGCGGCCATGGGAGGCCTGCATCAATTGCTGGTCGAGCTGCTTCGTGAGGAACACGTCCATGGAGGCGTAGCTGACCACCCCGACGGCACCGCAGATGGCCACGAGGAGCGCCATGGAGAGAAGGATCAAGCGCGTGCGCAAGTGCCAGGTTGAAGGATTGAACCAACGATGGTCGGTCTGGCGGGGGATACCCGAGAGTGCGGACATTCGACGCCCCGGCTATTCGGCAGGCTTGATGACGTAGCCTGCTCCGCGCACGGTGTGGATCATGGGCGGGTGGTTGGCCTCGATCTTCTTGCGCAGGTATGAGATGTAAAGCTCCACGATGTTTGCTTGCCCGCCGAAATCGTAGTCCCACACGCGGTCGAGGATCTGGGCCTTGCTGACCACGCGCTTAGGATTTTCCATGAGGTAGCGCAAGAGCTCGAACTGGGTCGCCGTGAGCGGGATGTCTTCGCCGCCACGGGTAACTTCACGCGTGTCCACGTTCAGGGTCAGGTCGCCTACAACCAGCTCGGCAGTGTCCATCGCGGCCACTCCCGAGCGCTGGACCAGGCGGTGCAGGCGTAGCAGGACTTCCTCCATGCTGAAGGGCTTGGTGACATAATCGTCGCCGCCGGCGGCCAACCCGACGATGCGGTCCTGCACGTCATCCTTGGCGGTGAGGAAGAGCGCGGGCACCTCAGGCGCAAAGGCGCGGATCCTGCCGAGCAGCTCAACGCCGTCGAACCCTGGAAGCATGACATCCAGCACCAGGACATCCGGTCGGAATTCCTTGGCGAGCTTTACCGCAGCGGGACCGTCGCCGGCCACCGCCACCGACCAACCCGCCATCCGCAGGCCCATGCTCATGAGCTCGGCGAGGCTGGGTTCGTCGTCCACCACGAGGGCACGGATGGGGGAACCGTCCGGGTGGCTGAGCTGCGGAAGGTTGTTGGTCATGGAGTGCGAGGATGCCATGGGACAACTCTCCAATCTGCCGTTTTGCCAGTGCTTTGCCGTTGCTGTGAGCACCCTGTGAGTCCCAGCCTAGCCACCTGTCCGGAGGTTGTGCCGGTTCGGGGAGGAACGGCGTCGGATTCTGCTGGATCATTCCTCAGTCCGGAGGGGCAATCCGCGTGGTTACGGGCCCCGGCACAAGCTCGCCGCGAATGATCCAGCGGAATCCGACACAACACTGCGGCAGGTCACAGGCAAGCCTGCAGTTCGACACAACACTGCGGCAGGTCACAGGCAAGCCTGCAGTTCGACACAGCCAATGCACAGCAAAGCGGCTGACGCTGTTTGGGACAAGAACAATCACGACCAAACAGTCTCGATTTCGATGGAGAACACCATGGATCAGCAAAACAACCCCTCCGTACCTGGTTCCGAGCCGGAGAATGGGCACCCTCAGCCGGTGATCCGCCCCCTTGATGATTCCGGGCAGCCTGCCCCCGGGCAGCCTGCTACTGGGTGGGGTGCTCCGCAGCCGCCCGTGAACCAGCAGCCTGCCGCCGGGTGGGGTGCTCCGCAGCCGCCGGTGAACCAGCAGCCTGCCGCCGGGTGGGGTGCTCCGCAGCCGCCCGTGAACCAGCAGCCTGCCGCCGGGTGGGGTGCTCCGCAGCAATACAACTCCGGACAGCCTCGACCTTCGTTTTTCAAGAATTGGAGCCTGAAGAAGGGGCTCATTGTTGGCGGCGTCGCGGTCGTGGTCGCTGCGGCGGCAGGAGCCGGTGCCTATGCCGCCGGAAACGGGACCGCGGCAGCTGATACCACCAATGCGCAGGGACCGGGTGCCGGGCAGAACGGTCAGGGCGGATTCGGTGGCCCAGGCGGCACGAACGCAGGTCCGGGCGGGCTCGGGGTGGGCATGGGTGGCCTGAACGCTGCCGTCCACTCGGAATATGTGGTCCTCCAGAACGGCAGCTATGTCACCATGGCAGGCCAGCTGGGTACGGTCACTGACATCTCGGCGAGCTCCATGACCGTCAAGAGCGATGACGGATTCACGCGAAGCTATGCCCTCGGAACCGATGTCGTGGTAGCGGAAGGCGTCCGGCAACGCGGAAGCGGAACCACCGGCACCACCTTGACCCTCGCCGATGTGAAATCCGGATCCAGCGTGAGGGTCACTTCGCTCAAGGAATCCGACAAGTACACGGCACAGTCCATCCAGATCGTCACTGCCACCACATCAAGTACGCAAGGGACCGGCACCACCAACTAGTGACGGGTGCTTGTGTCCGTCGTGACCTTCTTTTCCCCGCTTTGGCCTCAGAATCACGCAACTCGCCGTGTCGCAAGCGCTTTCCGAATTCAAAGAAGGTCACGACGGCGCGTCCGCGGCAGCGCTGCAACCAGCGCCCTAGCAGACGATTTGCCAAAGAATTTTCATGAGACGCAGATTCGGGATTGGACAAGGGTTGTTTCATATCTCGAGATTCAAAGGCAAGCGCGTGACGTGACTTAAGATTCAAAAAACGATCTTTTCATCAAATTTTATTCGAATATTGCGTTCATAACGGCCATTGTGACGAACGAGAATGGTCACATTTGGACATGTGTGAATTGTGATGTGCGGCACAATAGTCCGATTCGTCTCAAAATGTGGACGCTTCCGTCCTTTGTTACTTGCAAGTTCCCTTTGTTACGTTGCACACTTCAAATGTGAACAAGAACTCAACAGCATCTGCAGCCGCAGCGATCGAGCCCAGCACACCCGCTGGTATTTCGATGAGCTGTTGTCGAATGCATGCCTAACTTAAGACCCCAAGAAGTTTCAGGCATTCGCCCCCTGCCCAGCGTCGGGCGCCCCTCCCCATCTCATTGCGGGGACCAGACCAGCATTCGAAGCCGCGATGACGGCTATTCACTTTGAGGTAAGCAATCCATGTCAGTTGCATCCGGATACGTCCACATCTCCGTCCGTAACGCCAATAAGGCCGCGTCGAACGCCGGCCTGCGTCCCGGCTTCGGCAACCGCCCGGCCTACGCCCAGCCCGCACCGCAGGGTGGCAGCCAGGCGCCCGGTTACGTCCCCCAGGGGTACAACCCCAACTCCTACGGCCAGCTCCGCGCTGTTCCCGCCAACGAGGCCTCGCCGATGACTGCACCCACGCCGGTCCTGGCTCCAGCGGATCGCTCCATCCGTCCCGTTGCCAACGACAATGTGGCCCGCGGGTTCGTGCTCTACATGGGCATCGACGAAGATACCGCTGCGGCCGCCGGAACGTCCATCGCCAAGCTTGCCCAGGAAATCCGGGCTTACGCACAGTCCCTCGTGTCCGGCGCCGAGAGCTACGCCGCCGTCGCGGTAGCCCCGGCCAGCGCGCCTGGTTCCGCGCTCGACGTCGTCCGCTCGACTTTCGGTGACCCGACCGTCGGCAACCGCCAGCGCGCTGAGGCGCTCCGCCCGCAGCCTGCCCAGGAAGCCCGCCCGTCCGGCGTCTTGATCGACCTCGCCCGTCGTGAGGTACACCTCGATGGCGAATCGCTGAACCTCACGTTCAAGGAATTCGAGCTCCTCAACTACCTCGTCGAGAACGGCACCCGCACCGTGGGTCGCGATGAACTCCTTGAGGGCCTGTGGCGCAACGCCGAAGAGGTCCCCAACGAGCGCACCATCGACGTCCACATCCGGCGCCTCCGCTCCAAGCTCGGCCGCCTCGCAAACACCGTCCGCACCGTACGCGGCCAGGGCTACCGCTTCTACGAGCACCCCGAGGTCATCGTCTGGGCCGCTCCGGAATACTCGATCTAGTCTCCACGCGCTCAAGGCGCCCGCTCCCTGCTTGGGGGCGGGCGCTTTCGCTTCCGCGGGCCACCCAAGTAGCTAGCATTTGTTGTCGTTTTGAGGGCTCATAACGACAAGAAATGCGAGCTAGTTGGGATAGTAGGGTGGGGGGATGAGCGAGCATCACATTAAGCGGCTGGTGATCATGCGGCATGCGAAGTCGGACTGGCCCCTTGGGGTGCCCGATCATGAGCGACCCCTTGCCGAGCGTGGCCACCGCGAGGCCCCCCTCGCCGGAAAATGGCTCCTCAAGCATCACGTGATTCCGGACTTCATCCTCTGCTCGTCTGCCCTCCGGACCCGGCAGACCTGTACTTGGGTGTGCAGCGAGCTGGGGGACAAGGCCCCGACGCCGAAACTCGAGGACGGCCTGTACGCCGCGTCCGCGCAGCGGATGTTGACCGTCATCAACCATGTGCCGGAAACCGTCACGACACTCATGATCTTCTCGCACATGCCCGGCGTTCAGGACCTCGCGATGCACTTGGCTTCCCGCGACTCGGACCATGACGCCTACATGGATGCCGCAACGCGTTACCCGACCAGTGCCATGACGGTGATGGAACTCGAAAAGCCGTGGGCTGAACTCGATGGGCAGGATGCCCGCCTGACCCACTTCGCAGTGCCACGCCCAAAGAAGTAGCCCCCTCGCGGGGATAGTCCGAGCTAGCCCACGTCGAGTTCCGCGGCCACATCCTGCAGCAAGCGCACCACGTGGCGGATGCTGGGGCTTGCCGTCATGGTCTTCCGGTATACGATTCCCACTTGGCGTTGCTGCATCGGATTGACGACTGGCACTGCCACCACTCCAGCGGGGAGCTCGGGCCTGCCGAGGCGCGGCACGAGCGCCACCGCAACACCCTGCTGGACCATGGCGATGTGCGTGGAAAAGTCGGGGTCGTAGATGCGGATGTCCGGTACGCGCCCCAGGCCAGCGAAGATCGCCAGCAGCGCCTCATTGCAGATGGCACCGGCCGGCGTGCTGATCCAGCGTTCGTCCACCAGGTCGGAAGGCTCGACGGCGGTCCGGCCGGCCAGCGGGTGCGCTGAGTTCAGCAGGACGTCGGCGGTGTCCAGGCAGAGGTCCTCGTGGATCATGTTCTCCGGAATCACCAACGGCACTGAGTGCCAGTTGTGCACGACGCCGAGATCGGCTTCACCGGTTGCGACCCTTTGGACGGCCTCGCGCGGGTCCTCGGCCACGACCCTGATTTCAAGCCCGGAGCCGCCAAGCCCGGAGCTCCCCGCGGCCGAAGATCCGGCGGCAACAGCCTGGGCCGCGCCAAGTTTCCGCAGCATCGGACCTACCAGCCCGCCGCAGGCCGTCGAGAACCCGACGAGACGAAGCACTCCGCTCGGCTTCGCGGGGTCGGCAAGCAACGTGGCTTGTAGCTCCTCCAACTCGCCCAGAATGCGACGTCCGTACTCGGCCAGTGCCATGCCGCGGTCGGTCAGTAGTACGCCGCGTCCGTGGCGCTCCAGGACGGTCACACCACTTTGCTTCTCGAGCTTCTTGATCTGTTGGGAGACCGCCGACGGGCTGAAGCCCATAGCCTCCGATGCCGCCACCACCGAGCCTTGCTGTTCCACTGCTACGAGGGCCCGTAGCGCTGCAATTTCAATCATGAAGCAAACGTACATGATCTGATGCAGAATTCAACGCTGGTGCTTCATCCTCTTGACTGTCAGAGTTGAATCGTGAATATCCGACACTCAGCACTCGCCGTCCTTGTCGCCGTCCTTTGGGGCCTGAATTTCGTCGCGATCGACTTTGGCCTCCATCCCGCAAGCGGGAATGGCAGTAATGGGAGCGGTGGCGCGGCGGATGTGCCGCCGCTGCTGTTCGTGGCCATCCGCTTCGTCCTGGTGGTGTTCCCCTGCATCTTCTTCGTCCGCAAACCGGACGTCAGCTGGAAGGCGATCATCGGCGTCGGGCTGTTCATGAGCGCCGGGCAGTTCGGCCTCCTCTACCTGGGCATGGCGCTCGGGATGCCGGCCGGGCTCGCCTCCCTCGTGCTGCAGGCACAAGTGCTCCTGACGGTGCTGTTGGCGGCCCGGTTCCTCGGGGAGCGGCCGAGCAAGCGCCAACTGACTGGGGTGGTGCTCGGCGTCGCCGGACTTGCTTTGGTGGCGGTGGGTCGAAGCTTGGTGGCCCCGGTGGTGCCGCTCATGATTGTGCTCGCGGCGGCGTTGTCCTGGGCTGCGGGAAACATCATCGCACGCAAGGCCAGGGCGGCCTCGGGACTGGGGCTGGTGGTCTGGTCCGGGGCCGTGGTCCCGTTGCCGCTCCTGGCCTTGTCGCTGATCGTGGACGGCCCGGCCGCCGTCGTCGGGACCCTCACCAACCTTCAGCCTGCGACCATCCTGAGCGCCCTCTACACCGCCATTTTCGCCTCGCTGGTGGGCTATGGCATCTGGAACCGGCTGCTCAGCCTCTACCCGAGCTCGGCCGTGGTGCCTTTCACGTTGTTGGTCCCGGTGGTGGGAATGACCGCTGCCTGGCTGCTCATCTCAGAGGTCCCGACGACGGCGGAACTGACCGGCGGCCTCCTCCTGCTGGGCGGCGTGGCGACTGCCGTGCTGCAGCGGCGCGCCAAGCCCGGGAATGTGGCGGCGCCCGAAGTACGTCAGCGCTTGGGGGCGGGCTTGCGCTGAGCCGGCAATCCCGACGTCGGGCGCTTGGCGGGGGCTGCCGGAGTGCGCGGCGTAGGGCGCTTCACGGCCCCCGACGCCGGACGGGCCGCCGGCCGCTGGGCGGGCCTGGCAGGTGCCGGGGAAGGACGCGAAGCAGGCCGGGGCGCGGGCCGTCGGGCAGCTGGCCGGGGCGCCGCTTTCGCACGGTTCTTGCGGGATGGCCATACCGCCCCCACGAACAAGACCAGCAGGGAACTGCAGCCGGAGAGTGCGGCGAGGTAGAAGTAGATGTCCGAATCTTTGGTGCTCACCGCGCTGCCGAGGGCATTTTCATCCTGGTTGAAGGCGAGGCCCCACATGCGCAGGAAAGCGATTCCGAACGCGATGAACAGGATCGTCGAGATCGCTCCGAGAACCAGCATGAAATACCTGCGACGGGTAAAAACCTCGGCGACGCACGCCAGATAGCCGATCGCCAAAACCCCGAGAAAGGTGTACATCACGGTTTCCTCAAGGGTGATGGCGAGGAGCACCAGCAAACCAGCGGACACCACGGCAGAGATGACCGCAAGCTTTCCGCTGTTTCCCATGTGACGCATGGGATTAATCATCCCTGACGGCAGGCAGCACCACGCCCCAAGACGCGGCAGTTGCCATACCGTTACCGCAGCACGTAGCCGCGCATGATGGTCATAATGGCCGCTATGCTCTGTTCGCGGGTGCGCTCGGGGTTGTACGTCTGCCGGTCAAGGCCCACCACGAAGATCGCTCCGAACATCGCAGCCTCGAGGCTGCCCCGGGCAATGCCGGTATCCACCGTGTACGTGGCGGCGACCTTTTCGATGGCTGCGCCGATCACGGCCAGCAACTCGCTGCGGAGTTCGACGAAGAGCTTGCCCCATTCGCTCGGCGACCGCCAGTTCTCGCTGATCCAGAGCCGCGCGAAGGACGGGTAGTCGTCCATGAAGTCCATGGCTTGCCCGAGCATGGCTTCCATGGCCTCGAGCGGATCGGCGTGCAAGCCTTCGATGGTCTGGAGTCGCCCGAGCATGATGTCGACGCCGTGGCGCAGCAACTGGGCGATCAGATCGGACTTGCTGCCGAAGTTGTAGTAGACCGTCCCCTTGGACACCCCGGCTGCGGCCGCGATCTCGTCCACGGTGACGCCCGCTGCGCCGCGCTCGCCGATCAGCTCCATGGAAGCGTCGAAGAGTCGCTGCTTGGTCACGTTCGTGCGTGCCGGGCGAAGCTTCTTCTCCGGAGTTTCCGGACCCGGGGCGTCCGGTCTTGGGATCCCGGGGACGTCCGGTCTTGGGAGCCCGGGGGCGTCCGGTTCTTGCATGCTCATACCGCGATCTCCGGCTTCAGGGTCTTGAGGGTCCAGAACTTGTGCTTGCGGACGGCCAGCGTGGAAAGCGCGGCTCCCAGCACAGTGTAGCCAAGCAGGCCCAGGACAATCGGCCAGATCATGGACAAGTCGCCGCCGTAGATCAGGTGCCGCATGCCGGTCACCACGTAGCCCATCGGCATGATCTCGTGCACCACGTGCAGCGGCATAGGGGTGGTTTGCCACGGGAAGGTTCCGCCGGAAGACACCAACTGCAGGACCAGCAGGATCAGCACCACGAACTTTCCAGGAGTCCCCAGCAAAGCCACGATGCCCTGGATCAGGGCGGTGAACGCCATGACCGCGGCCAGCATGAACAACCACATCCACACCGGGTGCGCCGCGTTGAGGCCCAGCCCCAGGCCCACCACGAGGGTGAGGATGCTGGCTTGCAGCACGGACACGACGAAGAACGGCAACCAGCCGCCGACGGCGATTTTCCACGACGGAGCATTCGAGGCCAAGGCCCGCTGCGTGATGGGACGCATCGCCTGGACCAACATGAACACACCGATCCAGAGGGACAGCGTCAGGAAGAACGGCGCCAGGCCGGCGCCGTAGGATCCGGCCTTGGCCTGCGAAACATTGTTGACCGCGACCGGATCCGCGATCACCTTGGAAACCTCGCTCTTTTGGGAGTCGTTCGGGTTCGGGACCTTGCCTGCGCCCTTCGCCAACTCGCTCGCCAAAGTGCGGGATCCGTCCGCCGCCGTGGCGGCACCGCTGGCAAGCTGCGCCGCGCCGTCGTCGAGCTTTGCCGCACCGTCCGCGAGGGCCGCGGTGCCGTTGACGGCAGACTGTTCACCCGCCGCCAGCGTCGCAGTGCCGGAGCTGAGCTGGTCCGCGCCCGCCGAGGCCTGGCCGACGGCTCCCGTCAGCGCCGGCGTGGCGCCCGCAAGCTTGGCGGCGCCCGCACTGACCGCGGCCGATCCGTTGGAAAGCTGCTGGATCTGGGCGGCATCCGCCGAGATCTTGGCTTTGGCATCGGTGACCGGGCCGGACGCGGCGGCAGTGTCGAAGTCCGCCAGGATCTTGTTCGCCTGGTCCTGCGTGATGACCCCGGCGGACACGAGCCGCGCGTTGGAGGCCACAACACGGTCCCGCGCCCCGGCGTCGAACGCTGAAAGCTGCCCGACGACGTCCTGGACTTTCGCGTTCAGCTGCGCGTTTCCGGCGGCGACTTGAGCGGCGCCGTCGGCGAGCTTTTGTGAGTCGGCCGGAAGGGACGCGGTCTTGTTCTTCAGTTCGGTGAGCCCCGCGCTGAGCTGCCCGGCGCCGTCGTTCAGCTGATTGGCGCCGTCGCGCAGTTTGTTTTGCCCCGCCAGTAGCTCGGATGCACCGCTGCTCAGCCTGCTGGTGCCGTCGTGGAGGGTGGCCGCGCCGTCGCTGAGATTACCGACGCCGTCGGCGAGTTGGGAGGCTCCGTCGGAGGCTTTGACGATGGAGGCGTGGATGGTGCCAAAGCCTGTGAGGAGCTGGTTGGCAGTTTCCTCGCCGACTTCCTTGGCCACGGTGGAGTGCACCGCGGTGGTGAGTTTGTCGACGATGGTGCTGAGGAGGTAGTTGTTCGCGTCGTTGGTGGTGACGTTGAGCATCGCCTGGTTGGCGGCGTCGAAGCTTCCTGGCGAGACCAGGTTGGCCGAAAAGTCCTTCGGAATCTTCAGGGCGAAGGCGTATTTGCCGGATTCAACGCCGGCGTCGGCTTCTGCCGTGGTGGTCACCCGCTGCCAGTTGAAAACGTGGCTCTGCACGAGGCTGTCGGCAACCTTCTGGCCTGCCTGCAGTTCGGGACCGTTGGCCGGCTGGGCTCCCGGGTCCTCGACGACCAGGGCGGCGTCGATCTGGTTGAGATTGCCGTAAGGGTCCCAGTTCGCATAGAGGTACACGGCTCCGTAGAGCAGGGGCACCATGGTCAGGGCGAGGATGGTCAGCTTAGGCAGGAGCCCGCCGGTCATGCGCTTGAGTTCGGAGCGGGCCAGCCGCAGAACAGTCACTTTGCGGTCCTTTGCAGGGTTTCGAGTACTTCTTCGGGATCTTCTTGCGCGTCGTCGAGGAGCTCAGCGGGTTCGGCCGGTGCAGTGTGCGTGACCGAGTTCCCGATCACCGCGGCCGGGCCGTCCCAGTTGTCCGGGAGGGCAGAAACGACGGCGACGACGGCGAGCGGCCGCCCGGCGTCGTACGCCAACTGCTCAAGGCGGGGGAGCCAGTCCACGGTGTTTGCGCTGTGCCGGTCCGGGGAGTCGAGCACCAGGAGGTCGAGGGCAGGGTCCGCAAGGGCCAGGGCAGTCAGCAGCTCGAGGCGTCGGTCCGCAGGGAGCTGCTCAATCCACAGCCCGGCGATGTCCTCGAAGCGGTTGACCTTGAGCCACGGCTTGCTGAGGAGGGCGCCACGGTAGCGGCGGGGGATAAGGGAGAGGTCTTCGGTGACGAGGTCGCGGACGCTCAAATGCTGCTCCGGCTCGTTGACGCCGGGAGCATCAATCAGGGCGCTCGCCGCCCGGATCTTCTTGGTCTTCGCCGAGTTGTCCCAGCTCAGGAGGCCTTTGCTGGGTTTCATCCGGCCGCTCAGCGCAAGCGCCAATGCCGTGCGCTGGTCCTGACCGTCGCCGCTGACCAGGAGGAGTTCCCCGCGCCTGGCTTCGAGGGAAGTGGGAGGCAGGAGATCGTCCCGGCGGCCGTCGATCTGGAGTTGCTGTGCAGACAGCACAATTGGACCTTTCGCAGAACCTGTTATCTGCTCCAATCGTAACTGAACTGACCAGTCAGTTCAAATAGACTTCCATCACAGTCCGTACTTCTCCAACAGGCGCAGCCACACCTCGCTGATGGTCGGGAACGACGGCACCGCATGCCACAGCCGGTCCAACGACACTTCGCCCACAATCGCGATGGTTGCGCCGTGCAAAAGCTCGGCCACTCCAGGCCCGGCGAACGTCGCGCCCACCACGACCTTCCGGTCCTCGTCCACCACGAGTTGCGCCCAGCCTTGGTAATTCTCTGAATGCAGTTGGGAGCCGGACACGTTGATGGGGAGTTCCACCGAGCTTGCGTTGATGCCCTTCTGCAGCGCCTGCTTGAGGTTCGGGCCCACGGATGCCACTTCCGGATCCGTGAAGACGACGCTGGGGATTGCGTATTCGTCGGCCGTCTTTGCGAGGGAACTCCACGGTTGCGGGGTGCCGTGGAGGGTTCCCTTGGCGCGGGCCACGATGGCGTCGCCTGTAGCCCGGGCCTCGTACTTGCCCTGGTGGGTGAGGAAGACGGATCCCGCGGCATCGCCGGCCGCGTAAAGCCACAGCCCGCTGGTGCCGTCGCTGGCGGCGCCCTCAACCAAGCCGCTCGAGTCCGTGGTGAGGCGGAAAGCCTTGCCCTCCTCGGCGTCGAGCCCTACGTTCTCGAGTCCCAAGTTGTCCAGGGCTGGCCGCCGCCCCGTGGCTACCAGCAATTGATCGCAGGCCAGGACGGTTCCGTCACCGAGCGTGACGCTGAAGGAATGGTCCGCGTTGTGTTCGACCCGAGTGGTGTCTGTCCCGAGACGGAGATCGATGCCGTCGGCCCGGAGCCCCGCCGCAACCAAATCGGCGGCTTCCTCGGGGAACGCGCTCAGCAACCGGCCGCGGGCAACGATCGAAACCGACGAGCCCAAGCGGGCGAAAGCCTGGGCAAGTTCGACGCCGGCAACTCCGCCGCCCAGCACCACGAACCGTTCGGGGATGTGTTGGACGGAGGTCGCACCGCGAGTAGTCCAATAAGGGACGTTGCGCAAGCCGTCGATTTTCGGGATGAGCGGTGTGGATCCGGTGGCCACCACCACGGCATGATGGGCCTTGAGCGAGTAGCTGTTGCCGTCCTTGCCATCCACTTGGACTTCGCGGGGGCCCGTGATGCGCGCCCGGCCCCGGATGAGTTCGATCCCGGTGTCCACGAGCCATTGCACCGCGCCGTCGTCCTGCCATTTGTTGGTGAAGTAGTCGCGATACTTCAGGACCGGTGCGGGATCCAGGACCTTTGTGACGGAGTCCGATGCTCCGGGCACTGATTGTGCTGTGTGCAGGGCAGTTCCAGGCCGAAGGAGCGCTTTGGACGGTATGCAGGCCCAGTAGGAGCATTCCCCTCCGACGAGCTCAGCCTCCACGATGGCCGCGGTAAGGCCGCCCCGGACCACCCGGTCTGCAACGTTTTCACCCACGGCCCCGGCGCCGATCACGATGACATCGAATTCCCGGATATTCTCCTCAGCCATGGGAGAAGCCTACGCCCGGACACAGGCCGGGATCAGGGACCCGGCGACGGATTCTGCGCGATCAGGCGTGCATTGCACTCTTGAACCAGCCCGTGATGCTGGCCGGGTGGGTAATAGCGGTACCGACGACGACGGCGAACGCCCCGGCGTCGAGGGCCTGCCGGGCTTGTGCGGGGGTATGGATGCGGCCCTCGGCGATAAGCGGCTTGCCCAGTCCTGCGCCGGCGATCTCCGCGAGAAGCTCAAGATCGGGGCCGTCTGTCTTGGGACCTTCCCCGGTGTACCCGGCCAGCGTGGTGCCGATCAAGTCAGCGCCGGCTTCGACGGCGGCCACCGCATCCGCGTAGGAACCGCAGTCAGCCATGACCAGGGCATGCGATTCGGCGTGGATTCCATCGACGGTTTGCTTGAGGGTCAGGCCATCGGGACGCGGGCGTCGCGTGCCGTCGATGGCCACGACGTGTGCGCCGGCATTCGCGACGGCGAGGGCATGCCGGAGTGTCGGGGTGATGAACACGCCGTCGTGCCCGTCCTTCCACAGCCCGATCACCGGAACCTCCACAGCTGTGCGGGTGAACTGGACGTCCGCGAGGCCCTGGACCCGGACCGCCGCGGCACCACCGATAACCGCCGACGCCGCCACCTGGCCGGTCGTCCGGGGATCGCGCATGGGCTCGCCCGGGTAGGCCTGGCAGGACACGATCAACTGCGAGCGGAGGGCTTCGAGGCCATCGAGGGTCAGCATCATGGGGTGTCTCCTTGCGAGGGTGTTTGGGTGTCAGTTAAGAACGAGTTTGGCCGCGCCCACAATGGCCGCGGTGTTGCCTAGCGCCGCACGAAGCACGGGAATGTCAGCAAGCGGCCCCATGAGCTCTTTGCGCAGGGCGCGTTCCATGGGTTTCCACCAGAAATCTCCCGCATCTGCCAAGCCCCCGGAAATCACGACCGTCTCCGGGTCGAGGATGTTGACGAGCCCGCCGATCGCCTGCCCGGCAGCACCTGCGCCCGCGCCGATGGCTTTGAGCGCGGCAGCTCTGTCAGCGGAGGCGGCACCATCGCCGCCGTGAGCCAAGGCAAACACGGCACGGGTATCCGGGACCTCGGGGGAGCCGCCGAAACGGACGAAGGATTCATGGATGGCCGGGCCGGAAGCGATCGCCTCGACGTGGCCCGAGCCACCGCACACGCAGGGGAGGGCCGTGCCCTCGTGATTGGCGTACGGGGAAGCAAAGTGCCCCACATGCCCACCCACATAGTGGTGCCCCAAAACAGGCGAGCCATCCAGCACAAAACTGCCGCCAACACCCGTCCCGAAAGCCATCATCAACGAACTCGAAGACCCTGCGGCCGCCCCACGCCACGCCTCACCAAGAGCATGCGCATGCACGTCGTTGACCGCACTGACCGAGCCCCGGGGCAAGCCAAGGAGTTGCGCCAAACCAGCCGTCAACCTGGTCCCGGCCCACCCCAGGATCGCATCAGTCGCCGAAATCACCTCACCATTCACGGCATCGATGACCCCGGCTGAACCCACGCCAACACGCCCGACGTCGATTCCCTCACCCGCTGCCCGCCGCATGAGCCGCCCCACGAGTGCCGCAGTCGCCCTCAAAATGGCGTCGCCCCCGCCCCGATTCAGCGTAGGAATCTGCTCCGAAAACAACACCTCCCCGTCGGCCCCCACAACCCCCGCGGCAGTCTTCGTCCCACCAAGATCAACCCCGACCACGTGCACCATGTTTGTCCTCCGGATCGTTCGATTGCTAGGTTTGAGCCCGGGCGTTGCGGTTGCGTCTGTGGTCAGGTTAGCTGTGGTTGCGGCGGCGCCGGACTGCAGTCTGTCTGTGGTCGGGTTAGCTGTGGTTGCGGCGGCGCCAAACCGCGGCCTTGCCGGCGCTTAGACACCTCCCGACGTCGTCTTCCGGTCGCTGGGCGACCTTCAGACGACTCTGGTCGGCGATGCGCGCCTACGCAAGACCCCGGCCCGGCGCCTCAGGCGGTCGACTCACCTGACGCTGCGAACTGTCGACTCACCGATCGCCCGCCGCGCCGACGGTTGCTGACGTTCCCGAAGCGAGCGGTGACCCGATCGCCCGAGTGCCGGAGGGACGGTTTTGTGTAGTCCCGCATCGCCGACCAGAGCATTGCGGAAGTCGCTCGGCGACTGTAGCAGTGCGTCGGGAGGTGTCTAAGGGACGGCAAAACTGGTCCTGCGGCACGACCCGACCAAGGCAACAAGCACAGGTGGGGTGACGTCAACCCGCAAAGGTAACCTCCGGAAACCCGTTCAGGTGGGCGAGCCGGCGCCGCCTCTTAGACCAGGTCGTTGCGCTCGAGGATCGTTCGGATTGCGGAGGTTTCTTCGGCGTTGAGGGAGAGCATCGGGGCGCTCATCGTGTTGGACTCGATGATGCCCATGATTTGAAGGGCCGTCTTGAAAGCGCCTAGTCCTGCTGCGCCGCCGGAGACCCGGCCGTTGGGGGTGTAGACGATGTCGAAGAGGTCGGCCAGGCGGTCTTGTTCGGCGGCGGCTGCGGTCCAGTCTCCGTCTTGGGTGGCGTCGAACAGGCGGCGGTAACCTGCGGGGTCGACGTTGCCGAGGCCGGGGACTACGCCTTGGGCGCCGGCGAGGAGGGCGCCGTCCACGACAATTTCGTGGCCCGTGAAGATGTCGAAGTTGGGGATGTCCTTGGCTGCGAGGACGAGCTGGCGGAAGGAGACGTCGTCGCCGGAGGAGTCCTTGACGCCCGCGATGACGCCGTCGCGGCCCAGGCGGACCAGGAGGTCGGTGGGCAGTTTGAAGTGGGTGCGGACGGGGACGTCGTAGGCGAAGATCGGCTTGTCGACGGCAGCGTGGATGCTGCGGAAGTGGGTTTCGGTCTCCTGGGCGTTGCCGATGGCGTAGTACATGGAGGTGACCACGATTGCGTCGGCGCCGAGGTCCACAACCTTGCGTGCTTCTTCGATGACGCGGTTGGTGGTTTGTTCGTTGGCGCCAACGATCAGGGGCACCGCACCGGCGTTCGCGTCGGCGATCGTGGAGACGACGAGTTCGCGCTCCTCGTTGGTCATGTAGGGGACCTCGCCCGAGGAGCCCAACACGAAGAGGCCGGACACGCCGCCGTCGAGCAGGTGCTTGGTGACGTTCTTCAGGGACGCGGTGTCAACGCGGCCGTCTGCGTGGCGGGGGGTGATGACCGGGGGAATGACGCCCTGGAACTGAGTAGACACAAAAATCTCCGTTGCTTGGATCTGGATGGGAAAAAATTTAGGTATGGAGCAGGCTGGGCGCGGCGCCGAGCAGCTTCTTGGTGTAGTCGTTGCTGGGGTTGTCGAAGACCTGGGCGGCCGGGCCTTCCTCGACGATCTGTCCGAAGTACATGACGCAGATGCGGTCGGAGACGTAGCGGACGGTCTGGATGTCGTGCGAAATGAACACCA
Organism: Arthrobacter sp. GAS37; assembly: GCF_044908325.1. Lineage (NCBI taxonomy): Bacteria > Bacillati > Actinomycetota > Actinomycetes > Micrococcales > Micrococcaceae > Arthrobacter > Arthrobacter sp. GAS37. Next base: position 39,518 of record NZ_JBIYDB010000020.1, read on the forward strand.
TGCCGAGGTTCAGCTGGGTTTTCAGGTCGGACAGCAGGTTCAGGACTTGGGCGCGGACGGAAACGTCGAGAGCCGACGTCGGCTCGTCCGCCACGATGATGTCCGGGTCCAGCGCGAGGGCGCGGGCGATCGCCACGCGCTGGCGCTGGCCGCCGGAAACCTGCGACGGCGTGACCTCGGCTGCCGATTGCGGCAAACCGACGAGGGCCAGCAGTTCCTTGACCTTGGCCGAACGGGACGCGGCGTTGCCGATGCCGTGCACTTGCAGGGGATCGGTGAGGATGTCCTGGATGGTCATGCGCGGATTGAGGGCCGTGGCCGGGTCCTGGAAGACCCCGGATACGGCGCGTCCGAATTCCTTGCGCATCCGGGCGTTCCGTTTGATGGCCGGCTTGCCGTGGAAGAGCACCTGCCCCGACGTCGGGGCCTGGAGTCCCACGAGCACTGACGCGAGCGTGGACTTGCCGCAGCCGGACTCGCCGACGATGCCTACCGTTTCGCCTCTGCTGATGCTGAAGTCCACGCCGTTGACGGCCTTGACGATGTTGGGCCGGAAGAGGCCGCCTGTGCGTGCCCGGTGGTGGACCTTGACGTCCTTGAGCTCGATGACCGGCTTGCCGGTTGAAACACTCACTTTGCGTCCTCCTTTAGGTGGCTGGCCCAGTAGTGATCGCGGTCTGTTCCGCCGCCGGCGGGTTCAACAACGGCGAGGACCAATTGCTGGTTCGGGTCGGCGTCGGGCCTCAACGAGCGCGCCGCAAAGCGGTCGCCGGGAGCGAAATCGCGCGGCGACGGAACGGTGCCGGGGATCTGGTGGAGGCGGACGGCGTCGGCCTCGATGGAAAGGACTGCGCCCAACAGGCCGCGCGTGTATTCGTGCCGCGGGTTCTGCAGGAGCTCCGAGGCCTGTGCGGATTCGACCACCTGGCCGGCGTACATGACTGTGATCCGGTGCGCCAGCGAGGCAACGAGGGCGAGGTCGTGGCTGACGAAGACCATGGCGAAGCCGAGCTGTTCGCGCAGTTCGTTGAGCAGTTCCACTACCTGCTTCTGGACGGTGACGTCCAGGGCGGTGGTGGGTTCGTCTGCCACCACGATCTTCGGCGAGCGGGAGAGCGCCATGGCGATCAGGACGCGTTGGCGCTGGCCGCCGGAGAGCTCGTGCGGGTAGCTTGCAAGTGTGCGGACGGGATCGAGCTTCACCATCTCCAGCAACTCGGCAGGGGTCTTGCGGCCGCCGCGCCTTGTCAGCTGGGTCATTTGCTCCTTGATCTTCATGGACGGGTTGAGCGAGCTCAGCGCATCCTGGTAGACCATGGCGATCTGTTCGCCGCGCAGGCCTTGGTAGGCCTTGGCGTTGCTGTGCTTTGAACCGGGATCCAGGAGTTCCTTGCCATCGAAGGTGATGGACCCCGTGATCTCGGCGGTCTTTGGCAGGAGGCCCATGATCGCGAGGGACGTGATGGACTTGCCGCAGCCGGATTCGCCCACCAGGCCCATGGTTTCCCCTTCGCGGACGGTGAAGGAGACGTTGTCCACGATCGCGGTTTCGCCGAAGCGGCCGGGGAAGCGGATGGACAGGTTCTTGACTTCCAGCACGTTCCGGGCGTCGGCGGGGACCTGGGGGAGCCGGTCCGTGCGCTTCGCCTCGATGGACGCAAGGAGCTCGAGTTCCCGATTCAGCGCCGACATGGGGTCGAGGAGCGCGTGCGGATTCGCTATTGCGAGCCTCGGATCGTTCAGAACACGAGGATCGTTCAGAACGGACGCCGCGTAATCCTCTTCGGAGAGCGGATCGCCGTTGGCGGCGCGAACGCCGTCGAGCTCGTGCTGTTCCACGACGGACGCTTGGGCCACCGACGTCGCGATCTCGGTATCGATGGCGGCACCGGCCACAGCCGCGCCGGCAAAAGCAGCGGCAGCACCGTCGTCGTCCTTCACAACCGGAGCCTTGCGCAGCTTCGGGTTCACCATGGCGTCGGTGAGGCCCTCGGCGAGGATGTTCAGCGCAAGCACGGTAAGCAGGATGGTGAGGCCGGCGAAGGTCGTTGCCCACCAGCCGCCGGAGAGGACCAGGTTGCGGCCGTAGGAGATCACGTTGCCCCACGACGGCGCAGGATCCTGGACGCCGGCGCCGAGGAAGGACAGCGAGGCTTCGAGGATGATGGCGTCGGCCACCATGACCGTGGCGAAAACCAGCACCGGGGCCGCGGTGTTGCGGACAATGTGCTTGAGCAGGATGTAAGGGCGGTTTGCACCCATCACCCGTTCGGCACGGACGTAGTCTTCGCCGTATTGGGCGAGCACATTCGCGCGGACCACTCGGGCAAGCTGCGGGGTGTAGATGATGGCGATCGCCACGATGATGGTGGGTACCGAGTTGCCGAACGCCGCCAACAGCACGGCTGCGAGGGCAATCCCAGGGAATGCCATGAGGATGTCCATGAGTCGCATGATGATCTCGTTGACGGCCTTGCTGGACGTCGCGGCGAGCGATCCGAGCACCGCGCCGACGACGATCGCGAGCGCCACCGCACCGAGGCCGATCATGAGCGAAGACTGTGAACCGTAAACGAGCCGGGAGAAGACGTCGCGGCCGAGGCGGTCGGTGCCGAAGAAGTGGTCGCCGGCGGGGGCTTGCGCCGGAATGAACGTTTCCAGGGGATCGTGTGGCGCGATGACCGGCGCGAAGATCGCCGCCAGGGCGATGACCACGAGGAACAACAGGGCAAAACGCGATCCCCACGGGAGGGACTTGATGCGGACGCCCGGGGCGCTGAGCCGTTCAGCAAGTTTGCTGCGCATGGCTATACCGTCCTGATTCGGGGGTTGATGAGCAGATACAGGAGGTCCACCACGATGTTCACCAGAACGAAGGTGACCGAGATGGTGAGGACCACGCCCTGGACCAGGTTGACGTCCAGGTTGGTGATGCCGTTGAGGATCAGCTGGCCCATGCCGGGAAGGGCGAAGATCATTTCAATCACGACGGCGCCGCCCAGGAGGTAGCCGATCCTAAGTCCCAGCACGGTCACCGGAGTCACTAGCGCGTTGCGCAGGACGTTCCGGGAGACGACCTCGCGGTAGGGGACCCCGTTGCCGATGGCTGTCCGGACGTAGTCACGGTCGAGTTCCTCCACCATGGACGTGCGGACCACGCGGATCAGGGAAGCGGAGACCGGAATCCCGAGCGCGAGGGCCGGGAGCGCCATCGAGTTGAGCCAGCCGCCGAAGCCGGACTCCGGCGTCGCGATTCCACCCGAGGGAAACAGCGGGTTGTCACCGAGCGCGAACCACTGGATGAGCAGGATGCCAAGCCAGAAGGACGGGGTGGCGATAGCCGCGATGGAGAAGATCCTGACCACCTGGTCCTGCCATTTGTCGCGGTAAAGGGCGCCGATGATGCCGAAAACCAAGGACAGTACGACGGCGATGATCACGCCGAGGAAGGTCAGCTGGAGGGTCAGCGGGAAGGCCGAGGCGATCATGCTTGCCACCGACTTGGAGGGCGGGGTGGTCACGCCAAGATCGAGCTGCAGGAGCCTGCCCAGGAAGCGGAAGTATTGGACGAACAGGGGATCGTTCAGGCCGTTGTCCTGGCGGTACTGCTGTTTGGCGGCCTCACTGGCGCCTTCGCCGAGGGCCGAGCTGGCCTGGTCGCCCGGGGCTGCTTGAAGGACGAGGAAGACCAGCAGCGTGATGCCCAGGATCATCAAGGGCAATGCTGCGAGTCTGCGTCCAAGCAGACGCAATATCATGACCAATTTGTTCTCCGGTTGCTTTGGTGCGGCCGCTGCGTGGCGGTCTCGCGGGGTAGGCCCAACTAACTCGCAGTAAGTGTCGTTTTGAGCCATCTAAACGACAACAAATGCGAGGTAGTTGGGGTTGAGTGCGGCGGGCTAGGAGGTGCGGCCGACGCCGATGAAGGAAAGTCCCGTGGTGGGCAGCGGCTTGAAGCCTGAGAGTTTCTTTTCGTCCCACGCGCTGGGGAGCTGGCGGTGGAAGAGCGGGTACAGCGGGACTTCATCGGAGACGAGGTCCACGATTTGGCCGGTGATCTTCTTCGCATCGGCGGCCGCGGCCTGCGAGCCCTTATCCATCAGACCCTGGAGGGTGGCGCTTTCCGGAGTGGTCCAGTAGGCGCGCTTGGCCATCCAGGTGCCGCCGGAGTAGAACCAGCTCAAGAGCAGGTCTGCGTCATTGCCGAAGACAGAGGGGTCGCCCGGGGCCGCGACCACCGAGAAGTCGGCCTTGCCCACCCTGTCTGAGTACAAGGCGCCGGACTGGAGGTTCTTTGCGGTGACCTTGACGCCGGGGATCTTGTTCCAGGATTCCAGCATCAGCGGGGCAACGTCTTTGACCCAAGCAGTATCCGTGGTGAGCAGCTCGAATTCGAGGTTGCTCACGCCGGCCTGCTTGAGGAGGTCCGCGGCCTTCTGGGGATCGTAGGAGTAGACGTTCTTGGCTTTGACGTAGTCCGGGTGGCCCTCCTGGAAGTACGACGACGCGGCCTTGGCATTGCCGAACAAGGCCTTCTTGATGATGGCGTCCTTGTCCAGTCCATAGTGGAGTGCCTGGCGGACCAGCTTGTTGTCGAACGGGGCCTTGGCACAGTTGAACATCAGGAACAGCATGCCGAAGGACTGCACGGATTCAACCCGGGTCTTGGACTTGAGCCCGTCCATGTCCAGGTAGGGGACGTCTTCGATCGCCTGGACGCGTCCAGACTGGGCTGCCGTGACACGGGCTGCCGCATCCGAGAGCAGCAGCCAGGTCATGCCCTTGGCGAGTGCCGGCTTGGGGCCGTTGTAGTCGGCGAAAGCTTCGAAGACGATCTTGTCGTCCTTGACTGCCGAGATTAGCTTGTAGGGGCCGGAGCCGACGGGCTTGGCATCGAATCCCTTCTGATCGGCCGATGCCAACGCCTTCGGAACCACCTTCACCACGGAGATTCGCGGTCCGAAGCCCGGGAAGGGGTATTTCAGAGAGAACTCGACCGTCTTGGCATCGAGGGCCTTGACGTCCTTGATGAATGGAATGAACTGGGACAACAAGGACTTGTTGGCCGGGTCCATCACGCGGGTGAAGGAGTAGACAACATCGTCGGTGGTGACAGGGGTGCCGTTGTGGAACTTGGCACCGTCGCGGATGGTCACCTGGTACGTGGTGTCGTTGACCTTCTTGGGGTCGCTCGCTGCCAGCGCGTTGTAGGGCTCGCGGGTGGCGGGGTGGAGTTCCACGAGGCCTTCGAAGATGTGCAGGTTAGCGGCCTGCGGCGTGGCGCCGGAGGACGTCATCGGGTCGAAACCCGTGGACAGGGCATAGGAGATGCCTGCTTCGATGGTGAGATCCTTGTTGACGGTCGCAGTGTTGTTTGCTGCGCCCGTGGTGGTGGAGGCAGGACCGCCACATGCGGACAGGCTGGCCGTGAACGCTGCCGCGGCTCCAATCGCCCCGGTCAGCTTGAGGAAGTTGCGTCGGCTGGCGTCGCTGACCAGCGGCAGGTTGTTAATCGTGTTGCTCATAAGATGCCTCACCATTCAAGTTTTCTGGTTATCGGATGTAGGACATCCGATGCTCGTAAAGAAACTGTAAGGGTGGTCACATGAAGTCGTCAAGCGAGATCTGGATCACTAGTGACCCGAGGAGCGGCCGCGGCGCTGCCGGCGGTGTGCTCCCGATGGGCGCTGCGCCGCGGTTCACCTTGCGAGGTTCGGACTGGGGCTCGGTCAAAAATAAAGGCGAACATCTATCAAGGAGATGGGACATCCGATATTGTATGTTGCGAAGCACTATATCCACGGTGGGCGCTAGGCTCACCTCAACATTAACACTGCACTGATTCCTTGTCCCCGGTTCCGAAAGGGTCCGGCCAAGGATGGGTACTTTTGCAAGGAGAGCCATGACCACTTCCGGTGTCGTTCCGCAGGCGCGGTTCAGCGCACAGGCCCGGCTCAGGGCCCTCCAGTCGGACATTATGGAGTTGATCCTCGAACGCGAGCTCGAGGCGGGCGATCCTTTGCCGACGGAAAATGAACTCTCCGTGGCTTTGGGGGTAGGGCGCAACACCCTGCGCGAATCCCTGAAAGTCCTGCAGGCCCTGGGTGTCATCGAGATCCGCCACGGCTTTGGCATGTTCGTCGCCCCCAGCAACTTCGAGGCGCTCGCCGACGGCCTGACGTTCCGGGGCCGCTTGTCGCTGCGCCACCAAGGTCTCGAAGCGCTGCAACTCGTGGACGTGCGCCAGGCCCTCGAATCGGGGCTGATCGGCTCTTCCATGGACGTGATGACCGCCGAACAGCTCGCCTTGATAGAAGAAGCCGTCAATCAGATGGAGGAGCTCGCACACGGTGGCGAGAACTTCGTAGCCGCCGACGCCGAGTTCCACCGCCGGCTGTTCGAGCCGCTGAACAACGAGCTCCTCATCAACCTCATGGGCGTTTTCTGGAAGGTCTACCGGAAGATCCACGTGGAGATCGGCTCCGACAACGAAGATCTTGTAGCCACAGCGGCCATGCACCGAGGCATCTACACCGCCGTCGCAACCGGGGACAAGACCGCCGCTGCCGAACTGCTCAACCGTCACTTTGACGGAATCCGTCGTCGCATCAGCGAGGCCGTCGCAGTCTAAGGCCTGGCACCCAAGCGCAAGGGCCGCCGTCGTACTTTTCGCGAAGTACGACGGCGGCCCTTGGCTTTTGCGCGGCCGGTCGCCTGGAGGCCCCGCGCACCTCCGGCATCGAGTGAGGCCTGCCTATGGTGGTGCTGGGAGTCCTTCGGTTTCCTGGAGGCCTGCACCGTCCTGACCTTCTTTGGTTTGGGAAAGCGTTTGCGACACGGCGAGTCTCGTCATTCCGGAGCATCGGCGCGCCAAAGAGGGTCAGGAAGGCGTGGGGAACCGCGGAGACGAGGGCGACATCGGCCCGCCGCCAAGCCGAAGCCGTGGGTACGCGTCGGATTCTGCTGGATCATTCCCCTTGCCGAAGGTCCCCGTCCGCGTGATTCCAAGGGGGCCGGCCCCTGGCAGCGGCAATGATCCAGCAGAATCGTACGTGGTCGCACTGGCTTCCACTTGGGTGAACAGCAGTCGGGCCATAGGGCAAACCCGGGCCCGAAATTTAACGAAAAAAGACCCGCACCGGGGCCGGTGCGGGTCTTCATTTGTGCGCCCAGAGGGATTCGAACCCCCGGCCTTCTGTTCCGTAGACAGACGCTCTATCCAGCTGAGCTATGGGCGCATCGCGGTGATTCTCGGGAGTTTCAAACTCGTTCCCCCCTCGAACCTCAATAAACTTTACGCGAGATCCCTGTTGGTGCCAAATCGACGTGGTGTAATCTGCCTAACTAGACCGGTCTATGTGACCTTAGTCACTAAATTCGGCGTATCCCTGACGCGGATCCTTGATTTTTAGGGGTTTTGCTCCGAAATGGTCAAGAGATCCCATGTCCGAACCCAGATTGGTCTACTCCGCGACCCCTAGCATTTAGGACACACCACTGAACCCGAGGAAGGGAACCACGATGGGCGATCTGGCGCGACTGCCGCTGCTTGAGAAGGCACCTACTACGCATGCACGCCTGTTGGCCTGGGTGGAGGAAGTAGCCGAGCTTACACAGCCGGACCGCATCCACTGGGTTGACGGCAGCGAAGCTGAAAACAAGAAGCTGACCGACGAACTCGTCGCGGCCGGCACCCTGAAGAGGCTGAACCAAGAGCTCTTCCCCAATTCTTTCGCTGCATTCTCCGATCCCGCGGACGTAGCCCGCGTGGAAGAGCAGACTTTCATCTGCTCCGAGAAGGAACACGACGCCGGCTTCACCAACAACTGGATGGCTCCGGCCGAAATGAAGCAGAAGCTTCGCGCGCTGTTCGCCGGCTCCATGCGCGGCCGCACCATGTACGTCATTCCATTCGTCATGGGCCACCTGGATGCCGAAGATCCGAAGTTCGGCGTCGAGATCACCGACTCCGCCTACGTTGTTGCCTCGATGCGCATCATGGCCCGCATCGGTACGGACGTCCTTGAGCGCATTACGCAGACCGACGCTTTCTTCGTCCCCGCGTTGCACTCCCTGGGTGCTCCGTTGGAAGCCGGACAGGCAGACGTCGCATGGCCCTGCAACCCCGACAAGTGGATCGTGCACTTCCCGGAAGAGCGCTCCATTTGGTCCTTTGGCTCGGGCTACGGCGGCAACGCCCTCCTCGGCAAGAAGTGCTACGCCCTGCGCATCGCGTCAGTCATGGCCCGCGACGAAGGCTGGCTGGCCGAGCACATGCTCATCCTGAAGCTGACTTCGCCCGAGCAGAAGACCTACTACATCTCTGCGGCGTTCCCCTCCGCTTGCGGCAAGACCAACCTCGCGCTGCTCGACCCCACCATCAAGGGCTGGAAGGTCGAGACCCTCGGCGACGACATCACCTGGATGCGCTTCGGCAAGGAAGGCGAGCTCCGTGCCGTCAACCCCGAAGCCGGCTTGTTCGGAGTCGCTCCGGGCACCGGTTGGGGCACCAACCCCAACGCCATGCGTGCCATCGCCAAGGGCAACAGCATCTTCACCAACGTCGCGATCACCGACGACGGCGGCGTGTGGTGGGAGGGCATGACGCAGGAAACTCCGGCGCACCTGACCGATTGGCAGGGCAACTCCTGGACCCCCGAGTCCGACAAGCCGGCGGCACACCCGAACTCCCGCTTCTGCACGCCGATCGACCAGATCGACATGCTCGCCGAGGAATACTTCAGCCCCGACGGCGTGGAGCTCTCCGCGATCCTCTTCGGCGGCCGCCGCAAGACCACCATCCCGCTGGTCACCGAGGCCCGCGACTGGACCAACGGCATCTTCATGGGTTCCACGTTGTCCTCCGAGACGACCGCTGCTGCGGCCGGTGCCGTTGGCGTTGTACGTCGCGACCCCATGGCCATGCTGCCATTCATCGGTTACGACGCAGGCGACTACCTCAACCACTGGGTCAACCTGTCCGCCAAGGCCAACCCGGAGCGACTGCCCAAGATCTTCCTGGTCAACTGGTTCCGCCGCACGGCCGAGGGTGGCTTCGCCTGGCCCGGCTTCGGTGACAACGCCCGCGTCCTCAAGTGGGCCATCGAGCGCCTTGAAGGCAAGGCCGACGCCGTCGAGACTCCCATCGGCTTCGTGCCGACCGGCGAGTCCATCGATCTCGAAGGCCTGGACATGACCCCCGCCGAGGTGGAAGCCGCAGTGCGCGTCGACGCCTCCGAGTGGAAGACTGAACTGGCATCGATCGAGGAATGGTACGCGAAGTTCGGCGGTTCCCTGCCGGCCTCGCTCCTTTCCGAGCTCGACGGCCTGAAGGCCCGCCTGGCCTAGGTCCCCACCGCCTCCCTCGCTTCGCTCCGCTTAGCCAGGGAACCCTCCCCGCTGCCTCCCCAATCTCGCAAGCTCGATTGAGGCCCCTCGGCAGCGTGGGCCCAGGCGGCGGAGGCCCCTTTTACGAACGGCGGTTCCGCACCGAGGTGCGGGACCGCCGTCGTCGTCTCCATCCGTTGCCGAGCAGCTAAAGCGAGAGCATTGTGCCGCGATTGGCGCGAGAGTAGCTTTTAGAGAACCAGCAGTTCTCTATTTCCGGGGGTCCGGGCCATGGACGATTCCCAGCGGCACACAAAAGAGTCCGCTCTGCCGTCAGGACCGCATGACGGGCCCAGGACGACCGGACGGATCACCGCCCCCTTGGCCGATTTCGGCGTGGGGGATGTCGCCGTTGCCGGTGGAAAAGGTGCCGCGCTGGGGGAATTGGTGCGGCAAGGCTTTCCGGTGCCGCCAGGCTTTGTCATCTCCACGGGCGCGTACTTGTCCTTCCTGGCGGAAACGAACGTTGGGGCAGCGCTGGGCGGCTTCCTGTCCGTCGGGCCCGATGAAGCGCCCGACGGCGGCGTGTCCGACGGCGGCGACGGCGCCGGCGGTGCGGCCCTCCGGGCACTTTTCGCCGCGGCGGAAATGCCTGGCCGGCTGCGGCAGGAGATCCTCGATGCCTACGCGAGGCTGGGCGGCGGGGCGGTCGCGGTCCGGTCCAGCGCCACGGCGGAGGATCTTCCGGGAGCCGCGTTCGCCGGCCAGCAGGACACCTATCTCAACGTGCTGGGCGGGGACGATGTAGTCCAGGCAGTCGCCAACTGCTGGGCATCGTTGTGGACGGATCGGGCCATTGCCTATCGCCGACGGCAGGGAATTGATCCGCACGAGGTGGCCATCGCCGTCGTCGTACAAAAAATGGTGCCGGCCGCCATGGCGGGCGTCCTGTTTACCGCGAACCCGGTCACGGGCGAGCGCGGCGAGATGGTGGTGGACGCGAACCCCGGGCTGGGGGAGGCCGTGGTCTCCGGGCGGGTGACGCCGGAGCACTATGTTCTGGACGGCTCGGGAAAAGTGCTGAGTTTCACGCCCGGTGGTCGAGAGGTGGTGATCAGCGCGGCCGAGGGCGGCGGCACGCAAGAAAGCTCCGGTACTCGAGGTCTGAAGCCCGGGCTCACCGCAAGGGAGCTGGCGGAACTGGCCACGCTGGGAAAGAAAGCCCAGCAGCATTTCGGCCGGCCCCAGGACATCGAGTGGGCGGCGGCCGGCGGAACGCTGTACGTACTGCAATCGCGGCCGATGACCGCTCTCCCGCCCCAACCGCCCGTCCTCAACGCGGTCCAACGTAGGGTGGGACCGTTTTTCATCGAGATGTTCCAGGAGCGGCCCTATCCCTTGGATGTATCCGGCTGGATGAGTCGGGGAATTCTCGCCATGCTGCACGGTATGGCCGGGAGCGTGGGCGTGGTCTTCCCTGCAGTGGAGAAGTTGCTGCCGGAGGACGACGGGGTTGTGGTGCGGCTCATCCTGCCTGTGCCGCGCCCGACCATCCGAACGATTGCCGCGCCGGTGTCCTTGCTGCGCCGGGCGAGGCGATTCAAAGCCGGCGCTTGGACCCAAGATCCTCGTTTCTCCCTGTTTATCGACAACATTGAAAGGCTGAACGGCAAGGACCTCGGCCCGCTGCGGTGGCGTGCGGTCGTTGCATTTGCCGGGGAGTGCTTCGCCGCGATGCAGGGCATCACGGCCTTGCGGGTCTCCTACCTGCCAGGCATCCTGGTGCCGGTGCTGAAGATGCGTTTCATGCTCTTGTTCCTGGGCAAGACAAAACTTGCGCCTGCGCTGATCGCGGGGGCGGAAACCCGGACGAGCCAGGCGAACCGGGCTCTTGAACGGCTCGCTTCCATCGCGGCGGACGATCCCGGGCTGTCCCGCGCGCTACTTGGTTCAGGACCCCGCGAGCTCCTGGAGTTGGCGGAAAATGAGCCCGAACATCGTGCATTCAGCGAGGCTTTCGCGGCGTTCCAACTCGAGTACGGCCACCGCGAAACCACGAGCGTTGTCCTCAGCAGTTCGCCCACGTGGTCCGATGCCCCCGAGGTGGTTCTTGGTCTCGTGAAGGCCTTGTCCGGAGAGCGGCCCAAGATAGTTGACCAGTCCGGGAATGCGCTTGCGGAATTGAAACGTCATCCGGCTCTCCGCTTCGAACCGCTGCGGCGGAGGGTGCTCGCCGCCGTCGAGTCCGCCCAAGCCGGAATGGCGTTCCGCGAGGACAGCCACTTCTACGCCACCAAAGCCATCCCGCCGATCCGCCGGGCCTACCGGGAGCTCGGCCGCCGGCTGGTGATTGCCGGCGTGATCGAAAAGCCCGACGAAATCTATCACCTGCGGTTCGAGGAACTGGAGTCCATCACAGACAACGACGACGGCGCGCTGCCGGCTTCACTCCGTGACCGTTTCCGGCCGCTGGTGCTGGCTCGCGCGGCAAAGCGGCGCGAGCTCGAAGGCATCCCGCTGCTCGATCCGGCTTTGCTCTTCGGCCGAGGCCGCCAGCGCCGCCAGGTGGAAGGAGTCCTCGTCTCCGGCATTGCGGCGAGCCGCGGCCAAGCGAGGGGGCCGGTCCGTGTGATCCATGGACCCGCCGAGTTCGGACGGCTGCGCAGCGGAGAGGTCCTCGTCTGCCCGTACACCAATCCCGCCTGGACGCCCTTGTTCCAACGGGCCGCCGCGGTTGTGGTGGACGCCGGCGGGCTCGGCTCGCATGCGGCGATTGTCGCGAGGGAGTACGGAATTCCGGCCGTTATGGGCACCGGTTCGGGCACCAGCACCTTGGCCGACGGGCAGCAAGTACTCGTGGACGGAACCCGGGGAGTGGTCCTGCCGGCCGCTCCGGCGGAGAGACCTTGAGATGCCGGGGCATCGGGACCAGACGGGGCTGCGGGACCATCGGAAGCTGCCGCGCCGCCGCGGAGCGGCCCTGAACAGTGCAATCTTCGAGGCAGTCCGGGCAGAGATCGCCGAATCCGGCTACGCGGCGTTGACCATGGACAGCGTGGCTGAGCGTGCAAGGGCGAGTAAAGCTTCGCTCTATAGGCGGTGGCCCGGACGCGCGGCCTTGGTTCTGGAGGCAGCCTACGATGCCATGCCCGGCCCGGCGTCCGCGCCGGACACGGGCAGCCTGCGCGAAGACGCCCTGGCGATACTGCGGCTCGTGGCCCAACAACTCGAAGGGGCAGTGGGGCAAGCCATGCGCGGGCTATTGGGGGAGGCGCTGCAGAATCCCGCGGTGGCAGCTGAGGTCCAGGAGTACGCCCGCGGCAACGTAGCAAAGACCATGCGGGCCATCATTGAGCAGGCCGCGGCCCGCGGCGAATGCGATCCCAGCGTGGCCACGGAGACGAGGATCGATGCTGGACCCGCCTTGCTGCGGCAGCGGTTCATCTTTTCGGGAGTGCCGATCGATGACGATTATTTGGTGCGCGTGGTGGACGAAGTGATGCTGCCGCTGTTGCTGGTTGGGCCGCCCAACTGACTCGCAGTAGGTGTCGTTTTGGGGCCTCTAAACGACACCTACTGCTAGCTAGTTGGCGAGCCAGATATCCGGTCCGAAGACTTCATAATGAATCCTTGTGGCGGGGATTCCGGCGTTGATGGCTTCGTTGCGGATGTGCTTCATGAACGGCAGCGGTCCGCACAGGTACAGCGAGGCGTCGGCTGGAAGGTCCACTTCGCGCAGTGACATGAAGCCCGCCTTGGACCCGGCCTGCGGTTCCTCCAGCCAGAGCTGGAGTTCCGCACCATCCAAGCGCTCGACGTCGTCCGTCATCTGGCCGCGCAACGCCCAACTATCTAGATTGCTCTCGGCGTGCAGGACCAGCACTTGGCGGTCGGAGCCGGAATCGGCGAGCGAGCGCAGGATGGAAGCCGTGGGCGTGCAGCCGATGCCCGCCGAGGCGAGGACCACGGGACCGTTGCCATCCCTGAGCGTGATCTCGCCGTAGGGGTTGGAGATCTCCAGGACATCGCCCGCCTCGACGGTGTTGTGCAGCACGGGCGAGACCTCGCCGCCGTCGTCGATCTTTGTCGTGAAGCTGCGGCTGGTGCCGGCGTCGCCGGAAAGGGAGTACTGGCGGACCTGGCGCAGGCCGTCCGGGAGTGTGACCTTGACGCTGATGTATTGGCCCGGCAGAGCTTCGGTGATCGGGGTGTCGTCGGCCGGCTCCAGGGTGAAGGTCGTGGACCCGGTGCCAGCGGGAGTTTTGGACGCGACCTTCCATGGGCTCCACATCCTGCCGTTGGCCTGCGCTGCGTAGAGTCCCTTTTCGAGCTTGATCAGTGCGTCCGCCATGAGCCAATAGACCTCTGTCCAGGCTTCGGCGATTTCAGGGGTGATGACTTCTGCCAGGTCTTCCGCGATGGCGGCGAAGAGGTGCTCGTAGACCACTTGGTACTGCGGCTCGGTGATGCCGAGTGAAGCGTGACGGTGCGCGATACGGGACAGAACTGTTTCCGGCAGGGTTCCGGGGTTGCTCACCAGATGGCTTGCAAAGGCGGCGATGCTTCCAGCGAGGGCCTGCTGCTGGTTGCCGGAGCGCTGGTTCGAACGGCTGAACAGCCCATCGAGCAGTTCGGGGTGCGCAGCGAAGAGTCGGGAGTAGAACTTGGGGGTGATGTCACCAATCCGGGCGCCGACGAGCGGCAAAGTGGCCTCGATGACGGGGAAGGACTTGTCCGAGAGCATACGTACTCCTGTCGTAATGGCCCGTGGGATGCATACGGACCGGGGTCAATACTTGTATTTAGAATGCAAGTATCTATAGCTAACTTCTACACCTCGTAGAAGTAATTGGCTAATCGATAGCCTGAGATGACAGAGGCCCCCGGGGGCGCCGGGCTTACAGCCCGGGGCGTAACCCGATCGCCTGGAATGCCGGCGCCATTTGCCGTATGCGCGGCAGGGAGGACACGACGACGTCGTCCAGCTCCCGGTAGAAGGCTTCCCTCGCGCGCGCCAGGGCATGACGCAAGCCGCATTCGGTGATCAGGGGGCAGTCACCATGGACGGATTGGCACTCGGCGGGGTCGAGCCTGGTATTCAGTTCCCGCAGGATCTGGCCAACGGTGGCTTGCCGTCCAGCGGCGCTGAGCCGGGATCCGCCCTTGCGGCCGCGCTCGACGTCGATGAGGCCCAGCTCCCGGAGCCGAACGATGGCCTTGCTGACGTGGTGGTAAGGAGTCCCCACAGCGTCCGCGATGTTCTGGGTCGTCAGGAGTTCACCTGCGGGCGCGGACGAGAGAACCAGGAGCGCACGCAGGCTCACATCCGCGAAGGCATTGATCTTCATGCCCTCAAGCTTACGGAGTAAGGTCTAGTCCACCCATACGAGTGGTTCATTGGTGTCGGCTTCGGCGTTGTCAAAGGTGAAGCCTTCGGCGGTCTGGACGTAAGGGACAACGGCTGCGAGGAGACCACCGCTGCGATGCTCAGCCGCGGCGTGGATCCCGTCGGAGCCGTGTTCCGGAAGGATGACATCGCTCGCAATCGCCACCGCGCGGTAATCGTCACGGCCTTGGCGCAGCAATTCGAGGATGTCTGCCAGCATCGACTCTGTGTCGACGTTTCCCTCGTCGTCCGGCTCTTCAGGCGTTACGAAGACGATCCGAAGTTCGTGGTCCTCGGCGAGCGTGACTGCGAAGGGCAGGAAGCCGCCGTTTTGTTCCAGGTGTTCCTGCGCTGTTGCCAAGGCGGCCCCAAGCGTTTCACGCACTTCGCGGAGTTCGTGCGCCTCTATGCTTTCGAGGCCGTTGATCTGGGAATTCACGCTGCTGCTCGCCTTCGGGGTTCCGGCTAGGACCGGACCAGTGCGAGGACGCGGTCCCGTACCTTTTCCATGGTGGCAACATCCTTCGCCTCGGCGTTCAGGCGCAGGAAAGGCTCCGTGTTGGACGGTCGAAGATTGAACCACCAGCTGCCGTCCTTCGCGGTGAAGGTGCTGCCATCCATGTAGTCCACGTCAACGTCTTCGCCATCAAAATCGGCGCGGACCCGCTCAACGGCTCCTGCCTTGTCCTCGATTTCGGAATTGATTTCACCGGAAGAGACATAAGGCTCGTACTGGCGGCCAAGGTCGGACAGTGGGCCATCCTGCTCGCCCAATGCCGCCAAGACGTGCATGGCCGCGAGCATGCCGGTGTCCGCATTCCAAAAATCGCGGAAGTAGAAGTGCGCCGAGTGTTCGCCGCCGAAGACGGCTCCTTCCTCGGCCATGACTGCCTTGATGAACGAATGCCCCACACGTGTGCGCACAGCCCTGCCACCATCCGTCGCCACGAGCTCCGGGACTGCTCGCGAGGTCAGCAGGTTGTGGATGATCACGGGGGTTTCTTCACCAGCGGCCTGTGCGCGGGCGATTTCCCGGCGCGCAACCATTCCGGTGATGGCAGACGGGGATACCGGCTCGCCCTTCTCGTCGATCACGAAGCAACGGTCGGCGTCGCCGTCGAACGCCAGGCCGATATCCGCACCGTGCTCGATGACTGCGGCTTGCAGATCGCGCAGGTTTTCGGGCTCAAGCGGATTGGCGGGGTGGTTCGGGAAAGAGCCGTCCAGCTCAAAGTACAGCGGGACGATCTCGAACGGCAGGGCCGGAAGCAACTGGTCACCAAGCACCGCGGGAGTGGTCAGGCCGGCCATGCCGTTTCCGGCGTCAACGACGATCTTCAGCGGACGGGAGCCCTTGAGGTCAACCAGGCTTCGCAAGTACTCGGAGTAGTCCTTCAGGACATCGCGGGTGCTGATCTTGCCTGGGACATCTGCAGCCGGGATGCTTCCGTTGTTGAGGTACTTCTCCGCCAGCGCCTGGATTTCCTTGAGGCCTGTTTCGGAGGAGATCGGCTGGGCGCCGGCCTTGGACATCTTGATGCCGTTGTACTCGGCGGGGTTGTGGCTCGCGGTGAACGTGGCGCCGGCCGCATTGAGGGCACCGCAAGCGTAGTAGAGCTCGTCGGTGGAGATGAGGTCCAGGAGTTCGACATCGGCACCGCGGCGGGCGGCGCCGTCGGCGAATGCCTTGATGAACTCGGGAGACGACGGGCGCATATCGCCGCCAACCAGCACAGTCTCCCCGGCGAGGCCGAGTGTGTCGACGAAGGCCGCGCCGACGGATTCCACGATGTGAGATGTGATGGATTCGCCGACGATTCCCCGGACGTCATAGGCCTTGAAGGAAGCCGAGAGGTCAAATGTCTTGTTCTGCTCGCTAGTCACGCGCTCAATCTTACTGTGGAGCGAGGCGGTCACTGCGCCGGCACGACATCTATGTGGAAAACGCTTGTCCACATAGATGACGTCCCGGGTTCTGGCTGTCTGCGGGTGCTGGAATACTGAAGGAATGCCCAACAACCCGGATGCTGCCCTACTCGCAGCAGAACAGTCCACCACCCGGCTGCAGGCCCTTGAAGTACTGAAGGAGCTTGTGGGAAATGCGGACGCCCGCTTCCACGACGGCCAGTATGAGGCGATTGAGGCCCTCGTCGACGCCGGACGGCGCGCTTTGGTGGTGCAGCGGACGGGCTGGGGCAAGTCGGCTGTGTACTTCGTCTCGTCGTTGTTGTTGAGGCGCCGGGGCGCAGGGCCAACCCTCATCGTTTCGCCGCTGCTCGCACTCATGCGGGACCAAGTGGCGGCAGCCGCACGTGCCGGGGTGCGGGCCGTAGCGATCAACTCCGCCAATCAGCTTGAGTGGGACAACGTCCGCGAACAACTGGCCGCGGACGAGGTGGACGTTCTTTTGGTTTCGCCCGAGCGGCTCACCAATCCTTCGTTTCGGGAAAACCAGCTTCCCGAGCTCGTCCGCCGTACCGGTCTCCTGGTGATTGACGAGGCACACTGTATTTCGGACTGGGGGCACGATTTCCGTCCCGACTATCGGCGCATCTCCGATCTCATCGAGCAACTGCCCGGCAGTGTTCCGGTGCTTGCCACCACAGCGACGGCCAACTCCCGGGTAGTCCATGACATCGAAGAACAGCTCGGCGCAGGAGTACTGACCATCCGCGGTGAGCTTGGCCGGGAGTCCTTGCGGCTGGGTGTCTTGAAGCTCGCCGACTCGCGGGATCGCCTTGGCTGGTTGCTGACCCATCTGGCAGACATGCCAGGCAGCGGAATCATCTACACACTGACCGTTTCGGCCGCTGAAGACACCGCCCGGTTGCTCTCCGAGGCAGGCCACAACGTCTTGTCCTACACCGGGCGGACGGACCCCGCGGATCGTGAACGGGCGGAGCAACTCCTCAAGGACAACGAAGTGAAGGCGCTGGTGGCCACCTCGGCGCTAGGGATGGGCTTCGATAAGCCGGATCTCGGGTTCGTCATACACCTTGGTGCCCCGTCATCGCCGGTCGCTTACTACCAGCAAGTTGGCCGCGCCGGCCGTGGCGCCGCAAATGCCGATGTGCTCCTCCTGCCCGGATCCGAGGACCGCGAGATCTGGCAGTACTTTGCGACTGCTTCAATGCCCTCGGAGGAAAAGGCCGCAGGAGTCCTCAACGTCTTGGCCGAATCCGGCTCTGCCTTGTCCACGGTTGCCCTCGAAGCACGGGTGGACCTGCGCCGGACGCCCTTGGAACTCCTGTTGAAGGTCCTGGCCGTGGATGGAGCGGTGGAGCGCGTGGGCGGTGGGTGGAGGTCCACGGGACGTCCGTGGATCTACGACGCCGAACGCTACGCCCGCATCGCCGAGGCCCGGGTGGACGAGCAGGATTCCATGGTGATTTACCAGGACACCGCCGGATGCCGTATGGAATACATCACCGCGGTCCTCGACGACGAGTCCGCGCGTGCGTGCGGCCGTTGCGACAATTGCGCCGGCAGATGGTTCCCGGCGGACGTGGCAGCAGCCGCCGCCGACGCCGCCGGGCAGACCCTTCGGCGCGCGGGTCTTGCGCTGGAACCACGGCTCCAATGGCCCAGTGGCATGGACCGGCTGGGCGTGACGGTGAAAGGGAAGATCAACCCGGAGGAGTTGCTGGCCGAAGGGCGCGTCCTGGCCCGCCTGACCGACCTCGGCTGGGGTGGTGCCCTCCGTGAGCTCTTTGCCGCCGGTGCGGCTGACCGCGAGGTCGAACCTGCCATGTTGCAGGCCTGCGTACAGGTCTTGCGCGAATGGTCTGCCGGAGACGGCCGATCCACCGGGTGGAGCGGCCAAGGGCGTCCTGCAGCCGTCGTGAGTATCCCGTCCAGGAACAAGCCGGCACTGGTCGAATCCTTGGCCCGCGGCATAGCCGGCATCGGCCAGATGCCGTATTTGGGTTCCCTTCAACTCCAGCACGGCGGACCCACGGGCGGCCGCGGTGGCAACAGCGCCTATCGGCTGGCCGGTGTCTGGGAGCGCCTCGTGGTAGGTCCCGAACTTGGACAGAGCCTTGCGTCGCTAGGCGGTCAAGGCATCCTCTTGGTCGACGACCTGGCGGACAGCCGCTGGACGATGACCGTTGCCGGCCGCGCCCTCAGGCAAGCCGGGGCAGGATCGGTGTTGCCTCTCGTCCTGGGTCAAGCAGCGTGACCGGCGCGGTCCCGGACATCCAGTCCGAATCCAAGTGGCAGCCACGGCTCGCTTTGCTGGTTGCCGCCACCTTCTTCATGGAGTTCCTTGACGGAACAGTCCTTACTACCGCCATGCCGAGCATCGCGGCCGACTTCAAAGTGGTCTCGGCCGATGTCAACATCACGATGACTGCCTACCTGGTGACTGTGGCCATGGGAATTCCGCTCAGCAGCTGGCTCGCAGAACGCTTTGGTGCACGCCGGATCTTCTGCCTGGCGATTGCCGTGTTCACCGTGGCGTCGCTGTTGTGCGCGGCCAGCCAGGACCTCACTCTGCTGACCTTGAGCCGGGTGGCGCAGGGGGCCGGCGGGGCCATGATGGTGCCGGTCGGGACCCTCGTAGTGCTGCGGGGCACACCCAAGTCGGAGCTCCTCCGGGCCACCGCGTTCCTTGTGTGGCCCGGGTTGCTGGCTCCCGTTTTGGCGCCGCTTGTGGGCGGAGCTTTCACTACCTATCTTTCCTGGCACTGGATCTTCCTGATCAACGTACCGCTGGGGCTTGCTGCGTTCATCGCAGCCCTGAGGCTGGTTCCGCGTACGGGAGGCGATGCTGGCCGGCGGCTCGATTGGCGGGGGCTCACGCTCACCACCTTCGGCGTGGGATCGCTTGTGGTGGGCCTTGAAGGGGTTGGCGGCCACGGCGCGGGCGTGGTCCCGGCCGCCGTGCTGCTGGCCGGAGCACTGGCTTTGGCCGGAGCGGCCTGGTGGATGCTCAAAGCCAAGGCTCCGCTCTTCGATCTCAGGGTTTTCGCCACGCGCACATTCCGGGCCACCTCCACCGGAGGATTCGTCTACCGCCTGACCATCAGCTCGGTGCCCTTCCTGCTGCCGCTGTTGTTCCAGGACGGCTTTGGCTGGGATCCACTCAAATCCGGTGCCATGGTGGCCGCCGTGTTCATCGGCAACATCGGCATCAAGCCCGCCACAACGCCCATCATTCGGCGGTTCGGCTTCAAGCCTGTGTTGGTCTTCGCCTCTTTCGCGTCGGCCGTCACCTTTGCCGCTTGTGCAGCGCTCAACTCAGGGACCCCGGAACCGTTGATTTTTGCCTTGCTGCTGGCCAGCGGGGCCTTCCGTTCGATCGGATTCTCTGCGTACGCCTCCGTGCAGTATGCGGATATCGTCCCGGGTGAGCTTCCCTCGGCCAACGCCGTGTCAGCCACGTTGGTGCAACTGGCCGCGGGTGCCGGTATTGCCGTGGGTGCGCTCTTCCTGCGCCTCTTCGACCATGTGTCGATCTTCGGCGACGGTCCTTCTTCGGCGTACCGTGGCGCCTTCCTCGCCATGGCTGCCGTGATGCTTTTGAGCACAGTGGACAGCATCACGCTGCACCGGCACGCCGGAGCTGAGGTCAGTCGCAGTGTTGTGAGCAAACCCGAGAAACGGCGGGGCTAGGAGACTGCTCCGCAAGCGAGCGCCGGTTTCGCCAGACAGGCGGCCTGGAGCGGAATCCGGAGTGTGCCCATGAACCTGGGATTTACACACGTTTTGTCCTATAAACCCATGAAAGCTCCGCAAAAGGCCTGGGAACGCAAAAGGCCCCGGTCAGGGACCGGGGCCAAAACGCGGAGACGGGGGGATTTGAACCCCCGGTGGAGTTGTGCCCCACACTTCATTAGCAGTGAAGCCCATTCGGCCGCTCTGGCACGTCTCCAGTTGCTATTGCTAGCCAACCAAGGATACGCAGAACTGGGCACCCAGTGCAAAACGGCGGCGCGGACCGCCGTCGTGCGCTTCGCCGTCGCCCGTCAGACCTCGCGCGGACCGCCGTCGGGCGCTCCGTCGTGGAGGGCGCTAGTGCCCCGAGCCCTCCTTGCCCGCAAGCGCCCGCCACAGGAAGTGCTGGCTGCGGGCTTGGAGCGAGGCCGCCTGGCGGTTGTCCGAGGCTCCCGCGTGACCGCCTTCAAGTGCCTCGTGGAACCACACGTTCGGGATGCCCATTGCCTGCATCCGGGCTGCCATCTTCCGCGCCTGGACCGGGCCTACACGGTCATCGGAGGTGGCCGTCCAGATGAACGTCTCCGGGTATTCCACGCCGTCGCGCAGCAGGTGGTACGGCGAGAAGGTGCGGATGTACTCCCACTGTTCCGGGACGTCGGGGTCGCCGTACTCGGCAATCCAGGAGTAGCCGGCCGAAAGCTTGGTGTAGCGGCGCATGTCCAGCAACGGGACGCCGCAGGAGATCGCTCCGAACAGCTCCGGGTACTGGGTCAGCATGTTGCCCACCAGCAGTCCGCCGTTGGAGCCGCCCACGCAGCCGAGCCGCCGCGGACTGGTGACGCCCCGCGAAATGAGGTGTTGCGCCACAGCGGCGAAGTCCTCGAACGCGCGGTGTCGGTTCGCCTGCAAGGCTGCGCGGTGCCAGGCGGGACCGTACTCGCCGCCGCCGCGGATGTTGGCTACGACGTAGACACCGCCACGTGAATGTGCCGCGGAGCCGTCTTCGGTCGTGATGCTTTCGCTCCGGCGCTCCAGCCAGGCGCGCCCGATGGCTCCGCTGTAGGCCGGGGTCCTCGAGACTTCGAACCCGCCGTAGCCCGAGAGCTGTGTGGGGTTCTCGCCGTCGAGGTCAAGATCTTTGGACGCCACCTGGAAATAGGGCACGCGCGTGCCGTCTGCCGAGGTGGCGAAGTGTTGCTGGACCTCGTAGTCCGCCTCGTTGAAGAACGACGGCGAGGACTTCACCACCGTGTGCGTGCTGGACACCCCGCCGTCGTGGCCTGCGTCGAGGCTGTAGCTGGCGATCCCGGGGGACAGGGTGCCGCGCATGAGCGTGGTGGGGGTGGTGAAGCCCGTTGCCACGAGCCAGTAGTCATTGCCGGCGTCGTCGCCTTCTGCTTCGTCCTCGTCGTCGACGGCGTAGGCATTCACATCGTGCAGCGGCGGGCACGCATCCAACAAAGTCGAGGCCCATCCGCCGGCGGAGTCCTTGCGGGCTGGGTCGAGCACCCTGATTTCGGAAGAGACGTCGTGCAGCAAGTTCAGGAGGAGGTAGTTCCGGGTCCAACTCCACGACTGGAGCGACGTGTGCTCATCCGGGGTGAAAAGCACTGTGAAGTCGCGCGCCCCGGACAGGTAGCCCTCAAAGTCGGCGGCCAGCAGGGACCCGGCGGCGTAGGTGGTTCCGTCTATGTCCCAGTCCTGCCGCGGACGGAACATGAGCCATTCGCGGTGGGAACTGAGGTTGACGTCAGTGGGGACATCAATGGCCAGCCACGCGTCATCGCGCAGCACAGAGGTGGTCCGGTTGAAGAAGTCGATCCAGTCCACGGCGAACGTGCGTTCGAAGCCCGGGGTGGAGTCGTGGGCGACGAGGGCCATCATGTGGTCTTCGGGGATCTCGAAAATCCGCTCTGCTTCAGTCAAGGATTGGCCGCGACGGAGCTTCACGCCTGTGCGCGAGTAGGACGAGCTGGTTTTCGGCAGGCCGTCGGCGGTGGTGGCAACGAGCAGGGTATCGGCGTCGAGCCAGCTCACGTTGCCCTTCGCGGTCGGAAGGTCGAAGCCGCCTGCGGCAGGGGCCACGAAGGTGCGGGTCTCGACGTCGAACTCGCGGTGGCGGTTGGCGTCACCGCCGTCGGGGGAGAGGGCGATGATGGCGAGGCGGTGCGGTTCGCCTTCGGCCGGGCGCAGGAAGTTGGCACCGTGGAAGACCCACTCTTCGCCTTCAGCGGCGGCCAGCGCATCGATGTCGAGCAGCACGTCCCATTGCGGGGCGTCGCTGAGGTAGCTTTCCCACGTTGTCCGCCGCCAGAGGCCCTTGGGGTTCTGCTGGTCTTTCCAGAAGTTGTAGTAGTGCTCGCCACGCTTGTTGACCATGGCGATCCTGTCCGTGGAGTCCAGAACCTCCAGGATTCCGGCTTCCAATGCGTTGTAGTCGGCGTCGTCGAGCAAGTCTTCGGTGCGGGCATTTTGCTCCCGCACCCAGGCAAGCTGTTCCTCGCCGTGAATGTCTTCGAGCCAGATATTCTCGTCGACAGGTTCGGGGGCGATTGCGGTTCCCTGGGCAGTTTCGTTGTCGGGCGCGGGCGCTTGATCAGCTGCTGTGGTGGTCATCCTTCATCCTAGAGTGACTGTCTGAGAAGGAAGCAAGTCACAAGAAGTTAGGCTTGGGCGTGGGTAAATCGCAGAACATTCGGGTGGGGCTGATCGGGGCAGGTCCCCGCGGCACCAGTGTGCTGGAGCGTTTGCTCGCCAATTGGGCCGCGACGGAAACCCAAACGCGATCCCTGCACATCGACGTCGTGGACCCCTATCCTGCCGGCCCCGGGCACGTCTGGCAGCCCGATCAGTCCCGGCTGTACCTCATGAACACGCAGTCGTTCTACCCCACGCTGATCCCCGAGGACGAGCGACTCGCGCCACCCCTGGCCGGGGGCTCCTTTGAGCAGTGGCGGGCGGAGCAGCGGTCCGGCGGCGGCCCGGATCTGAGCGCCGAGGAACGCGCCGAACTTGCCGCACTCGCCTCCCACGACTTTCCCAGCCGCGCCCTTTACGGGCGGTATCTGCGCTCGACGCTGGAGGAACTGCTGGACCGTGTCCCGGCCGGCGTTGAAATCGCCTTTCACCGAAGCAACGCCGTGGCGGCGCGTCCGCTCCCGGGCGTCCGGGCGGAGGGCGCACCGGACGGTTCGCCGGGCGAGCCCGCGGGCGGAGGGTTCGACGTCGAACTCGACGACGGCGCTCGGCTCACCGTGGATTCACTCGTCCTCGCGCTGGGCCACCTTGAGTCCAGGCTCAACCCGGAGCAGCGTTCGTTCAGGGAGGTGGCGGCGGAGCTCGGGCTGCTGTACGTGCCGCCCGCCGCGCCCGCCGATGTGGACTGGGCACTCGTCCCGGACGGGGAGACGGTCCTGGTCCGGGGCATGGGCCTGAATTTCTTCGACGTCATGGGCCAGCTGACCGAAGGCCGCGGGGGACAATTCGTGCCGGCTGAAGACGGTCTCCAGGGGAACCTTAAGTACCTGCCTTCGGGTCGGGAACCGAAGATCGTTGCGGCATCCAGGCGTGGCACTCCGTACAGGGCCAAGGCCGGGTTGGACGGTTACTATCCCAAGTCCGTGCGCTTGCGGTACCTGACTGAGAGCGCAGTCGAACGCTTCGCCGCGGCCGGCATCCAACCTGGCTTCGACCACGATCTTTGGCCCCTCCTGCATCGGGACGCCTTGTGGGCCTACTACTCAACGTTGGTCGTGGCGGAACCCGTGGCCGTGTCTGATGCGACTGAATTCCTGGCTGTCCTCGAAGACTTGTTGCAGCCACACGCGCATGCCACCGGGCGATGGGAAAACCAAGTTGCGGAGTTGGTCTCCACCCACGTTGCAGCGTCGCGCCGCCTTGACCTTCTCGGCCTCGCGGCGCCCTTGGCCGGGCGTTCCTTCGCGTCCAGGAAGGAACTCGACGCCGCCGTCGTGGACTATCTGGACGACGACGCCCGCCGCTCCGCGCTCGGAGAGTCAGATCCCGTGAAGATGGCCATCGGCGCCTTGCATACGGGACGGGCGATCCTGAAGAGCGCTGTGGCTGACGGCGGCATCACGGACGAATCGTGGGTGGGCGAGCTGCGGGGCTGGTTCGAATCCTTCGTTGAGGGACTCGCGAGCGGTCCTCCCGCCCTGCGCGCCGAACAGTTGGCCGCTTTGGCGCGTGCCGGCGTCGTGAGTTTCGTTGGCCCGGATCCGCGATTCAGCGTCGACCGTTCCCAGCGCGCCTTCCGGGCGGTATCTGCCTGGGTGCACGACGACGCCGCGGAAGCCAGGACGCTGATTGAGGCCATGTCTCCCGCGAACCGGGTGGGCGTGAGTGTTTCTCCGTTCCTGCGGCAGTTGCTCGCCGACGGGTTGGTGCGGCCCAAGGTGATGATGACTGCCGAGGGAACGCCTGTGCAGACTTCCGGGTTGGATATCCAGCCGCACCCCTACCGACTGGTGGGCGCCAACGGTTCCGTGACTCCGGGGATGTACGCCCTTGGCCTGCAGCTTTCCTCCACCCAATGGGGAACGGCCATCGCCGCGGAAGCCCGGCCTTCCGACGGCACCGGCTACCGAAGCGGCCAACGGACCCTCCGCGACGCGGACGAAATCGCCAGGGACATGCTCGGCCTTCCCCTCCAAGAATGAGCATGTTCCCCCAAGAAAAATGAGCATGCTCCCCGCCCGTTCCGACGAGTGGACATAAGCCTGATATGTCCACTCGCAGGGGCCGGGGGAGAGCATGCTCATCCGGGGTTGGGGTGGGCTTATGCAGCCTGGTTTTGGATGAGTTTGAAGATCGCACCCGTCGGGTCGGTCAGGGTGGCCATCCGGCCGTAGGGAGTGTCCTCAGCCGCCTGGACGACCGTTGCGCCCAAGGAGAGGGCCTGCTCGATGGTGGTATCGACCTTGTCCACGGCGAAATAGACTCCCCAGTAGGACGGGACCTCCGCCGGGAGGAAACCGGAGGCATCCATGATGCCTGCCTTGGAGTCGTCGCCCGCCCCGAGCGTGGTGTAGCGGAACTCCGGGGTATCGCCCACGACAGTCGTTTCCCAGCCGAAGACGTTCTGGTAGAAGGCGACTGCCGAGTCGTATTCCTTCGCGAAGAGTTCGTGCCAGGCCGGTGCGCCCGATTCTGCAGCGAGCTGGTAGCCCTTCATCTCGCCGAACTGCCAGGCACCGATGGCCGCTCCGGAGGAATCCCCATACATGGCCATGGTTCCCTGGTCCGGCACTTCCATGGGTTCCATGTAGACCTGGCCGCCGTTGGCGACGGCCGCTTCGGTGGTGGCCTTGATGTCGTCAGTGCGCAGGTAAGTGGACCAGACATCGGGCATCTGGGCCATGTCTTCCTGCTTCTGCATGATCCCGGCCACCATCTTGCCGTCCTTCGAGGCCGTGATGTAGCCGCCGTACTTTTCCTGGTCCCCGGTCTCGTAGGTCCAGCCGAAGAGCGTGTTGTAGAAGGACTTTGCCTTCTCCGGGTCCGAGGTCATCAGGTCGATCCAGCAAGGTGAACCGGGGGTGATGTCAGGCGTGGGCATGTTTTCTCCTGTGTCGTTACCGCGGTTGTTGCCACGGTTTCATGAGTGGGTGGTGGAGACAGACAAAACCCTATGCGGGGCCTCTGACAGTTTCAATGCCTTCGCTCGATGCCTTCGGCGGAACCTAGCCCATGACGAGCATCAAGATGAAGTAGATCGCTCCGCCGACCACCGAGTAGATGGCGAAGGGCGTCAGGGTCCGGGTCTCAAAGAAACGAAGCAGGAACTTGGTGGCGAACCATGCGGCGACACCCGCGCACAGCGCCCCCACCAGAAACACGCCACGCTCGTCGGCCATGGCCGGGGTGAAGAGTTCAGGCAGCTTGAGCACGGCGGCCGCGCCGATGATCGGCGTAGCGAGCAAGAAGCTGAACCTCGCGGCATTTTCGTTGTTCAGCCCGGACAGCAAGCCTCCGGCCATCGACGAGCCGGAGCGGGAGATTCCCGGGATGAGGGCGGCTGCCTGGGCGGTTCCGATTGCCAAGGCGCGTTTCCACGGCAGGCTGGCGATTTCGGCGTCGGAAGCTGTTGCGGTGGCTGGTTCCGCCGCAGCACGGCGGCTGTCCCTAGTCCGCAGACGCTCGGCCGCAAAAAGGATGAGACCGTTGAGCACCAGGAAGGCGGCAGCGATCAGCGGCGAACCGAAGAGGTTCCGAATGGGCTTTTCCAAGACCAGACCGATGATTCCGGCGGGCACGGTTCCTACCACGAGGAGCCAGCCGAGCTTCGCATACGTGTCTGACGGAGCAATCTTCCTGTCCCGGATGGAACGGCCAAGACCCTTGGCGATTTCAATCCAGTCCCGGAGGAAGAAGAAGAACAGCACAATTGCCGTAGCCAGGTGGGTGGCTATGAGGAAGTTCAGGAATTCCGGCGCCTTCTGGTCCAGGCCCCAACCGAAGAGCTTGGGCAAGATGACGCTGTGGCCGAGGCTGGAAATCGGGAAGAGCTCGGTGATTCCCTGCAACAGGCCCATGACGATGGCCTGGATCATATTAATCATGGGTTCGATCCTAGCCAGTATCGGTTACTGGGAGATGAACGTTAGCTGGGAGGCAGCCGAGTGCCAGCAGGTGAACGCGGTCAATAGGGTAGGTGGCTAATATCGACGAATGACCCAAGAGCGATGGCGGCAATGCTGCGTTGCACGGCTCGTGACACTCCTGAAGTTGCTCCATCGCACCGCCGGGAACGCCATGCGGGGCCGCATCCTCACTTTTGTTCTCGGGTCCGCGGCCCTCCTGACGTACTGCGGTGCGCTCGCCGTGCTTGATGCGGAGGGGAACGCCGCGGGCGCCAACATTACCAACTTTGGCGACGCCATCTGGTGGGCGATGGTCACCATCACTACTGTCGGCTACGGGGACCACTACCCGGTCACGGTTGTGGGCCGCTGCGTTGCCGGAGGCTTGATGGTGTGTGGAATCGCTGTCTTGGGCGTCGTGACCGCTTCGGTTGCCTCGTGGCTCGTTGAACAGGTCTCATCCGGAGCTGCGGCCGCCGCGACAGTCGCCGAGGAGCCCATGAAACAGGAGATTCGCCGGTTGGCTGAGCAGGTCGAACGCCTCAGCGCGATTCTGGAAAACGCCGACGGCGAGCTAGGGGGCGGCGTGATCGGAGCCCGCGGCGACCACTCGCCGTCCCCGTAGCTCGCCGTAGGGTGCGTTCTTAGTCCTCGCGTCCGCGGACGGGGATGCTCGCGGAAGAAATCAAGACCGCGCTTTTCTCTTCGTTGGTCGCGGGGCGGATCTGGCCGCGTTCTGGAACAAAGACGATGGCCTCGTCTTCCTGCTCGGGGGCGTTGACGAAGGAACGGAAGCGGCGGAGCCGTTCCGGGTCTTTCAGGGTCGCTGCCCACTCGTCCTCGTAGGACCCGACGTGCTTGGCCATGGCGGCTTCGAGCTCGTCGGCGATGCCGAGGGAGTCGCCGACGACGACCTGGCGCACGTGCTCAAGGCCGCCGTCGAGTTCTTCCTGCCAGCGGGCGGTGCGCTGGAGCCGGTCCGCGGTGCGGATGTAGTACATGAAGTAGCGGTCGATGTATTTCACCAGGGTCTCGTCGTCCAAGCCGCCGGCGAGGAGCTGGGCGTGGGCGGGGTTCGCTCCGCCGTTGCCGCCGACGTAGAGGTTCCAGCCCTCCGATGTCGCGATCACGCCGACGTCCTTGCCGCGGGCTTCGGCGCATTCGCGGGCGCAGCCGGAGACGCCCATTTTGAGTTTGTGCGGGCTGCGCAGGCCGCGGTAGCGCAGTTCCAGGTTGATGGCCATGGCGACGGAGTCCTGGACACCGAAGCGGCACCAGGTCGAGCCCACGCACGATTTCACGGTGCGCAGGCTCTTGCCGTACGCCTGGCCGGACTCCATGCCTGCGTCAATGAGCTCGCCCCAGATGAGCGGGAGTTGTTCGAGGCGGGCCCCGAACATGTCGATCCGCTGCCCGCCGGTGATCTTCGTGTAAAGGCCGTACTTCTTGGCGATCGTGCCGATGACAACGAGCTTGTCGGGCGTGATCTCCCCGCCCGGGATGCGGGGGACCACGGAGTAGGTGCCGTCTTTTTGCATGTTGGCCAGTGCGCGGTCGTTGGTGTCCTGCAGGGTGCCGCGCCCGGCGTCGAGCACGTACGCGGAATGCTGCGAGGCGAGGATGGAGGCGATGGTGGGTTTGCAGATGTCGCAGCCGGCGCCGGTGCCGTATTTGGCGAGGAAGTCCTCGAAGGAGTCCAGTTCCAGGACGCGGATGGCGTCGAAGAGTTCCTGGCGGGAGAGGCTGAAGTGCTCGCACAACGCCTTGGAGACCTCGATGCCGGACTTCTTCAGTTCCCCTTCGAGGAGTTTCTTGAGCATCGGCACGCAGGAGCCGCACTGGGTGCCGGCCCGGGAGCAGGTCTTCAGCTCGCCCAGTTCCCGGACGGGGGCGTTGCCCTCGCAGGAGCCGCAGCCGTTGACGGCGTCGCGGATGTTCCCGGCGGGGACGTTGTTGCAGGAGCACAGGATCGCGTCGTCGGGCAGTTCGGTGTCCGGGGCGTCCCCGCCCCCGGCCGCGGTCAAATAGGCGCCGGGTTCGGCGGGGAGTTCGCGGCCGAGCAGGGGGCGCAGGCTCATATAGGGGGTGGCGTCGCCGACGAAGATGCCGCCGAGCAGGGTCTTGGCGTCGTCGGTGGTGACGATCTTCTGGTAGACACCCCGGGCCGGGTCGGCGTAGACGATCTCCAGGGAGTGCTCGGTCTTGGCGAACGCGTCGCCGAAGCTGGCCACGTCCACGCCGGAGAGCTTGAGCTTGGTGGCGGTGTCGAAGCCGGGGAACGTCGCCTGCCCGCCGTGCAGGCGGTCGGCCACGATCTCGGCCATCGTGTTCGCCGGCGCCACGAGCCCCAGGCACATGCCCTCGAAGTTCGCCACCTCACCGATGGCGAAGATTCCGGGGATCTCGGTCTCGCAAGCATCGGAAATGACAACACCGCCGCGCTGGCCAAGCGTGAAGACCTGCTCCTCGCCCTCCGCTGCACGGAAGAGTTCATCGCGCGGCCTGACCCCGATCGCGACGATCACGATGTCGGCGTTGATGATGCGGCCGTCGGCCATGAGGACGCCGGTGACCTGGCCGTCGTCGTCGGACAAGACTTCGGACGGGAACACACCGCCGTGGATTTCGAAGCCCTTGTCTTTGATGAGACGGCCCAGTGCCTGGCCGGCGCCTTCGTCGAGCTGGGTGGCCATCAGCCAGGACGCGCCGTCGATGACGATCGGAGTGGCGCCCAACCGCTCCGTGCCTGCGGCCGATTCGAGGCCGAGAAGACCGCCGCCGATGGTGACCGCATTGACCTTGCGGCCAAGCTTCTCCGAGAGGTGCGTGATGGCCTCGTTGATGGCCCAGACGTCTTCGAGCGTGCGGTAGACGTGTGTGTGCTCGGCGCCCGGGATGGGAAGGCGGGCGGCATTCGAACCCGTCGCGACCACGAGGGCGTCGTATTCGTAGCTGTTGCCGGCCGCGGTTTCCACGGACTTGGCGTCGGGGTTGATCTTGACCACCCGCTCGCCAGTGCGCAGCTCCAGGGCATCGTGGTCCCACATCGACGCGTGCCCGAGGGTGAGGTCGCAGTCCACCTCGATGAGCGCCTTGCTCAGCGTGACCCGGTCATAGGGAAGATGCGCTTCCTCGGTCAGGACCGTGACGTGCCAGCCCTCGAGACCGCGGGTATGCATGGCATCGGCAAAACGGTGGGCCGCAGGGCCTCCGCCGGCGACGACAATGCGGCGCGGGTTCTCTAAAGGGGAAGTATGTCCGGTCACTGGCGGCCTTTCGCATGTGCCGCAGAACCGTCATCCGCGACTTGTCACTTCAGACTAAAGACACGCAGTTTCGCTTCAGTTTCCCTTTTGTTTCGGGGGCTTAACTTCGGCATCACGGTGAGGATTGCGGCGAAGTGAGGTCTCCTTTACGAGCAGGACACATTGATTGCATTCCGGCGAAACATGGCGGGCCTACCGTGAAGTTGTGGCCGCAAACGGCCCGTGCCGGATGGCGGAGTTGGATCCGCCGGACCGGCAGGCTAAGCGATAGGGGCTGAAATGACCGTAATTCTGGATCGGGAAAAACAACAACAGCGGAGTGCGCCGACCGCGTCAGGCTGGCACCGCGTCTGCGCAATCGACGAGCTGGAACCGGCTTGGGGCGAAGCTGCCCTTGTCGGAGGCAAGCAAGTAGCGCTTTTCCGCACCACGCCGGATGATGTCCTGGCGGTATCCCAGCAGGACCCGGCAACGCTGTCCAACGTCATGGCGCGGGGAATCGTCGGTTCCCGGGGCAGCCGTCCCACCATCGCCTCGCCGTTGCACAAAGAGGTCTACGACCTCGAAACCGGCGAATGCTTCACCAATCCCGAACTGCGGCTCACAAGCTACGCCACCCGCCTGGTGGACGGATACGTCGAAGTAGCCGTCTAGGCTGCTTCAGCTCCCGACGCCGATTCCGGCCGGTTCCGTCCGCGGAACCGGCCATTGGCGTTTCTTAGGGGTACCCCGCAAGGGCGCGGGACCGCGAACCAGCGGGTTTAACGCAAAAGAGGCCGGCCACGGAATCCGAAGATTCGCATGAACCGGCCTCTCAGCTGCGCGATCGCCGCGCCACGCGGAAGGTAAGGGATTTGAACCCTTGGTGCGGGGTTACCGCACACTGGTTTTCAAGACCAGCTCCTTAGGCCGCTCGGACAACCTTCCCTGCCTAGTAGTGTTTCATAGGGAGTTGGCTGCGCCAAAAACCTGCCGCCGCGATTAACGCGGTTAAGGTGTCTGAAAGGCCAACTGCACTGAGCAAGGGATCGGGAGCACTCTATGAAAGCCGTCTACATCTCCAAACCGGGCGGGCCTGAGGTTCTGGAAATCCGCGACGTCCCTGCTCCGGTTCCCGGCCCCGGCGAGGTTCTCATCGACGTCGTCGCCGCCGGTCTAAACAGGGCAGACGTCCAGCAGCGCCGCGGGTTCTACCCGCCACCACCGGGAGCATCCGAAATTCCCGGCCTTGAGGTCTCCGGCAGGATTGCCGCGTTCGGGCCCGAGGTGAGCAAGCCGTTTTCCGTGGGCGACAAGGTAGTGGCCCTGCTTTCGGGTGGCGGCTACGCGCAGCAGGTTGCTGTCCCGGCGGAGCAGGTTTTGCGATTGCCCGACGGCGTGGATCTGGTCACCGCCGCATCCTTGCCGGAAGTAGCCGCAACGGTTTACTCGAACCTCATCATGACTGCCCAGTTGCAGGCCGGTGAGACGGTACTAATCCACGGCGCCACTGGCGGCATCGGCACCATGGCCATCCAACTCGCCAAAGCGTACGGTGCCACGGTCGCGGCGACGGCCGGCACGGCCGAAAAGGTCGGGACCGCGAAAGCCTTCCTCGGGGCCGACATTGCCATCAATTATGCGGAAGAAGATTTCGCCGAAAGCCTCAAGGCGCAAAACGGCGGCAAAGGCGCGGACCTGATTCTCGACGTCGTCGGGGCTAAATACCTGCAGCAGAACGTGGAAGCACTCGCGGACTACGGCCGGCTGGTGGTGATCGGGCTGCAGGGTGGCGTCAAGGGTGAACTCAACCTCGGCCAATTGGTCAGCAAACGCGCGGCGATCATCGGCACGGCGCTGCGTCCGCGGCCGGTCGCCGAGAAGGGTGTCATCATGAACGCCGTCCGCGAATCGGTCTGGCCGATGCTGGCCGACGGCCGGATCAAGCCGTTCGTGGCCAAGTCGTTCCCCTTGGAGCAGGTCCGCGAAGCCCACGAGTACTTCGATTCCGGCGAGCACATGGGCAAAATCCTGCTGCTGCTCTAGCGGCTCCCGCCAAACCGGCAGTACGAAGGAGAGCGATGTCCATCCGGTATAGCATCCTGGCATTGCTTCAGGAGCAACCACGCTACGGCTACCAACTGCGGGCGGCGTTCGAGGAACGCACGGGAGCCGTCTGGCCGCTGAACATCGGACAGGTGTACACCACCCTGAACCGGCTGGAGCGCGACGCTTTGGTCCGCAAAGAGGGCGACGACGGCCGAGGCCACGTGCTTTTCAGCATCACCGACGCCGGGACTGCAGAGATCCGCCGATGGTTTTCAACTGCAGTGGATCGGGGAGCTCCGCCGAGGAACGAATTGGCCATCAAGTTGGCGCTGGCCGTCACGACGGCGGGCACAGACGTCCCCGCGCTCATCCAGGCTCAACGTGAGATTTCCCTGCGGGAACTGCAGGAGTACACCCAGGACCGCAAGGACTTGGCCGCCAACCAAAGAGTGACAGATACGGCCAGGCTGCTCGTCCTGGACTCCCTGATCTTCCATGCCGAGGCGGAGGCCCGCTGGCTGGATCTTTGCGACGCCAGGCTGGTCCAGCAGGCCAATGGCGCCAGCAACGGCATGCTGGGAACTGTCCGCTCTGCGGGGACACCCACGGCATAGACTTCTCCGCAGGGGAGGTGCTGACATCGAAACATTGACGAATGCCGACGTCCGGATCCGGCTGCTCGGCCCCGACGACGCCGACGCGCTGATGCGCTTGGCGGAAACGGATAACTTGTTCGACGAGGATCCTTCAGTCGCGCCGTCAGGGGCGTTGACGTACGACGGCGCCCGCTCCTTTTTGGGCGACCCTACCGTGCTGTTTTGGCTGGCCGAGCTCGGCGGCGGGTTAGTGGGATTCCTCCACTGCTGCATTCAGCGCCGGCGCAATGCCGGGCCTTGGGCCGAGCTGCTCCTCATGGAAATGGGGACTCATATGGAGTGGCGCCGCCGCGGTATCGGCCGCTCCCTCGTGGCCGTCATGGAGGAGTGGATGCGGGAACACGGGATGGAAGAAGTCTGGGTCCCCGCGAACCTCTATGCCACGGGCTTCTACGAAAAATGTGGTTTCGCTAAGGACGAAGGCGAAATACTCGTCAAGGCACTGGGCTGAGTTGCGGCCCGTGAGAGTATGAACGCATGAGCGATCAGGACGACACTCAACCCAGTGGTGAGAGTTTCGACGACATCCCGGTGGAGGGCACAACCTTGGACGCTGGCACGGCACAGAGCACGTCGGAAGCGGGTCCCCAGGCCGACGGCAAGCCTGGCGTCAAGAAGGGCAGCACCCTGCAGGACCTCGTTGACGAACCAGCCAAGGTCATGCGGATCGGCACCATGATCCGCCAGCTCCTCGAAGAAGTGAAGAGTGCCCCCTTGGACGAGGCAGCACGCGGACGCCTTGCCGCGATCCACGAACGCTCCATCAAAGAGCTGGAAGAGGGCCTCGCGCCGGAACTTGTGGAAGAGCTGGAACGCATCAGCCTCCCCTTCCCTGAACACGCCACGCCCTCTGACGCCGAACTACGGATCGCGCAGGCCCAGCTTGTCGGTTGGCTCGAAGGGTTGTTCCATGGAATCCAGACCGCCATTGCTGCCCAGCAGGCGGCCCGGGAGCACGCTGTCGCCCAGCTGCAGCTTCGCCAACTGCCGCCAGGAACCATGATCGCCCCCGGCGTCGTTATCGGCGAAAATGGTGAACCGCAGCGTGCCCACCTTCCCGGCAAGGAAGCGGAACCCGGCAAGCAGCCTCGCGTCGAAGACCCGGACCGTCACCCGGGCCAATACCTCTGAGCGCTGGATTGGGATTCTTTGGGGCCGTCCGACAGGGACGGAAGGATGATGCTGAACTTGGCAAAGGACTGTGGAGGCGTGCCCACGATCGCTTCCATCGCGGCCTTGACCGGTACCACCAAGTGCTTGAAGGCGTAGAAGACGAACAGCTTTACGTCGAACTCGTGGCCATTGCGAACGAACTGGCGGACTTGTCGTCCAGGGTACGTGCCATCTGCGTCGAGGCCCAGCTCCGTGCGCCCAGTGACGGGCTGGACATTCCCGGATCGCTCGCAGACGTCCATCGTGCGCTGTCCAAAGCGGGGAACTCTCTTGCCACGACGGCGGAGGCGGCCGCGATGCTGCGTCTCGCCGTCGGGCCCGTTCCTGTGGGAGCCGTTTCGGTGCGACGACGCGCTGAAGCCGTTTACGAGCATGTCGAAGAAGCCGAACGGCTACTGAAGGCCAAAGCCGGCTCGTAGGCTATCGGCGATTTAGGTGCAGACGCGTCTATTCCCACATAACAACTATTAAGCGCCTAGCTTAGAGGAGCAGGAATCCGTAGCCACCCGGTGTGAGCGGCTGGCAGGATGGAAGCCATGACTTCGTCACCGAACCTTACTTTTAACGACGGCAACTCCATTCCCCAGCTCGGCTACGGGGTGTGGCAGGTTGAGGACGATGTAGCCGAGAAGGTGGTGCGTCAGGCCTTCGAAGCCGGCTACCGCCACATCGATACCGCCAAGATCTACGGCAACGAGGCAGGCGTGGGACGCGCCATCGCATCCTCCGGCCTCAAGCCCGAGGAAATCTTCATCACCACCAAGTTGTGGAATGCGGACCAGGGCTACGAGTCCACGCTCGCGGCTTTTGAAGAATCCATGAGCCGCCTCGGCCTGGAAACCCTTGACCTGTACCTGATCCACTGGATGCAGCCCAAGCAGGACAAGTTCGTGGACACCTGGAAGGCGCTCATTGAGCTCCAGAAGCGCGGACGCATCAAGTCCATCGGCGTCTCCAACTTCAGCAAGGACGGTCTGCAGCGCCTGATCGACGAGACCGGCGTTGTTCCGGCGATCCACCAGATCGAACTCCACCCGTTCTTCAACCAGTCGGAACTCCGGGAGTTCGCTACGGCACGGGGCATTTTGACGCAGGCCTGGTCGCCTTTGGGCCAGGGCGGCGAGCTCCTTGAGAACGCCACTATCGCCGAGATCGCCGCCAAGCACGGCGCCACCCCGGCGCAGGTGGTCATCGCCTGGCACTTCGCGATCGGCAACGTCGTGATCCCCAAGTCCGTGACCGAGTCCCGGATCCAGGAAAACTTCGCAGCACTTGGCGTCACCTTGGATGAGGCCGACATTGAGGCCATCAACGGCCTGGACCGAGGCGCCGAAGGCCGCATCGGACCGGATCCGGCAGTCTCAGACTTCGCATAGTTCTCAACTCGTATAGTTCTCAACTCGCGTAGTTTCACAACTTTGCGGAGTTTCTCAACGGGAAGGCCTCGCACATAACAGGTGCGGGGTCTTCTTGTCTTAACTGCTAAGTGGGCTGATGATCGTGGTGTGATCGCGGTGACCGATGAGCTTGAGGGCCGACCGCCTGGAGAGAGCTGAATCCACGGGAAGCAGACGATGAGCGGCATTGACGATCTCATGGCAGAATCCGACGATCGTTGGGCGCAGGCCGCCAGAAGAGCCCAAGGGATCGCGGACAACGGCCTGGGCGCGGCCGTGAAAACCTATTTCGCGCGGTATTTTCCTGCCGGCCTGATCGTCTTGATTGCCGCCGGGACCGGGGTTGGGATGCTGGCCTTCGGGGGCGATCCGGCGGGCTGGACGTCGTATCTGGTGTTTGGGCTTGTCCTTGCCGCATTTGGTTCTTTGATTGGTGGCCTGGTCTACAACGCGAAGAGCGTGGTGCCTGCTGCCAATTTCGGAAGGATCGACGTGCTGCTATCGCTGGAGAAGGGCGAGCGGAAACAGATCCAACGTCAGATCGCCGGGAAGGCGCCGATCGAACCGGAACATCTTGCGGTCGTACGGGCTGCTGCGGTGCAGCGGCGAAAGGGCCTTGCCACTCAGCTGCTCTTGGCGCCGTTGTATCCGCTCATCTTCATTCCCCAGTGGGTGCACTTTGCACTGCGCAATGACCTTACGGGCGCGTGGCTTTTGGCAATTAGCGTGGCTGTACTACTTGTCGGGATGGGGTTTCTCGTCAGCGACTTTCGCCGGACGGGCCGGTTCCTGGCACGCACGGAGGGGGCCCACTAACACGCGGCAAGGCCCGGATGTACATGAGGTCCCCACTTACCTGAGAGATACACTCTGACGATGGGGGATTCGAGGGACGGCGAAGACAACTACGGGCAGGTCACCGGCGGTTCAACACCTGACCCACGGAAAGTGCCGGAGCGTATTCCGCTCTGGAAGCTTGAAGAAATGTTGGGGGACCGTGCCCCCTCACCGGGTGCCTGGCGTGAAGCGCCGGCTGCTCCTGCCCCGCGACCCAAGCGGCGGGTTGCCAGAACCATTTCTGTCCTGATCGGTACGGCTGGCCTCTTGGCTGGGTTCTATTTTCTGTCCCCCTTCGTACCCGGACTGAACGGACTTGGTGGCCTGCCCGGCATTGCCAATCCCGGGGTGATCCGCCCCCAGGCATCGGGCGGCGCTGCCGCGGGTGACCTCCCGGCGGGCGCCACGGCCCTCCAGGCAAAGGATCATCCACCGGCGGGTATCGGGGAGAACCCTGGCCCGCTCGGGCAACCCGCACCGTTGACAGTGACCAGCAAGTCGTACGCGTTCCTGCATACGCGCGACGACGGCAAACCCGTCACCTACGACCCGTGCCGGGCCATCCACTACGTCACCCGCCCCGACAACGCGCCGGCCGCCGGAGCCGAGCTCATCCAGGAAGCCATCACTTCCATCTCCCAGGCAACGGGCCTGACCTTCGTCAACGACGGCGAAACGGCCGAGGCGCCATCCGCGGACCACCGGTCCTACCAGAAGGAACGATACGGGGACCGCTGGGCTCCTGTACTCATCGCCTGGGAAACCCACGCCGAACAACCGAAATTCACGAATCCTGCACAAGGAAACACCGTCATGGGCCTGGGTGGCAGTGAAGCAGTCAGTTTCGGCAATACCGGCTTCACCTACATCAGCGGGCAGCTGGAACTGAACGGCCCTGCACTTCAACGAATGTCCGAAGAACTCGGAACGGAACAGGTCCGGGCCGTGATCGAGCACGAGCTCGGTCACGTGGTGGGCCTGGACCATGTCAATGACCCAAGCCAGATCATGAATCCCTCCGAGACTCCAGGAGTGGTGACGTTCGGTGCGGGGGACCTCACGGGGCTCTCCCTCCTCGGTCAAGGAAAGTGCCAGCCCACCTTGTAGGGGAGCGGGACAGGGACTGCCGCGCACATAGGTGGCATGAGAAACCTGATGCGGATCCGGCCGGGTAACATTCGCGTCGTTCCCCAAGAGGTGCCACGGGAGAACCGGTCGGTCGCTGGGGTGACCCTCGTTGATTCAGGGCAGAACGAAACGGTCTGACCTCCGCGCGCTTTTGGACAATACTGAAGGGGTGAGCATGGAGAGTGAGGTTCTTTTCATCGGTGGCCGATCGGGTGCCGGTAAGAGTTCCGTGGCGTTTGAACTCCATGCCCAACTCACCGCCCTGAACGTCAAACACTGCGTTATCGAAGGGGACACCCTCGATCTGGCCTTCCCCCATCCGTGGGAACACCATCTTGCCGAGCGTAATCTGGCAGCTGTCTGGGCAAATTACCGGGATCTTGGCTACCGGCGGATGATCTACACGAACACGGTCAGCGTCCGGTTCACACACGAGCTGGCCGCGGCCATGGGAGATGAACCACGAATCATTGCTGTTCTGCTGACCGCCACCGATGAGACCGCCTCGACCTACCTGCGCGGGCGCATCCAGGGCAGCGACCTGCAGGAACATCTTGACCGCGGGAATACCGCTGCACGGGAGCTTGAGCTCCTGACC
This sequence comes from Arthrobacter sp. GAS37, assembly GCF_044908325.1. NCBI lineage: Bacteria > Bacillati > Actinomycetota > Actinomycetes > Micrococcales > Micrococcaceae > Arthrobacter > Arthrobacter sp. GAS37. The sequence goes on from NZ_JBIYDB010000020.1 coordinate 77,577, forward strand.
CCGGACTGGGTGCACCGGGTCCCCACGGACAACCGCAGCGTTCAGGACATCGCCACCGACCTTTTGCCGCTTATTGGATGGAGTTCCAAGCCAAACAGCTAGTTGATGCGCTGCCCTCAGCCCTCCAGAAGTTCCGGGACCCGCTCGGCACGCAGGGCGCGGAGCCACCCCAGGGCATCTTGTTCGTCGGAGAAATACCGGGTCGGGCACTGCGGTGCAGGGAGTCCGTGCCTGCCGTGTGCAATGACACGGTCCACCGGAGTGCTGCCCAGGATCGCAAAGGCCGTGATGGTGACGGCTTCGCTGAAGAATCGGACGGCGTCGCGGCTGACAGACTCGACGCCGATGACCTGCAGAAGTACCGCGGCGCCCGTTCCGCCGGTCAGAGCCAGGTACCGCTCCCGGACAAGAGCTCCGTCCTCTGCGGTGATCCGGGCCCCCGGGCGCAAAGTGATCCGGAGGATCCCTTCGCCCGCGTCCTCAAGCCTGACGTTTTCGTGTTCTGAACTGAACCACGCCCCACCGCCGTCCGCGTCGGAAACGGTGTTCACCTCTGCGTGCAGGTGTAATTCGCCCTCGGACTGGACAAGCGGCGTCATCAAATCCCCCAGATGCGATTCACTGCGACCCCATTGACGCGGTCCCCGGATCAGCAAGAGCCGGGTGCAGATCACAATACGTTTGAGGATGCCCGGCGTCCATGAATAGTAAGTGTGCGGAGTTTTTTCGCGCGAGCGTGCTGCCTGACGCCGTGGGCCTGGGAACTGTCTTTCGTCGGGTCCCGGAAGGGATAGCGCATCGCGGTAAGAACACAGTTGACTGGCTGAGGTGTGCGGTGGAGGCTGTGAGGACATCCACAGTAAGGGGGCCAAGGATGAAGCATCCACGCACTTTGGCCGCGGTCGCAGTACTGCTCGGGTTGGCCCTCTCCGGGTGTCAAGTGGTATCCGGGCCGCCCACGACGGGATCGACCTCATCGGTGCCGAGCCCGTCGTCGGACAAGCTTTCGGCCATCATTCAGACCGCCGTCGAGGATCGCAACGGCGCCGTTCTCGACACTCCGCCGGCTCCCCGCCTCGCCGACGGGCAGACGACGGCCGCCTACCGGGCCAAGCGTGGTCGGGACCTTCCGGTGGTGGAGCGTTCGAAGGCTCGATTCAGGTCAGTAGGCTTCTGGTACACGTCCTTTTCGACGGCGGTGACGGTGGAGTCGATTGAGGTGACCGGTTCGAAGGCGATCGTCTACTTCAAGGAACAGACCGAGGAATCTCTTGCTTCGATGGCGAATGGGCCGAGCAACGTCCCGTCAGGCTACTCGTTGCCGCAGACCGCGGTGTTCCGGGCATCCGCGAATGGATGGCAGCTCGACAGCATCGACCCTTCCGAGGATGGGGGCGGTTTGCCGATGTCCATCGTCGTGGGCTGAGAGAGGAACTGCCCTGGTCCTTGGGCAGCTTGGCCTGGGATCTGCGTCCAGGCGCACATGAACCACATCAACGTCTCCCTTCGATCCTGTAGAGGATTTCAATGACAGAGACTTTCAACGGCGGACTGGCAAGACCCGGAAAGATGATTGGGGTCCTCGGGCCTTGGATCGTCCTGACTCCAAGCGCATCGCATCTTGACTTTCAGATGAGGTTCAACTGGATGAGGCGATTCTTCGGCCCGTGGGGGCTGGAGCGTTCCTCCGTCCGCGATGCCTACATGAGTCGACCCACGGTCCTGAACCCTCTGGGGGTCAACGTCCTTGCGGAAGAAAACATGCCGTGGACGTTCTATACCGAACACCCGTACGACGTCTTGGAATGCCTGGACCGTCTCGGCTATCCAGTCCGGAAAGCCAAGTGGTAAAGGGGTTTCGAGGAGTGCTGCTCCGCCTAGCGAAGGGCGCACCCCCATGGGATGCACCCTTCGCTAGACCGTCAGGTCAGTCCTTTTTGAAGGCGTCCTTGACTTTCTCGCCGGCCTGCTTCAAATCGCCCTTGGCCTGGTCGTTCTGGCCTTCCGCCTTCAGGTTTTCATCGCCCGTGGCGTTACCGGCAGCTTCCTTGCCCTTGCCGCCGGCCTTCTCGGCAGCGTTCTCAATCTTGTCGCCTAGTCCCATGGTGTTTCCTCCTCTGGTTCGGCAGCCGATCGATACGGCCGTTACTTCATACTAAGCATGCTTCGGGTTTGGATTTCAAATCCGATCCGGCTCGTCTACCCGATGACAAACTCTCCTGCACTGGATGGACTCGACGAGGTTGCCGTCACTCCAGGGACGTCGCTCGAGGTTCCCGGGGGGACCTTTTGCCGACGTATCCCTCGGTGCTCGGCATCATTTGGAGTGAACCGCTCATGCTCTATCCCGCGATGAGCTCCTTGACCGGACCCTCGTGCAGGGCAAGGTAAACATCGTCCCGGATCTGGTTGGCTTGGGGATCTGTCATGGTCCGGGTGAGGGGGCGAAGCACCAGGCGTATCAGGGCGTTGGCCTGTCCGTCGTGGATGCGGAGCCGCTCCCGCGCTGCCACGGGAAGTTCTCGATATGAAGTCAGCGCCAGGAGTTCGACGCTTTCCAGATCTTCGGCTTGTTCGCCTAAGGCTGTCCGAACCCGGTCTCCTAGCACTTCGGCGTCCAAATCCGCGGGAACGACAATGGAAATGTCCCTGCGGATCGAGGGCATCTGGGAGACCGGTTTCCATTGGGACAGGTCCAGAATCTGTTGTTCGATTCTTTTGTCCGTGGACCTTAGCAACCTGATGTCCGGGATGCCTTTGCGCAGCATCAGGGCCCGGTCCAAACCCATCCCCAGGGCCAGTCCCGACCACCTTGCGGGATCCAGGCCGGCTCCGGAGAACAGATGCGGGGCCATGAGCCCGCATTCCGCGAGTTCGAGCCACTCCCCGTCCATGAGGACATCGACCTGCAAGCCCTCCCTGGTGTAGGGGTGAACTGCCGAAACCGAGCGCCATTGCGCCCCCGGGAGGACCTCTTGCACGAGGGAGGCGATCATTTCCTGCAGGTCACCCGAGTCGAGGCGTTCCAGCGAGCTGACGCGCCACAGATCGACCTGGTGGGGAGTTCCCACGTGGGTGCGGTCGATGGAATCGCGCCGGTAGACAACACCGGGGATGGCCCATAACTCGTCGATGGATTCGTCTGGATCCAGTGCCCGCAGCAAGGACGGGATGGAAGCCGAGGTATGGCTGCGGAGCATCACTGTAGGGCTGACGTAGCGGGAGTATCTTTGATCCCGAGTCACGTCCGACTTGTTGAACCCCAAGTGGTCGTAGTTGTCGGCCACGCTCACCAGCGGGCTGTTCCGAACGATCCGTTCAGGCACACGCCATTTGGTGCCGAGCGCGTGGATGATGCCCTGCAAGAGCGCCTGCATTGCATGAGGCCGGCCGTCCGGATTTGAGAGATCCCGGATGGTCAAAGCATCGTTGAGTTCCGAGGGACTTAGATAAGCGGGCATTGTTGGTCCTTATGTTCGGATCTGAGTGGCGGGTTCCTTCCCCGACTCAAATCCGGCGCCAGGACCTAGGCGCGCGCCTGAGAGCCCTCGCGACCGGAACCCGGTCGGGGGCAAGTAAATCGACGCATGGAGAGCATGGGGCGACTATACCCCAGCTCCGACCCTGATCGTCGGAGACAGCGCTTCGCGGAGCTACAAACCGAGGTCTTTGACCGCAGTGACCCAGTTGTGGGCGATCGCATTCTGGGCTGCGGACAGGGTGACCTTGTGAGCGCAGATGGCCGTGTGCAGAGTGTTCTCCACCGCGTCTTTCGGGTTCGTGGTGCCCGTGGCGCTCGCCTTGTTCGGATCTAGAAGTGCCGGGTGTTCTCGAGTCCGGAATGGCCTATTCCGGACGGTGAGTGGTCAGGAGCCGGTGTCCGGCCAGTCGACGATACGCGGGC